>JBDNCP010000156.1:0-10739 GCA_046719575.1 Cyanobacteriota bacterium
CCCGACTGCGCTCTGGAGGGCGCTCTGGAGGGGCGATCGCGCTTACCCGTCCCCCCACCGCGCCTCGGGCAGGAAACATTTCCACCATGCGGGGAGCAGGGGACGGAACAACTTGTCCAGCCCGAATTGCCTGGAGCCGCTCTTGAATTGCGCGAATTTCGACTTGGTTAGCAGAGGTGGACGTGGGTTGAGTGGCGGGGGATTCGTTCATGCGTTCAACTCCTGAAGCTTGCTTGCGGTCTGAGGACTTGGGATAGCCCAAAGGGGTGAGCGGGTCAGTTGGCTCGTGCTTGCTCAGTTCTTGTGGGACAGCGGCTCAAATGCAGTCAATCCAATGCGTTCAGACACATACATCAAGACACATGTGGTAAGAGACGTGCATCAAGCACAGATGTCATCAAGACGGATGTCATCAAGACGGATGCACTCATTGCATTCAGATCTGGGATGATCCGAATAGTACCTAAGTACTCAATTCTGCATATCTTTCATGGTAGCTCAAAATAGTATTTTTGTACTATCTTTGTGCTAACTTCGTCAACCCTTTTGTCTATGTCTCCTGATATCGGTCACGATCGACATGGGCAGACACGCCATTCGTCTGCCTGCGAGACACCTGGATGCCTGCTATTGGACGCAGACTTCAAGCCAGGGGGCAACGGGCATAAGCCCTAAGTTTCTGTTGCTTTTAGAGTCAATTGGGGCATCCTGGAAGTTAGAACGTTGCGCGATCGCCCCGCCATTTCTATTAGCTTTAGAATAAACAAGACATTGTTCACAAAAGCTGCGTTCGAGCCTAGCTCTGGTGAGCCATCTAGCTCTGGTGAGCCATTCTGAATTTTGCGAGTCTGTCGGCTGGTCTGAGTAAGCTTATGTATAAAGACTCGTGGACTTCATACCCCACCATCATCGCGCTCGTTACTTCACGCCCGTTATTTCGAGCAGAGTGCTGCGCCATCTCTCCAAACTCTGTAAGCCTGTCTCGTTGCCCCTCGCCCTGCGTTTCGCCCCTGTCGTCTCTGTACCTATGACTGCGATTCAGCCCCCTGACTGCTCTGCAACCCCTGCTCAACCTATTCCGCAGTATCCGCTGTCTACGCTCAAGCGGGCCCGTCGGGCAGTCGCCTGTTCCCCCTTCTTGTTGCCGCTGTTTGTCACTATGCGCCAAGAGGGAGTGTCGCTGAGGGCGATCGCCGGATCATCGGGTGTGCAGCGGCGCTACACTCGCCGCCCGCTGGCCGAACTCGCCGCCGAAGATGCCCTGCTCTGGCTGATCAATGTGGGCGTACTGCGGCGCGAGGTAGATGGACAAGGACTCACCGATAGCTTTCGGCTCACGCCGCTCGGTCGCCTTCTGGTAGACCAATGGATCGAGCGCAACCGGATTCCCCCGCCAAACTTGGGCGATCGCCTTGCGAATCTTCTAGCCCGCTGGTTTCGTCCCCCTGCATGGCTCCAGTAATGGCTCCAAAATGGCTCCAAAATGGCTCCAAAATGACTCCAACCGTTCATCTTTGCTCTGAGATTTCCGCCAGTCTTTCAGGTTTCCCTAGTCATAGGCTGTAAATCAAAATAGCGAGAAATCAAAATAGCGAGTCAAAGCACCTCGGCATCTCGAACTAACCCATTTCCGCACCCGTACCTTAGCTTTGCATCTTGCTCATGCCCATCGCCCCTGCTCGCCTACGCTCTTTCGGAGGTCTTGGATGAAAGCCATCATGGTAGTGGGAACCGCGTCTCATGTCGGAAAGTCCATGCTGACGGCGGCCCTGTGCCGTATCTTGAGCCGTCGGGGTTGGCGAGTTGCGCCCTTCAAAGGGCAGAATATGGCGCTCAATGCTTACGTCACAGCGACGGGCGGAGAAATTGGCCATGCCCAGGCGGTGCAGGCCTGGGCGGCAGGCGTTGCGCCCCGCGTGGAAATGAACCCGATTTTGCTCAAGCCCCAAGGGGACATGACTTCGCAGGTGGTGCTAAAGGGACGACCAGTGGGCCGGGTCGGCGCGGCTGACTATTACACAGAATATTTTGAGCCGGGTTGGCAGGCGATCGAAGAATCTCTGGCTCGGCTAGGCGAAGAATTTGACCTATTGGTGTGCGAGGGCGCAGGCAGCCCTGTCGAGGTCAACCTGAAAGAGCGCGACCTGACCAATATGCGCGTGGCCACCCACCTCAACGCGCCCACGCTGCTGATTGCCGACATTGAGCGGGGCGGCGTGTTTGCCCAGATTGTCGGCACGCTGGAACTGATGGAGCCAGAGGAACGCGCTTTGGTCAAAGGCATTATCATTAACAAGTTTCGCGGACAGAAGGCGCTGCTCGACCCTGGACTCACTTGGCTGGAGGAGCGGACCGGCATTCCCGTTCTCGGTGTCATTCCCTGGATAGAGCATTCATTCCCAGCCGAAGACTCGCTCTCGTTGTTTGACCGAGGACAGCAAAGCGGCAGCAACGAAGTGACGATTGCCGTGATTCGCTTGCCCCGCATTTCAAACTTTACAGACTTTGACCCATTGGAGGCCGAACCCAGCGTTGCGGTGAAATATATCGGGCTGAAAGATTCTCTGGGCTATCCTGACGCGGTGATTTTGCCTGGTTCTAAGACCACGATTGCTGACTTGATTGCCCTCCAGCGCACCGGGTTAGCTGAGGCGATTCAGAAATATGCTGCTGCGGGGGGAACGGTGCTGGGCATCTGCGGTGGCTATCAGATGATGGGCACCATGCTGGCTGATCCAGAGGGTGTAGAAGGGCAGGAAGGTCGCTATAAGGGTCTAGGTCTGCTGCCGATTAAGACGGTAATCACAGGACAAAAGGTGGCGCGGCAGCGGCAGGTCACGTCTAATTTTCCGCAAGTTGGGCTGCCGGTACTGGGCTATGAAATTCATCAGGGGCGCACGCATCTGGCCGATGCCGACCAGGAACCGGAGGGCCCGGTTTTCAAGCCGCTGTTTGACGATCGCAATTTGGGCATAGTGGATTCTACCCAGTCGCTGTGGGGGACTTATTTGCACGGTATTTTTGACAACGGCGCATGGCGACGAGCTTGGCTGAATCGGTTGCGCCAGCAGCGGGGTCTGAAGTCTCTGCCAACGGGCGTTTCTAACTATCGAGAGCAGCGAGAGTCTATGCTAGATTCACTGGCCGATGCCTTTGAGTCTTATCTGGATTTATCGGCGCTGTTGTCTTATTTGGATAGCTGATGGATCGCTAAGCTGATGGATAGCTAAATTGTGAAATCGCTGAATCTGAGTCGCCCATGAGTGTAGAAGTTCACTTTTTGCCCGACAACGTGACGGTGCAGGCAGATCCCGGCGAGCCGCTGCTGGAAGTGGCAGAGCGGGCAGGTGTGATGATTCCCACGGGCTGTTTGATGGGGTCTTGTCATGCTTGCGAGGTGGAGGTAAATGGTAATGAGTCGGTCTGTGCTTGCATTAGCGCGGTTCCGGCTGGGGCAACCCAACTAACCATCAACCTTTACGTCGATCCCACTTGGTAGTCTCTGCGAGTTTAATCTTTCGTTTAATCCTCATGATTCATGAATTTGAGCTGCCGAATGCGGTGCGTGCGGCGATCGCCCTCGGCAGCAACTTGGGTGACTCGATCGCGATTGTCGAGTCGGCCATTGAGGCGATCGCCCGCATACCTGGGGTGCAGCTTATCGAGCGATCGCACTTATATAAGACAGCCCCCATTGGCCCGCCCCAGCCGGACTATATTAATGCCTGTGTGTTGGTCTATACGCTGCTGCCTCCTGAAACCCTGCTAGGCGTGCTGCTGGAAATCGAACGACAGTTTGGGCGGGTGCGGCGAGAGCGCTGGGGGCCGAGGCTGCTAGATCTGGATCTGCTGCTCTACGGCAATCGCATGATCAACACGCCCACCCTGCAACTGCCCCACCCCCGGATGCGCGATCGCGCCTTTGTGCTGTGGCCGCTGGCGGAGATCGCACCCAATTGGGTAGAACCCGTCACCCTTAAGACAATGAGGGATTTGCGCGACCAGATCGATGGCTCCGGCATACAACTCATCATTACCTTGGGGTTAAACGGGTGACGAATACCCCTGCTGATCAGAGCATCCAGTCGTCTGCGGTGGAATGGGGCGATCGCCACCCACCACACCTTCCCCAAACCCCCTGGCATCAACTGGGCCGCCGTCCAGCCCGATCAATACCGCAAGATCCCAATTTTGCGAGCGTTACGACAAGAGCAGTCGGCCGATCAGAACTCAGCGCAATAGCAAGGATGCCTTGAAACTTGCAAAAAGCTTGCAAAGTGAGCCAGCATAGGTAACTCTGCTGTGCAGACGGGCATACTAACACAGAAGCTACAACAGCAAATTCCCCAATCTTCCCCTTCATTTTTCGTTTTTCCTTCTTCCTTTTTCGTTCTTCGTTCTTCCTTCTTCCTTTCTTCCCCAATGCTCCCCCCCGAAGCCCTGGACAAAATCCGCCAGCAGTTTGACCACGCGCCCTATCCGCGTGTGCCGCTGGATCAGTCACCCAAAGACGATCCAAATTCCCTGTTCAAGCACAGTCTAGTAACCGCCTACTACCGTCGCTATGGCCAGGTCATCGACCCGCAAAATCGGCTGATTTTGGATGCAGGCTGCGGCAGCGGCTACAAGTGCCTGATGCTGGCGGAGGCCAATCCGGGTGCAAAAATTGTGGGCATGGACTTGTCGGAAAAGTCGGTAGAGTTAACCCGCCAGCGGCTCGCCCATCACGGGTTTGACCAGGTGGAATGCTACGCCGGCCTGATCGAAGACTTGCCCAGCTTGGGAATCCAGTTCGACTACATCAACTGTGACGAAGTGCTGTATCTGCTGCCCGATCCGCTGGCAGGCTTGCAGGCGATGCGAGCGGCGCTCAAGCCCGACGGCATTTTGCGGGTCAATCTGCACAGCGCCTATCAGCGTCGCCGCTACTATCAGGCGCAGGATTTGTTTCGGATGCTGGGGCTGATGGACGACAATCCAACAGATTTGGAGGTGGGCCTGGTGCATGAAACCATGAACGCCCTCCAGGATCACGTCGTGCTGAAAACCACCACCTGGCACCCGATTTATGATCAGCAGCCAGAGGGGGTGCTGGTGGATTACCTGCTGGTGGGCGACAAGGGCTATACGATTCCCGATTTGTTTGGGCTGCTGCGAGCGGCCGGTCTGGAGTTAGTCAGCATGGTGAACTGGCTGCATTGGGACTTGCGCGACCTGTTTCAAAACCCCCATGCGCTGCCAGAACCGTGGGATCGACTCGTGCCCAACTGCTCGGTCGAAGAGCAGCTTTATTTCTACGAACTGCTGAACCCGGTGCATCGCCTACTAGATGCCTGGTGCGGCATTATCAGCGAAGAGGAACCGTCCAACTTGCCCCAAGACCGCTCGCTACAGGACTGGTCACCCAGCGATTGGCAGCGGGCCACCTTGCACCTGCATCCGCAGCTCCGCACTGAGCGTGTGCGTCAGGCATTGATGGCGGCGTGTCAGGCGGCTCAGCCGTTTGAAATCAGCCGCCACCTCAGCCAAGTTTCGCCAACACCCGTGGTGCTGAGCAGCAGTCAGGCGCTATCGCTGCTGCCACTGTGGGATGGGCCGCACTCTATCGCGGCGATCGCCCATCAGTATCAGCGCTTCCACCCCGTCCAACTGCCCAGCCTGGAACCCATGACTCCAGATGCTGCCCTGGGGCAAACTGTGGAGCTAATCAAGCGGCTAGAGCAGTGTTTGTTTGTGCTGGTCGAGTCTTAGCGCGAGGGAGATAGGAAAGAGAGAAGAATGAAGAGAGAAGAGAGAAGAGAGAAGAATGAAGAGAGAAGAATGAAGAGAGAAGAGAGAAGAGAGAAGAGAGAAGAATGAAGAGAGAAGAGAGAAGAATGAAGAGAGAAGAGAGAAGAGGTTTTGTTTTTCCCTCTCTCGTTTTCCCTCCCTCGTTCTTCGTTCTTCGCTCTTCGTTCTTCGTTTTTCCCTCCCTCGTTTTTCGTTCTTCGCTCTTCGTTCTTCGTTTTTCGCTCTTCGTTCTTCGTTTTTCCCTCCCTCGTTTTTCGTTCTTCGTTCTTCGTTCTTCGTTTTTCGCTCTTCGTTCTTCGTTTTTTCCCTCTCTCCCCCATGCCCTCCCCCCTCGACGAACTCCGCGCCCAGTTTGACAACGCGCCCTATCCCCGGATTCCGCTCGACCAGTCGCCCGCGACGGATTACAACATGCAGTTTGTGCATAGCATGGTCACGCCCTACTACCTGCGCTATCGGCGGGCGGTGGATACCGTGGGCAAGGTGATTTTGGATGCGGGCTGCGGCACGGGCTATAAGGCGCATCTGCTGGCGATCGCCAATCCCGGAGCGACGATCATCGGCGTTGACCTATCGGAAGAGTCGGTGAAGCTGGCGCGGCAGCGGCTCGACTATCACCAAATTCCCAACACGGAGTTTTACACGCTGCTGATCGAAGATTTGCCCAGTTTGGGCATCCATTTTGACTACATCAACTGCGACGAGACGCTGTATCTGGTGCCCGATCCGCTGACGGCGCTGCGTGCCATGACCAGCGTCCTCAAGCCCGACGGTATTTTGCGGGTGAACCTGCACAGCGCCCTCCAGCGCCATGCGTTTTATCGAGCGCAAGAACTCTTTCGGGCGATCGGGCTGATGAAGCCCGAAACCTCGCAAAGCGAAGCCGTGCAGGTTGTGATCAACACCATGAAAGCCCTAAAGCCGGATGTAGTGCTGAAGCAGCACACCTGGAAGCCCGAATATGAGCAACCCGGCGGCGACGGCAGCATTTTGGCAAATCATCTGCTGGTAGGCGACAAAGGCTTCACAATTCCCGATGTGTTTGACCTGCTGGGCGCGGCCAACCTGGAGTTTCTCAGCATGGTGAACTGGCGACACTGGCAAGTGCCTGATTTGTTTAAGGAGAGCGATGACCTGCCTGCGCTATGGGGCATGAGCCTAATGGCTGCTGATCCACCCGCACAATTACGCATGTATGAACTGCTACATCCGGTCAGCCGCCTGCTGGATGTTTGGTGTGTGCGGGCGGATGCTGCCCCGCCGGGAATCCCTGTCGATGCCTGGGACCACGAGGCGTGGCAGTGGGCGCGGGTTCACCTGCATCCGGTGTTGCGGGCTGCGCCCATTCGAGAAGCGGCGATCGCCTCTGTAAACACCGGACAACCCTTCGAGCTAACTCGCTATATTGACTTACCCGCAATGGGCGCAGTCGCGCTCACGGGTCTAGAAACCGCATGTCTGCTACCCCTGTGGGATGAACCCCAGACCGTCGCCGCCCTAACCCAGCGCTGGCAACAGATTCAGCCCGTGGAGTGGACAACGCTGGAGCCACTCAGTGAGAATACTGCATTTGCCAAGGTACAAAATTTGTTGAACCGATTGGATGCGTTTTTATACGTACTCGCTGAGTTGGATTCCTCACACCGCAAGGCTTTCAGCTTCTGAGAAACTCCCAGAAAAATTTTGAGACCCCTGATATAAAACGAACACAGGCTGGGTAAGTTAACACCAGGAGTTAGAAACCCAGTATCCCGCAACCTCAAGGAGACTCTACCCTATGAAGACTGAACTGAAAGCGAAGTTTTTGCAGCACCTGATCGATAAGAAAAAGGGCGAAGAAGGCTTCACACTGATTGAACTGCTGGTGGTGATCATCATCATCGGTATCTTGTCCGCCATTGCGCTACCCTCCTTCCTGAACCAGGCCAACAAGGCTCGCCAGTCTGAGGCTCAAACCTACGTGGGTTCTATCAACCGTGGTCAGCAAGCCTACTTCCTGGAGAAGAACACCTTTGGCACACTCAGCAACCTGGAACTGGGCATCAGCAACACCAAGAACTACACCTACGCTTCCAGCGCCGCAGGTTCGGGTGCTGCCGCCGTGGCAACCACCACTGCTACCCCGACCGCAACGCTGAAGGGCTACGCTGGCAAAGTGTGGGTTAAAAACGCGAGCGACGGTAGCGCCACCACTGTGGCGCTGCTGTGCGAAGGTTCCGTTGGCAGCGTGCCCACGATTGCTGCTGAAACCTGCCCGTAGGGATGCAAGCCTGATTGCGACAGAGGCGATTTAGCCCTGAGTGCTGCCATCTTTCGATTCGCAACTGGTGTGACATTTTGTAATAGAAGGCTGTCAGGAATTTTCCCGACAGCCTTTTGTTTTGGTCCGCCAGCCTTTTGTTTTGGAATGTGCCCACTTTTCGATTTTTGACTGGGGATTGGGTACCCTGATCGATACAGAGCCTTGACGCTGCGAATATTGCAAATATTGCGTGCGATCGCTCTCTAACCGCCTGCAAGTTCCAATTTGCCCCCAGCTTTTTTCCTTGCAAGATCCCCCCCGATTCCTATGACAGAGCTGACGTTGAGTTCCGAGCCTGGGTCTGATAGCGCCGCCCCCGTCGATCCCAGACTGCAAGAGGCGATCGCCCTGTTTCGGGCTGAGCGCTATGATGCAGCCGCCGTTGCGCTGGAGCAACTGATCGAGGAAAATGCTGCGATTCCTTCGGCTGTGTGGCATTTGGGCTTGCTGCGATTGCTGCAAAAACAAGAGGAAGAAGCGCAACTACTCTGGACAATGATGATGTCTGAGGCAGCGCCAGACCAGCTTGAGCCTTGGACAACAGAGCTATCTGACCTCCTGCATACTGAAGCCCTGCACCAGCAGCGCAAAGGACAGGCGCAAGCGGCGTGGCTGATTCGCCGTCACCTGCGCGAGGTGAATCCAACTGATTGGCAGAATGCGCTGCACTTGGTGGAACTGGAACTAGAGCTAAAGCAGTTTCAGGCCAATAGTCTAGAAGACTTGGGTTTGATTGAATGGCTCCAGACAGAACAACCCTCAGCCGAAGAGATGGAGCATTTATCTGCCGTTGTCAAACAACTGCTGGAAACGATGCCCTACGAAAATGCCGTGATCGCGCTGGTGCAGGCCTTTATTCCACGAGTAGAGCAACCAGCCGATTGGATTGATCCGCTGCTTGAGGCGGCCTATAACATCTCTTCCAAAATAATTAACTACAGCCGCGCCATTCCCTATGCAGAACTCTGTCATCAAATCGACCCCCACCATTCCGCTACGCTGCTGCGACTCAGCGCCTATTACCAGGACACCGAGCAATACGATAAGGGAATCGAGTTTGCAGAGCGGTTTTTGGCGGGCACTCAAACAACGATGCAGCGGTGGATGGGGACTTCTATGCTGCTGCGGGGGCTGATGATTCGCGGTGGATCATGGGAGAGAGTAACGGCGACGCTGCAAGAGATTACGGTGCTTTCAGAGCAGTTCCTCGCAGAGTATAAGTTCAAGGATGATCAGCTTTTAGATGCGTCGATCCTAACTGCGTCGATGTACTTTTACCCGTATGTGAATGACTCGCCCAGAGAGACGCGATCGCTCCAAAATCGGGTTGCCAAGCTCTATCAAGACGATCTCACCGCATCCGTCAAGCAGAAGAGTGATATCTATGTTCCATATCCGCAAGCACCGCTGGTGCGGAGCGTCGAGCGCAAAAAACTGCGCGTCGGATATATCTCGCGCTGTATGCGGGCGCACTCGGTTGGCTGGCTGAGCCGCTGGCTGTTGCATCATCACGATCACGACCGCTTTGATGTTCACGTTTTGTTTAACCAGCAGGTCGAGCCGGGAACCTTTGGGCGCGAGTGGTTTGCTAGCAAAGCCGACAGCGCCTACGCCATAGAAGGAGATATTCTCGGCATTGCCAAGACCATCCGCGAAGACGAAATCGACATCCTGGTCGATTTGGACAGCATTACGTCTGATTTGAATATTGGCGTTCTGGCGCTGAAGCCTGCGCCCGTACAGGTGACGTGGCTGGGTTTGGATGCGTCGGGTCTGCCTGCGGTGGATTATTTCATTGCTGATTCTTATGTGGTGCCCGACGAAGCGGATGAATACTACGCCGAAACAATTTGGCGCTTGCCCCAGACTTATCTAGCAGTAGATGGCTTTGAGGTGGGCATTCCCACGCTGCGCCGCGACGATTTGGGCATTCCTGGTGATGCGGTTATTTATCTCAGCGCTCAGATCGCTTACAAGCGGCATCCAGACACTGTGCGGCGACAGATGCAGATTTTGCGCGAGGTGCCCAACAGCTACTTTTTGATTAAAGGTGCAGGGGATTCTGAGTCAGTGCGGGCGTTGTTTCTGCAAATTGCTGAAGAAGAGGGGGTGGCGGGCGATCGCCTCCGTTTCCTGAACCGCGACAAGACAGAGCTAGACCACCGAGCTAACCTGGCGATCGCCGACGTGGTGCTAGATACGTTCCCCTACAACGGCGCGACGACCACGATGGAAACCCTGTGGATGGGCATTCCAATGGTGACGCAGGTGGGCAAACAGTTCGCCAGCCGCAACAGCTACGGCATGATGATGAACGCAGGCATTACCGAAGGCATTGCCTACACTGCCGAAGAGTATGTGGAATGGGGCGTGCGACTGGGTAAGGATGCGAAGTTGCGCGAAGCGATCCAGGCTAAATTGCGGCGATCGCGCCAGACCTCGCCCCTGTGGAATGCCCGTCAGTTTACCCGCGAGATGGAACGGGCCTATGAACAAATGTGGGAACGATATCTGGATAGTTCTAGATAAGCTCTAGATAAGCTCTAGATAAGCTCTAGATAAGCTCTAGATAAGCTCTAGATAGTCTTAGGTAATTTTGGGTAGCCCTGAAATAAAAGTTCAGAAATAGCCGCATCCCCTCCCCCGA
>JBDNCP010000157.1:0-10734 GCA_046719575.1 Cyanobacteriota bacterium
TGTTTTGAATAGTGTTTTGAATAGTTTGAGGATTTGAAGTCGTGGGTTTATATTTTGCTGAATTCTTGATCCAGCGGGCGATCGCACATTTTTGCAGCGTTTGCAGCGGCAGCCTGGCGATCGCCTTGGGTCTCTCTCTCAGCCTGTCAGCGGTGGTGTCTCCCGCCATTTCGCAAACCCTCGACGAGAACCTACTGAGCGAATTTAACGAGGAAGAAAACAGCGAAACGGTGTCTCCTGTCCTGCTGGAAGGGTTATACAGTTCCGAGACAGGCCAGTTCGAGACAGACCAGATGGCGCAGGTCACGTCGGTTTCACAGCTTGCCGATGTCAGTCCGGGCGACTGGGCCTATGAGGCGCTGGCCTACCTGGCAAACGACGAAGCCCAGGGCGGGCTGGACTGTCTGGAAGGCTACCCCAGCGGGCTATATCGGGGCGGGCAGGCGATGACGCGCTACGAGTTTGCGGCGGGGCTGGCGGCCTGTCTAGACGCGGTGACGGGGCGACTGGAGCAGCTTGATCCAGAGGCGATCGCCCGCATCGAAGCCCTCCAGCGCGAGTTTGCAGCGGAACTGGCCACCCTGGGCGATCGCCTGGATGACCTAGAAGCCGCCGTCTCTGAACTAGAAGCCAATCAGTTTTCCACCACGCTGCGGTTTAACACGCTGGCCTCTTTTAACTTCAGCCAGTCCTTTGCGGGCGGCGACATTTTGGCCGAAGGCATCACCGTTCCCGGTGTCAGCCCTGCATCGCGGCGACCGGCCCGCCAGTTTGACCTGCAAACGGGGCAGTTTGGCGACCCGGTAGTAGAAACCGTGCGAGATGATCCCTCCACCACCCTCAGCTATTCTGCCTACTTTGTCTTCACAGGGTCTTTTCAGCAGACCGACGAACTGACGATGATCCTGGCAATGGGTAACGGCGACCCGCCTGCCAGCGCCTTTAGCTCTGCTGGGTTTACCAGCAGTTTTGGCATCCCCTACGCCGATTCCAACCCCGTTACGCCGCTGTCGCCCAATTCCGTCGGATTATTTGAGCTAAAATACGCCTTTCCGCTGTTTAGCGAAGACTTTCGGCTGGTGGTGGGGCCCCGCATCCTGCCGTTTCGCCATTTCGACCAAAACCCGTTTACCAACATCGTTTTCGGCTCCAGCGGGCTAAATTTCTACCAAAGCACGCTGGCGGGCAACGGGCTATCGGGGGCGGGCGGCTTGTTTGAATGGACGCTCAGCCCCCAATGGCTGCTGCGGGCGGGCTATCTGGCCCGCAATGACCGATCGCAGCGAATTTTTGACGAACCGTTTATTTCTCCCGGTGGCGATGGCCCAGCCAACCCCAGCCGGGGCTTTTTTAACGGCAACAACAACATCCTGGCGGAGCTGACCTATTCCCCTAGCTTCAACGCCAACATTCGCCTGCTGTATAACCGCAGTCGGCTAGAAGCGCCGCCGCCGTTTCCGGGTGTGCCCGAAGGGTTGGCGGTGTTTCCCTTTTTGCTGACTTCGCTGCGGGGCGCGGTGGACGACGGCTTTGGCGGCACGGTGGACGACATCATCGCCCACAACTTTGTGCTGAATTTTGACTGGGCGCTGTCGCCGGGGTTTGCGGTGTTTGGGCGCTACTCCTTTAGCACGTCGGAGATTGACCCGATTAATCCTCTGCGGGAGGGTGGCAATGTCGAAGTGCAGGCGTTTCAACTGGGCTTTGCCTTTCCCGACTTGGGCAAGCCGGGAGCGCTGGGCACGCTGGCGGCGACGATTCCGTTTGATGTGACAGGGGGCGAGCGGTTTTTGGTGGGGGGCTATGGCGATGGCGGCACGCAGGTCGATGTGCTGGCCAGCTACTACTTTCCGCTGAATGACAATGTGGGGCTAGTGCCGATGTTTTTCGTGTCATTTAACCCCAATAATTTCAGCGAAAACCCGCCGGTCTACAGTATCATCCTGAGAACCCAGTTTTTGTTTTAGCGCTTTTCCGGCATGGTCGTGATTGCGGGCTATGAAGGGCTTACCCCACTCCACACGAGCAGTCGCTCGGTGGTCTATCGGGCTACGCGTGAGTCGGATCGAGTGCCTGTGATTCTTAAAGCAACTCAGTCGGAATATCCGAGCCTGGAGGAGCTGGCGCGGTTTCGGTTAGAGCATGAAATCCTGAATCGGCTGGCGGCGGTGGAGGGGGTGAGCCGAGCCTACGGGCTGGAGCCACACCAGAGCGGGGTGGTGCTGGTGCTGGAGGACTTTGGCGGCGAGTCGCTGCAACGGCTGCTGCTGAGGCGATCGCTCGATGTGCCAGAGGTGCTGTTGGTGGCGATCGCCCTGACGGAGATTCTGGGCCAGGTTCATGCCGCCAATGTGATTCACAAAGACGTGAATCCCGCCAACGTGGTGTACGACGCAGACACAGGTCGCATTGGGCTGATTGATTTTGGCAATGCCACGGTGCTGTCGCGCGAAAACCCCACCCTGCAAACGCTGAATCGACTGGAGGGCACGCTGGCCTACCTGTCGCCAGAGCAGACCGGGCGGATGAACCGCTCGCTGGACTATCGCACCGATTTCTATTCTCTGGGCGCAACGCTGTATGAACTGCTGACGGGCAGCCCACCCTTTAGCACCTCCGACCCGATGGAGCTGATCCACAGCCACCTGGCCAAGCAGCCCGACCCGCCCCACGAGGTCAACCCAACTGTACCGTCTGTTTTTTCGCAGATCGTGCTAAAGCTGCTGGCCAAAAACGCCGAAGACCGCTACCAGAGCGCCTACGGACTCAAGACCGATCTGGAGCGCTGTTTGGTAGACCTGCGGGCCACTGGGGCGATCGCCCCTTTTCCGCTGGGGCAAGACGACGCTTCGGGCCGCTTCCAGATTCCCCAAAAGCTCTACGGGCGAGAACGAGAGGTGCAGCTTTTGCTCGATGGGTTTGAGCGGGTGGCAGCGGGGCAAACCGCAGTTGCAGGGTCAATGGCACAGGGCCAAGATGGAGAACCCATCACCCCTTCTAAACTGCCAGTGCTGCGGGCGGCGATAACGGCCGCCGGACGCAGCGAGGTGATGCTGGTGGCGGGCTATTCCGGCATCGGCAAGTCGTCGCTGGTGCAGGAAATCTACAAGCCCATCACGCGCCACAAGGGCTATTTCATCGCAGGCAAATATGACCAGTTTCAGCGAAATCTTCCCTACTCAGCGCTGATTCAGGCTTTTCAAGAGCTAATGCGGCAACTGCTGACCGAGAGCCAGACGCAGATCGACCGCTGGAAAACGCAGCTATCAAAGGCGCTGGGGCGCAACGGCCAGGTGGTGATCGAGGTGATCCCTGAAGTGGAGCTAATCATCGGCCCGCAGCCAGACGTGCCGCTGCTGGCTCCCGATGCCACCCAAAACCGCTTTAACCTGGTGTTTCAAAATTTCATCCAGGTGTTCACCCAGGCAGAACACCCGCTGGTGATGTTTCTGGATGATTTGCAATGGGCGGACGTGGCCTCGCTAAAGCTGATTGAGCGGTTGCTGACTGCGCCCGATAGCCGCTATCTGTTCCTGGTGGGGGCCTATCGCAGCAACGAAGTCAGCCCGGCCCACCCGCTAATGCTGACGCTGGATCAGATTCGGCAGGCAGGGGTGCGGGTCAACCAGATTGACCTGGCTCCACTGGATGCAGACACCGTGCAGCAGATCGTGGCTGATACCTGCTGTGCTGAACCGCAGGCGATCGCCCCCCTGGCCAACTACGTGATGCAGATTACGGAGGGCAACCCGTTTTTTCTGACGGAATTTCTCAAGTCGCTGTATACCGAAGGGCTGCTCAACTACGATGCGTCGTCGGGAAACTGGCAGTGGGATCTGAGCCAGATTCGCGATACGGGGCTGCCCGAAGATGTCGTCGAGCTAATGGCCGACAAGATCCAAAAGCTAGAGCCAGACACTCAGCGCGTATTGCGGCTGGCGGCCTGCCTAGGCAATCAGTTCGACGTGCCCACGCTGGCGATCGTGTCTGAGTTGCCCCAGAATGCAGTGGCGGCGGATCTCTGGCAGAGTGTGGAAGAAGGGCTGGTAATGCCGCTGGGCGAAGGCTATCAGTTTGCCACCCTGGAGCAGACAGACCTGGAACAAAAGGCTCAAGCGATCGCCACCACAGGCGATTCGCAGAACGACCTGTCTCGAACTCGCGACCTAGGGTTTCGATTTCTACACGACCGGGTGCAGCAGGCGGCCTACTCGCTGATTCCCGAAGCCGAACGCGAAACGATTCACTATCGCATTGGGCGATCGCTCCTCACCCACAGTTCCGCAGACCAGCAGGAAGATCGCCTGTTTGACATCGTGAACCACCTAAACACAGGCATGGGGCTAATCACCCACCCTGTCGAGCGGCACGAACTGGCCCGGCTCAACCTGCAAGCGGGCACAAAGGCGAAAGAATCCAATGCCTACGACACAGCGCTGCGCTATCTGCGGGCCGGGGCTGACCTGCTCGACCAGCACAGTTGGCTCAACCAATACGAACTCACCCTGGCGCTGCACGAAGAAGCTACTGAGGCCGCTTACCTAAAAGGCGATTTTGATTTGGTCAACCAGCTTGCCGACACGATCCTGCATCACGCCCGCGCCGACCTGGACACCGTGAAGGCTTACCAGACGCAAATCTCCGCCTACTCCGCCCAAAACAACATGGACGCGGCGCTCGATGTCTTCGTGACGGCGGCCAATCGCCTGGGGCTGAACATTCCGCGCCATCCCAGCCGCCTCCAGGTGGGGCTGGAGCTGATGCGGACGCGCTTTTTGGTGATTGGCAATCGCTCCTCTCGCGATCTGGAAGCGCTGCCGCCGATGACCGATCCGGTCAAAGAAGGCATCATGCGGCTCGTTGGCTCCCCGATCATCGCCGCGGCCAACGCCGCCCCTTACCTGATTGCGATCACGGCGCTGCGTGTGATCAACCTGGTGGTGAAATATGGCAGCTCTCCCCAAACGGCCGCGCAGGGCGTGGCCTATGGCGTGATGCTGCGGGCGGGGCTGGGCGACATCGACCGGGCCTATGACTTTGGCCAGCTCAGCCTGCGAGTCGTAGAACGGCTCAATGCCCGCCAGTTCAAAACGATCGTCATTGTCGGTTTTGAAAGCTGCCTGCGCCACTGGAAAGAACCGCTGCGGCGATCGCTCCCCGAATTGCTCAACGCCTACGCCGAAGGACTGGAACTGGGCAATCAGGAGGCCGCCTCGCTGGCCGCCTCGGTCTACTGCTTTCACCAACTGCTGCTGGGCGAGCCGCTGTATGAGGTGGCCGAAGCCTTTCAGCAATACGAAACTCAGCTCCTTAGCTTTGGGCAAGAGCAGGTGGTCTATTCCATGCTGCCGTGGCATCAGCTTGTGCTGCACCTGCGCGGCCAGGGTATCGAGGGCGATCGCCTGGTTGGCAGCATCTATAACGAAGACGAACTGATTCCCCAGTTTATCGACAGACAGTTAGGAGTTCCGCTGTTCTACGGCTCCATTGCCAAGGTGATGTGGGCGTATCACATCGGCGACTATGCCACGGCGATCAAAACCGGAAAACAGGCTGTGGCATATCAAGAATCGTCGCCCGTGACCTCGCTCTATGCCCTCTTATATTTTTATTGGCCGCTATCCTACCTGGCGCATTACAACAGCGTTTCGCCCAAGGTGCAGCGACAATATCTGCGCCAGATTGACAAGTTTCTGCGAATGGCCAAACGCTGGGCGACCTACTGCCCTGCCAACTATCTGCATCGCCACCTGCTGCTAGAGGCCGAGCGGCTGCGGGTGCTGGGGCGCAAGGCCGAAGCCATCGATGCCTACGATCAGGCTATTCAAGCTGCCAAAGACAATAACTTTATCAACGACCTGGCGCTGGCCCAGGAGCTAGCGGGCAAGTTTTATCTGGCATCGGGTAAAGAACGACTGGCCCAATCTTATCTAATCGATGCCCGCTATACTTACTTGCGCTGGGGCGCAACTTACAAAGTGGATGCGCTCAATACGCTCTATCCCCAACTGCTGGATCGACGGATGGAAGCCTCGTCCAGAGCCAATTTATTGAATCAAATCGTATCACTGGGGTCGAGCAATTCCACAGGGGGTTCGCAGGGACTAAACCTGGATCTGGATACGGTGATCAAGGCGGCGCAGGCGATTTCTGGGGAAATTGTGCTGGCGAACCTGCTGGAGAAGTTGCTGAAGCTGGCCATCGAAAACGCAGGCGCACAGAAGGGCTGCTTGCTGCTGCTTCAGGGCGACGAACTGCGAATTGAGGCAGAAGGGCAGTTGGAGGAGGAGGAACTGGTGCGGGTGCAGTCGCGATCGCCCGACGAGCAAACCCTGCCGCTGTCGCTGATCTATTACGTGCAGCGCACCCGCGAAGACGTGGTGCTGCGGGATGCGGTGGAGGAGGGTCTGTTCACCACCGACCCGTATATCGTGCAGCACCAGTTGCGTTCTGCTTTGTGTTCGCCCATTTTGAACCAGGGCAATCTGATCGGGCTGTTGTATCTGGAAAACAACCTGGCCACCGATACCTTTACGCCAGAGCGGGTGACGGTGTTGAACATTCTCTCGGCGCAGGCGGCGATCGCCCTGGAAAATGCCCAATTTTACCGCACGCTAGAACAAAAGGTAGAGGAGCGCACCGCCCAGCTTGCCCGCGCCAACGACGAAATTACGCTGCTCAACCAGCAGTTGCAGTCAGAAAACCTGCGAATGGGGGCGGAACTAGCCATCACCCGCCAAATTCAACAAATGGTGTTGCCCAAAGATCACGAGCTAGATCAGATTGAAGGATTGGAAATCGCCGGGTTTATGGAACCGGCTGATGAAGTGGGCGGCGACTATTATGACGTGCTGCACGACAACGGCGCGGTCAAAATCGGGATTGGCGACATCACGGGCCACGGATTGGAAAGCGGCATGTTGATGCTCATGGTGCAGACGGCGGTGCGAACGCTGCTCTCCACGCAGGAAACCGACTCGGTGCGCTTTCTCAGCACGCTAAATCGGGTGATCTACGACAACGTGCAGCGCATGAACTGCGATCGCAGCCTGACTCTGGCCCTATTGGACTACGAAGCCGGACAACTACGACTCAGCGGCCAGCATGAAGAAGTGTTGGTTGTGCGGGCCAATGGCGAAATCGAGTCGATTAATACCATGACGCTAGGCTTTCCCGTGGGGCTGGTAGAAGACATTTCCGACTTCATCACCCACACCCATATTCATTTGCAACCGGGCGATGGCGTAGTGCTGTATACCGACGGCATCACCGAAGCCGCCAACGAAATCCACGAACTCTACGGCATCGAGCGGCTGTGTGCCGTCATCAGCCAGAACTGGCAGCGCCCCGTCATTGAGATTCGGCAAGCGGTGATCGACGATGTGCGTCGCCACATCGGACAGCAAAAGGTGTTCGACGACATTACGCTTTTAATTGTAAAACAGCGCTAGGAGGGCGCTTGATAGCTCGTTCAATTTCACTTGTTTTTGAATAGACTTCTTGCGTGAATCGTGGCGCAGTACCGCGCCACGATTCACGCCCTCAAAAAACAGCATTCATACAAGAGGTTTAATCAAAATCAAAAAAGCCAATTAGAATTTTGTGCATCTATTCTATGTATTTCTGTGCGTCTCTATGCATCTCCATGCATCTCTATGTCGCTGGTCGCATTGCCCACGCTGCTGTGATTTACCCATCATTTGCCCATCATTTGCTCATAAATTCTCCTATAGTTTTCTCCTGATCTGACCCACCCTCCCCTGATATGAACCGCATCCAGCCGCCTGCATGAATCAAATCTTCGGAGAATTTGACGACGCGCTCCACCCCAATCAGGAATATCTGATTTTGGGCTTTTCGCCCAGCGCCAAATCGATTCGTCAGCGCTGGCGAAATAACGGGCTGTCTGCCAATTTCCTGGCAGATTATATGGTGACGTTTTTTCCGGCCGACGAACACGACCCCAAAACGCTGAGCCGCCGCACCGAAATGCAGGATGCCGTCCGCTACATTGCCAATGAGCTATTAGAAAACGCGATGAAGTTTCACGATGAAGACTCCCGCCAGCCCATCAGCATCAAGCTACAACTCCATCCCGATCGCCTGGTGTTTTGGGTAACAAACAGCGTCAAACCAGGGGCGATCGCCCCCTTTCAGCGCTTCATCCAGGAAATCCTCGCCGCCCAGCCGCTAGAACTCTACATCCAGCAGCTAGAGCAAAACGCCCTCAGCGACGAACACACCGCTTCCGGTATTGGTCTGCTGACGATGATGGTGGATTATCGGGCGATCGTCGGCTGGAAATTTACCCAGCTTCCGCAAGCGCCCGAAGCGCCGCCCGTGACCACCGTGACGACGCGGGTACAGGTGCCGATTTAGATCTGTTTTAACGGTTTTTTAACGGTTTTTTAACGGTTTTGCTCGATTCAACCCGGCTCTGCAAAAGTCTAAATTCGCGTGTCGATGATGGGCTGCACGTTTTGCTCGGAAGTCAGCACGACGAGCAAGTTATTGATCAGGGCAGCTTTAGTCGCAGGATCGAGTTCGATCAGGTTGCCATCGCTGAGGCGCTGGAGCGACAGTTCCACCATGCCGAGTGCGCCTTCGATGATTTGCTGGCGGGCCGCGACCACAGCCTGCGCCTGCTGACGACGCAGCATCACCTGGGCAATTTCGGGCGCGTAAGCAAGATAAGATAGGCGGCTTTCGATCACCTCGACTCCGGCCACTTGCAGGCGGGCTTGCAGTTCTTCGCGCAGGGCGATCGCCACTTCGTCTTGGCTGCTGCGAAGCGAAGGCATATCGACATCGCCCGCATCGTAGGGATAGCGAATCGCCAGCGTGCGAATAGCCGTTTCGCTCTGGATTTCGACAAATTTTTCGTAGCTGTCTACGTCAAACACTGCCTGGGCTGAATCTGCTACGCGCCACACGACGACTGCACCGATTTCGATGGGATTCCCAACAGAATCGTTTACCTTGAGGCGATCGCTGTTCAAGTTTCGCACCCGCAGTGACACAAATCGCCGAGAGGCAAACGGGTTCACCCACCAAAAGCCCTCTTTTCGCACAGTTCCAATATACTTGCCAAGAAACACCAGCACCACCGCTTGGTTTGGCTGCACCGTCAAAAAGCCCCGCGCCGCCAGCAAACCCAGCACTATCAGCAAGATTCCCAACAGATTCGCCGCAGTGAGCGTTTCGATCTCTGCACCCGCGCCTGTGCTAAACAGGGCTTTGCAAAGCGCTACACCAACGCCCACCACTGCCAGCAGCAGGGCGATCGCCACCAGCCCCAAAACCGTAGGGGCGGAAAATTCTCGCTTAGGTTCCATACAGACTCTGGAGATGAGTGAGAGGTTGAAATGAGAGATTGTCTGAATTGAAGCTTCCGTCTAATTCACCCTACGATTCGACAAACCCTGAATTTGCCTTCAAAACTTAACATTGCTGGGTTAGTCAACACTGTATTGCTCAATCATGGCTAGGAGTTCTTGCTTAAAGCGATCGCGCACTGCCTCTGGCGACACAATGACACACTCTGCGCCATAGCGCCGCACTTCGCGAAAAAACCAGAAGGTGTTGTAAATCCGGCGCACCACGCGGCGAATTTGTCGCTCAGGAAGCCACTCATTAGCTAGATCTGCGCCTGTTTTGGTGCGATAGCCCAGGGCCAGCCCCCGCATCAGGTGAAACTCGACTTGAACATGGCTTAGCTCTGGTTGCCAATGACCGTCAGCGGGCGCAATCACGGCTTCATTAGGGATGCGATCCAGCCGCAGCGATCGATTATGCTGAAGCACTTCAATATCCAGGTTTCCGTCGGTCTCGTCACACCAACAGTCTAGGTAGTAGCGATCTTCATGACGCTCAATCCTGGCATGGCGTACCGTAAAGTTCCAAAGACGATCGGCGGCATCTTGATAGATTAGCTTAAACGGTCGATGGAGCTGAATACAGCGTTCTAGGTCATTGCGCCAAGGGGCGGTGGGCTGGTTGACCCAGCGCTGAATCTCCTGACGCAGCGGCTGGCTTAGTTCGCTTCGTTCCAAAAGCAATTGCGCCAGTTCCAGGGCTTCGCTGATCTGACCCGCGTCTTTGAGTAGGTTAAGCGCTTTGTTCAAGGTATCGATGCGATCGCGGCTCCAATCGTGGTTTGCCGCCAGCCGCAGCTTGCCACGGGCGATCGCCTTTAGCAGCTTCGAGACATTGGGCTTGTCTCCCCAGGTCTGATCAAAATCTAGCGCAAGCTGCTCTAGCTGAGCTTTTTCATGCTCTTCGATAGACAGCGTGATGGAAGAACGTTTTCGAGGCATGGGTATTTTTGAAAAAAATGTACGTACACTTTGTCAGTTCAAATATTGACTCTCCCTCATTATCTCTGTAAAGATAGGCTCATTCAACGAAGCACGTACACTTTATGCGTTCACTAAAGACACTCTGAAGCACTGTAATCCCTATTGGCAGAAAGCAGCGGTTTTCAACGTTTTCTATCCAGATCGAGATTGATGCAGCGATTTTGGGAGTAATACAAGGGGGCTTTGTATGAGCATGATGGAAAAGCTGAGGCATGTGCTGAGTGACGGCCAGTGGCACTCGACCACAGAACTCGTGGAACAGGTGGGGCATCGGTTTTCTGCCACGCTGCACCGCGCAGTCAAAGAACAAGGATGGCGGGTGGAAAAACGGCGCTCGGATTTCAGAACGTTTGAGTATCGGTTGGTAAAGAGTAAC
>JBDNCP010000158.1:0-10670 GCA_046719575.1 Cyanobacteriota bacterium
AAACAGAGAGGTTAACTGTTATTCCGATATATTGTTGGCAGGCTCAGGGGTATTGAACCCCGTCGCCTGCCTTGCCTCTCATCTCCACCCACAAGGGGATGGAGTTTTCCCGGCAATCTTTATAAAATTTGAATACTATGTTGGCTAAAAAACTAACAGCAGAACATCTTCGCTACGGCAGTGTTTCACTGCTGGCAAAGTTGATTGGCGTTGAGATCAGCCAAGTATCTGCTTGGTTTAACAGCGATCGCCAAATCACGTCCCAAAACCTCTCCAGAATTGCAAATGCGCTTGGTGTTTCAGTTTTGGAGGCAGAGTCTGCCATTGGTGCGCGCCGAAGCGATCGTCGCAAGCTCAAAATAATCAACCAGGAAATTCTGGAAAAAATCAAAGAAGCCCAGACATAAAGGGTGCCTGGGCTTCAAAAAGTAGAACTAGCTGTAGGTATATCATGCCATATCTAGCACAAGATGTGCAAATTTTGTTCGCACATCCTCTAGAAATTTTGAATACCGAAGATCCCCACAAGCGTCGGCAGCACCGACGCTTGTGGGGATCTTTTTGTCAGGGCAGGACAATGACTTTTCTTTGTTTTGCTGCTTGGAGGTAGTAGCAATGTCTGGCATGGTCTTTAAGGTTAAGCACTACCGAAGCTTCACAACTGTCAGCAATGATTGGATCAACAATCCTGCCCTTAGTGCCAAGGCAAAAGGAATCCTGCTTTACCTGCTGAGCAAACCTCACGACTGGGAAACCAATCTGGACGACATCGTAGCCCACATGCTCGATGGGGTTGATTCAATCAAATCTGGGTTAAAAGAACTTAAACAAGCCCGGCATATTGTGAAAGCCTCAATCCGAGACGAGAGCGGCAAGATCAGCGGCTGGGAAACGCTGGTTTTTGAGGAGCCTTTGCCAGAAGTGGAAAATCCACTTTCTGGATTTTCCACAAACTGGATTCCCCACAAGTGGAAAATCCACAATCTGGAAAATCCACCGCAACTAAATACTAAAGATATATATCTACCTACTGATCTAGATTCTGAAGAACTAAATACTGAACAGAAACCAAATACTGAAGAAACTAAAGCGCAAAATTGTTCCGCCGCTACCGCGGACGGAACAATTTTGGCGGCTGAGGTTGGGCGAAAGCCAAGTGAGCCCAAAGCAGCCAGACAGCCAGAAGAACAGGTCGGTGAAGAACCGAAGGACATAACAGACTGCCTGGCCAGCCGAAAGGGATCGGGAAAGACCTCTGAACCCCAAAAATCTTCTAAAAAGAAAAAACAAGCGAAACCCCGCGAGTATAGCTACCTCAGGGTGTTTCAAGATGATGAGGAGATGAAGCAGGATTTTGTGGAACTTTACAAAACTCATCCAAAACATACCTGTGCTCGTCAGGCGGCTGAAGCTTATTATCGACTTCGGAAAGCTGGCGCGACCGCAGAAGAGATCAAAACAGCGCACCAGGAGGCGCTAGAAGGTGCCTGGAGGGGGCGCACCATTCAACTACACCCAAAGCTGTCAGATTGGCTGGCTGACGCGCTGGCAAACCGCGATCTGGGCATCGAAAGCGATCGCCCTGCATTGCTCTATCCTGACCACTATCGCCAGGTGCGCGACGAGTATTTCCGGGTGTGCTGCGAACTGGATTCGCCTTTTGGCGACGAAGAAATGGCGCAAGCCATGTGGAATGCACAGGTGCGAGAATCAGAACACAACCGCGACGGCATCGTGGAGGCGACAAAGCACTACCTAGAGAAAAAACGCAATCGCGAAGGGGAACCAATCACCCGGTTTGAACGCTATCTCCAGCATCGATGGCAGGTGGCGCTGGCGCACAAGCAACTGCGGCAAGACGACACTGTGCCAACTACCGTGACAAAGGATTTTCTGCCTTGGTTTAATCTAGCGGTTGGCGTTGGGGTGGTGCAAAACTTCAGCACGTCAGACGTTGCGATATCAGGGCTAACCGCTGGATGCGTGGGGGTGCGGCGCGTTGGAACGGAGTGCTGGGAAGACTGGCGGGCGATCGCTCAAGAATATCCCACAGAGCGACTCCAGCGGCTCAAAGCAGAGCAAGACGATCCCGGACTCTTATGCAGAGATGAGCTACTACCAAGCGCTGTGTGATGGTTTAGGGGGTTTTCTATAAAAGCGATCGCTCACCATATCCAACCTCACGCCAATGGCGGATGCCCTACAAAAAGTGGTGCGGCGATCGCAAAACTAACGGTTGCGATCGGGCAGGTGATCGTGTTAAAAGTTTTATATTAAAACATAATTCAATCCTGGCATTCAAAAGCCTGGAATGTTTGATGCTGCGTTGTTTCAGCGCCAAAATCCAAAAATAAAGTTTTGGTTCTGGAACTATCAAAAAAATCGAATTATGTTTTAAGATAATCGGTACAAAATCAAAAGGGGTGCCGCCACAGCACCCCTCGCAAACGATATTGCCCAATCGTTTAGAACAATGATAGCACATCTCAATTTTGATTTTGTCGCAACACCTACATCTTCTCCTGCGCTTCAGTTGGAGCAAGCGTGTGAAGAATTAAACCGCTTGCAGGCGATCGCCGCAACTGACAAATCTGTTAATCCCCAAATTGAGCGCGTATTGCGAGAAGTAAGTCCTTTGATGGGCAAAACACAAACCGCTCTGCTGCTGGATCGTGATCTGCGCTGGAGCATCCGCCCAGTAGCAGATGTCAAGCCTGGGCAGCGAGTCGAAATTGTTGGCACGCAAGATCCAGCCCTCCTGGATCACGTTGGCAAAATGGGTGTGGTGATGCCATTTCGCGCTTATTCGGTTCCAGGTTCCGCTAAAGTGCGGATTGACGGCTATGCAGTCGATATGGTCTGGCCGCTGGGATGCCTGAAGGTTGTTGTGAGTCCAGTGGCGACGCGCCTAGATTCGTTAAAGGAGCAATACGAGGCTTTGTTGCAGCGTCGTCAGCATGTTCTTGCACAAGGTGAGATCATCAAGCGCAAGCCTGAGATTTTTCCTACCGTAAAGAAAAGCCGCAAAGTATGCGGCAACGTGCAGAGCAAAGCTGGTGTAAAAGGCTACGCTTTTTTGACAGTGGTGCAGAACGGACACAAGAAACGTTTTGCGATTCCGCCAAGCGAACTAGGGCGCTATGAAGCCGCCTACGCCAGAGGCTTGGAAGTGCGGCGGATTGATCGGGAGTTAAAAAAGCTCACCCGCCTGATCGATCGCCAAAGCGCGATCGCCAATGGAGCGCGGATTTACTGTGCGGCGGATTCATTTGGCAAGCAAGCGGGGCAGCTTGATCTCTATTGCACCCGTGACGGGCGATCGCCCTCTAGTGGTTCAGGATTTTCGTTTGTAGTTTTTCGTTGGCAACCCAAAGCTGACGGCAAGGGGCTAAAGCGCTCAAATGCGCTAAAGCGGTTTGATGTGGCGGCGCGGGCCACACCAGAGCAGATAGAAGCAGTGAGGCAAAAGGCGATCGCTTTTATGAGTTCGCTGCAATAAGTTTGGTTTGTTATCTTATCCAGCGATCTGGCAGCAGATCGCGCTACCTTTGCATGAAAAAATATGAAATGGATCATTCGTCACGGCATTCATTATTGGCTCCAGAGTTCTGTTTTATTTACGATTGAGTGGGGCGATCGCTCCACAGCGCGGCTGTTTTCTACAAAAGAGCAGGCGCAAGCCGTGGTGGATGCATTGCTAAAAACGGGGCGATATCACGGTGTTCATCTGCACATTGATGAGCTGCGTCCAGAGTTTGTTAATATTTCGCCTGACCTTTTGCTAATGTTACGCCGCTGTGCCGAGATGTTGGCAAAAAATCTTCCGCAAGATTCTTTTCTGCGGGATTTTTGGGCACACGCAAGTTTGCAAGCCGTTAATTATACAGAAAACCATTTGACTGATTTCCAATACATGGGCAGCGATGCTGTTAGTATTTCTGGCGATCTACTGGAAGATTTGCAAGAGTGTGCCAGCCAATTAAATAAATTTTTGGCTCCGCCAAAAGGGTTTGCAAAAAACGATCCAGAGCCACAAGATGCGGTTGTGGATTTTGCCCGCAAAACGCTTGAACTGATGAGCGAAATTCAGGGGGTGCAAAGCGATGCAACTTGATCGGCTTGGCATAAAACCCGTGACAATTGAAGCTAGACACCTGAAATCAGGCGATTTTGTAACGCTCTCGCTGGGTGGGCGCTTGCGCTCCGTGCAGGCGGGCGAGATTGCGTCCGATGGGGTGCGACAAACAATTCGCGCTCGTCATTTCTACACTTATCGTCCGGTTCAGACTGTTCAATTTGAGGAGCGTGCCTCGCTGCGGGTCTACAGTCGGGAGGCGGTTGAATCTGTTCTGCGCTCCAAAATTTTGGAGATTCTTTCTCCAGGAGTCGCCAGCAAAACTGTAATGCAGGTTTTTAATCAACTCCGCGATATCTTATCTGATTCACCTGGCAAGGCGCGAACCGGAGCGCTACTGCGCCAGATGGTGGAGCGTGGAGACTTGCTTGAAACCGAAACGCGTCACCGTAGTCATCAGCTAATGCCTGCCTATCGGCAACCCCTGACAGCCTGCCCGCTTCCCTTCCCCGCAATGGAACAGCGAAACTATCGGTTTGGCTGGGTTGTGGGGTTTGCAGAGCGGCGACCTTCTCGAAATCTCTATCCACTGGTGCAGTGGGCGGATGGTTTTCGGTCGCTGTCGCGAGAGGGCTGGCTGGAGCCGCTAGGTGAAGACAATGCCGCGCAGGCAGTGCAACATGCAATCGCTCACCACAATGGGCAGGTTTCACATGATTTTGTGCGACTGCCTCGTGAGATGGTTTCAGCTCTACGCTCAACGAGAGGTGGGCTAAACATGACTCAGTTGATGGTGGTGGGCAAATTTCTAGAGTCGTGCTTGCCAGGTTACAAAGCTTCTCGCGATCGCAACTGGGATTGGTTAGCTCGAAATTATCCTGGCTGGCGCTACGGCATTGTTCCGTATGAGCTATTGGTGCTGCCAGAGGGTGTCAATTAGGTGGTTCTGGAACATCTTGAAAAATGGCAAAAGCGGCAAAATTAGCGAGGAATTTGGTGCAGGGCGATCGCGTATGGCTCAGGCCCCAATCAACGTTGGGGTGGGGATTTGAGGAGAAATTCAATATTTTTACAGTTTCCAGAATAAGGAAATGTTTCAACGGACAGGGCGGGCGAGTCCTGGTCTACGTGAAAGAAAAAGGCGATCGTCCAGTGGCTTGGTTACGTGGTTCAACAAAAGTGTGGAAGGAAAATCATGGCTCTGATCAATACTCTTAATTCAGTCGCCAGGGTGGGCGATCATGTTTGCACAAAGCATCCCATCAGGGGATTAAATTACCAGATTGTGCCAGGTGGTTGTGTGTGCCAAATTGATGCGGTTGTTTTGATTAATAGACGCTATCAGTATTTGTTGAATCTCAACGGACTGACTGTTTGGGCAGAAGCTTCTGACTTTAAGGTTATGCAACCCTGATGCTAGAAGCATGTCCCCCTATCACGCCGTATTTGAAATATCCAGGCGGCAAGCGGCGACTAGTGCCGCAGATCGCTCAGTATTACGAGCCGTATCGACAGTCCTCGCGATTTGTGGATCTATTTTGCGGCAGCGCGGCTGTGTCGCTGGGGTTGCGTCCTGTGGTGGCGCTGCTGAATGATGCCTGTCGTCCACTCATTGGGTTGCACCGCTGGGTGCAGCGGGGATGGGGCAACGCATCGGAGTCTGGTGGCTATTGGGTGAATTTTGAAAACGATAAAGCGGTGTATTACAAAAATCGCGATCGCTTTAACCAGCTAATTGCTAGGGGGCTGGACTGGACGCTAGAGGCTGGATTGCTGCTCTATTACCTGAATCGCACTGGCTTTAACGGGCTAATGCGATTTTCTAAGTCTGGCGTTTACAACGTGCCCTACGGCCATTACCGAAAGATTAGCTACTGTGAGAATTTTTCGCGGTGGCGATCACCCATGCAAGGCTGGGAATTTACCAGTGCGGATTTTACCGCTGTGCAACTTGCGCCAACAGATTTCGTGTATGCCGATCCGCCCTACGACTCAGTGAAAAACAGCGGTTTTGAGCAATTGTCGCTGCTGGGAATCGAGCATCAGGGTGGCAGCGGTCATGGTTTTGTGGGCTACAGCGGTGCGTTTGGCTGGGGCGACCAGGTGCGGTTAGCACAATATCTTGCCCAACACTCTGGCCCAGCACTGGTGAGCAATGCCGCGACTCACCGGGTTGTGCAACTCTACCAAGATCTGGGATTTGAGGTGACGGAATTGGGGGTGCGGCGCAGCATTTCGTGTAAGGGCGATCGCCCGCTTGTTCAAGAAATTTTTGCATTCAAGGAAGGACATCATGGGTAAAAAACCTTGTCGTATTTCAGTGGATATCCAGGCAATTGAGTTAATGGTGCGGCGATCTCCAGGGCTAGAACTCCACCGCATCGCAATCCGCTTGGGACTGGGGGATAAGATGTGTCAAAAACTGCGCGACAGACTGATGGCAGAGATTTTCTGCTATCCCGATCGGGTACGAATGTGCTGCGATCGCTTTGCTGCATCCAAGCCAATTCGTGAAAGTTTGATGAGGCTATCGCCCGCAAGCCCGGATTATCAAAAAACCCTTAAGGCTGCCATAGGGCAGGTGCAGATCAGTCTTTATCCCGGAGATTATCAGCATCGCCTTGCACCAATGGGAACGACGCAAGCCAGAGAGCCAGAATGCAAAATCTGGGTTGATCCCAAATACAAAACCTGGACTCCGGATCAACTGCGACGCTAGCGACATAAACTTCTTGCTGATGTGGCTGTCTAGCTACAAAGACAGGCAGAAGGACATTGAAAGCTATCTATATTTTGAATTCGCTTGTGTAATTCCAGGAGCCTTGTGAAAATCGAAGCCAATACCCTCAGGAATGCGATCGCCCGCTTGCGAATCAAGTACCCTGGCTTTGAGTGCCAGCGCTTGCTCGACGACCTAGAGCGGGAATTGCTGGATTTCCCAACAACCCAGCCCCAAACCCCGCCGCCTGTGCAGCCCTTTGGCCTGGGAGAGAAGTGATATGCAAAAACTTAGTTTGTTTGAAGATCAGCGCATGACCCTACAGGGTGCGATCGCCCAATCTGCCGAAAATCTGCGGCATTATGGGCAGTTTTACAAGCATTGGGCGATCGCTTTTAGTGGCGGCAAAGACAGCACAGCAACAGCGACCTTGGTGCTGCACCTGATCAAGACTGGGCAGATTCCCAAACCTGAAAGTTTGACCCTGCTCTACGCTGATACCCGTCAGGAACTTCCGCCGCTTCACTTCTCGGCGCTGCGTGTCCTAAAATTTGCCGAGGATCTCGGTTTTAGTGCCCGTGTGGTGCTGCCAGAAATTGATAAGCGCTTTTGGGTCTATATCCTGGGTCGAGGGGTTCCGCCGCCAAACAACGGCACACTGCGCTGGTGTACGCGTCAAATCAAGGTCGATCCCATGTCTCATGCGCTTGCTGATGTGCGATCGCAGTTGGGCAAGGGCGATCGCCTCCTGATGCTTACTGGTGTTCGGTTGGGCGAAAGTGCAGCCCGTGATCAGCGCATCGCCATTAGCTGCACAAAAGACAGCGGCGAGTGTGGACAAGGCTGGTTCCAGTCAATGACCGCTGACCGCACCGATACCCTTGCGCCAATCCTCCACTGGCGAGTCTGCCATGTCTGGGACTGGCTTAATTTTGAAGCTCCATTTGAAGGTTATCCGACCGAAATGGTCGCCGAAGCCTACGGCATGGTTGAGAGCGACGGCGAAGAGGCGCTGACAATGCGGACAGGCTGCGTTGGCTGTCCGTTGGTGTCTGGCAACAAAGATGATGCCCTAGCGCGGCTGATCAAAAATCCAAATTGGGCTTATCTGGCTCCGCTGCAACGAGTGCGACCGCTCCATCGGCAAATGCGGGATTTTCGATACCGCCTCCGCAAAGATGGCAGCGAACGCAAGGCAGACGGCAGCCTAGTTAAAAATCCCGGTCGGGTGGGGCCGCTCACCTTGGAAGCGCGATCGCATTTTCTTGAGCAAGTTTTGGCGATTCAAAATGAGGTGAATCGTCAAGCGGGCGATCGCCCTCACATTAGCCTGATCAATGCTGAAGAAGAGGCGAGAATCCGAGAACTGATAGCCCTAAAATTTTTCCCTGACAAATGGGATGGCTCGGAACCTAATGGCGCTGAATTGCTGCCAAAGGTTTACCAGGATGGCTCGGTTCAAAACCTGCTTTTTTACCTCACGAGGAATCAATAAATGCAAATTCCGATTCAGGCTAAAAAGACTCTTAAAACTTCGCAATGGCATTTTGACCCGCCGTTCCTCAATCCAGGCGATCGCGCCACTATTGTTGGGTTTCTCGTGGCGCATCCAGTCAATCCACTGTATTTGATCAAGCGCGAAAGCGACGGCGTAGTGCAAACGGTTTATCGCAACGATCTGGTTGCCTGCGGTGCCCTAGAGCCAATTCAGGAGGCGGTGCAGTCATGACATCGCCTTTCCGCCGCCTTTCCTCACGGCATATCACGGCGGGCGCGATGCGGTGCAGTCTACCGACGATCCCGCCTGGACAATCGCGACCAACAACCAGTTTGGAGTCGTGCAACCCGCGCCACTGCTGCTGAATTACAACGGCAACGGCAGCGGCGCACCCGTGACGGAGCCTTCCCCTACGATGCGGACAACTCAAGGGCATTGTCTGATAGAGCCGCCCGACTGGGATGCCCTTGTCGAAAAGTGCGGCTACAGAATGCTTCAAGCGCATGAGGCTAAGTGGCTGATGGGCTTTCCTAGGGATTACGTCATCTTGGGAACCCAGGAAGAACAGTTTAAGCAGGCAGGCAATGCAGTGACACCCCCAGTGGCAGAGATGCTGGGTCGCGCCGTTGTTGAGTCATTAAGTTAGGCTCCTGTGTAAGCTAATCCCCGAATAGAATTCGGGGATTAGCTTACCAAAACTTGGTGGCTAAAGGGCAGACCCGCAAGGCGGCAGCGCTGATTAGCGCCAGCACAAAGCTGGGGCTGTACACGGAGGAATGAGCGATCGCCCTCATCAATTTGCACGAAAAAGCCTGGAGCGTTCCGGGCTTTTGTCTTTGGGGCTTAGGGGCGATCGCTCATTCGTCTTGCGTCTTGTTTCAAAGACCTCAAAGACTTTCTAGACACGCCGATAAACGGATTTCCCTTGCCAGACAAAGGAAAGTTGAGCATCGTAGCAGCCAGAATGATTACTCCGTTAGAGACGTACCCGCAATAACCCTGCTTGTGTCCCCACCTTTCCGCCCAATGCTTCAACGCATAGGAGTGTGGACTTTGCTGATTTGCTGATTTTGTGGGTATCAGTCTTTCCATGTATCGGAGAGCCGTAAAAAGTTGCTGTTGCAAAAATTCTGAACTCTCTAATCGCAAAAAATCTTCTCTATATTCTGCATATGAGGCTTGCGGATTTTGAGCGTGATTGTAGATTCTGGTTTCCATTGCAAGCCCATAAGCTGCTGAGGTCAGTCGCCTGTCTTGGGCGATCGCCAACATTGCCTGCTCTAACTCACGTGTGTCTACTTTAGGAAAATCCTTTAATTGTTCACTCACAGCGATCGCCCTCCATATACCTTTTCCCTAAAGCTGCCTCCAACCTCCTCAGCACCCCCTCAGACACCGCTGGTTGCCTTCCAGACATCAACCGATACAGATAGCTGGATGTGATTCCGGCTTCAGCGGCGATCGCTGTCACGGACTTGTCGCTGGCCTCAACCGCCTCTCTCAGCCAGTCTTCCAAACCCGGCCCATCCTCTTCCCATTGATACAAAATTTTCATTTTCATCACTCACATAAAAACATTATCTTGAATTATACTTGTGACTTGACAAGTCATAAGTTATAAAGCTATATTTACGGTTGTTCAAAAAGGAGGAGTTATGGATAACTGCAATTACGGTCAAAGAATCAGCTCGATGTTGCAAAATAACTGCTACACGTCTTTTGATGCGGCCGTTATGGCACTCAAGAGCGCCCTGTCGTGGGAGCAGCGGACGGATTACGATAATCCGGAGCTGTGGCAGCCCATGATCGATGAGTGCGATTTTGCACTCAATTTGTGGGATGAGGAGGTCGAGGCGGCGATCGACCGGGTAATCGCCCAGCTACGGGAACGCGGGCTACACCAGTTCGCCGATGCCCTGGCATCGGGGGACTACTCGATCCTCTCGTATTGAGTGGACTTGCCCACAAGCCAAAACCATGCCACAACAAAACCAGACCATAACCCAGATCCAGCAAGCCATCCAGCAAATTGAAAGGGCGATCGCCCCCATTCGCCCCGCCGCGCTGTGGCCCAACCAAGCGCTTGAAGCGTGGGAAGACCTCAAACCGATGCGGCGGCAGTTAGAAGCAACGCTCGACAAACTCAACAATTTGTCGGTTGCTCTTGCAGAGCGCTCAAACTCGAAATGAAAAACCCATGAAATACTGTCGCCCTTCCCCTCATCGCTTTAAGGCGACGTTTAGCAGAGCAAGTGCCTTTTTGCTGCAACGTTTTTCGGTTGTGTAAGTACCGTCGCTGTGTTGCACGAACCTGACTACTTGAGAAGAATTGACCATCGGATGTCACAACCATGTGATACAGCCCTCGGTCAATCCCC
>JBDNCP010000159.1:0-10642 GCA_046719575.1 Cyanobacteriota bacterium
TGAGATTCAGTTGCCCCTCGAACGGCAAAAGGGAAAACACAAAAGGAAAACCACTCAGGATTTCTGAAACCTTCTTGTTACTTTTGGCTGTCATCGTAGAAGCTGGCGCTGCACGGCGGCCATCGTCTTGTGCAGTTTTTTGGGGATGCTCAGTTTCTTTGCAAGATTGAATCAGGCTCATGAATCATCGCTTTACACTCACACTGCTGGAAGCTTATGCCGCTCATGCTAGAGAACGTCTGATCCATAAGACGAAGCATGTGATGGAAACGCAAGAACTATTCCTGAAAGAATTTATTCAAGCCCATAAAAATACAGAGCTAGGACAACAGTTTGGACTGTCCACCATCAAAACGCTAGACCAGTTTCGTGAACGGGTTCCAATTCGCGCCTACAGTTTCTATGAAGCCTACACAGAACGAATTGCCCAGGGCGAGCGGGGAGTCCTCAACCCCGATCCAGTGGTCTATATCAACCTCACCAGTGGAACCACCAGTCGCAAAAAACAAGTGCCTGTGACGCGGCGTTATCAGCGCACGCTGCGTCGGGCTGACCTGGCCAGCATGGGCTTTGCGATCGCCGAAATGAGACAGCGCCGCCTCCCCTTTGGCAAAGCCTTGCTGACCAATGCGGTTCCTCAACCCCACAAAACAAGCGGCGGCATCCCTACTGGCCCTGTCAGCGTTGGCAGCATTCGTCAGGGGCGGCCCCTATTCGAGCATCTGTTCAGTCAGCCCTTTGATGCTCTGGAAATTGCTGATATCCTGGCCCGCCACTACGTTTGTTTGCTGTTTGCGCTGCGTCATGCAGACCTGCGCGGCTGGGTCGCCAATTTCCCCATGCTGATGCTACGCACCTGCCGCTATCTGGAAACCTATGCCGAGGAATTGATTCACGACCTCGAACAGGGGGCGATCGCCCCGTGGCTTCCGCTTGAACCTCATCTGCGGGCCAAACTCGAACGGCGATTTGCGGCAGATCCCCAGCGGGCAACAGACTTGCGGACTGTCCTCTACTACGACGGCCGGCTCACGCCAAAAGCAGCCTGGCCAGGCCTGAGCTATCTCACCACCGCTCGCGGGGGAACCTCCAACTTTTATCTGGAGCGATTCCCCGACTACTTTGGCGAAATCCCGGTATTTGGCGGCGTTTATGGCACTGCCGAAGCGACCTTTGGCGTTTATCCCAGCTTCGACACCGACGGCAGCATTCTGGCAATTGAGAGCGGCTTTTTTGAGTTCGTTCCCCAAGATCAGTGGTCTGTCGAACAGCCCAAAACCCTCCTGCCTGTGGAGGTCAAGGTTGGAGAACAATATCGGATCTTAGTGACCAGCTACAGTGGCTTCTATCGCTACGACATTGGCGATGTGGTGGAAGTCGTCGGCTTTTATGAACAGGCTCCGCTCATTGTTTTTCGCCATCGCCAGGGCGGGCTACTGTCTTCTACAACCGAGAAAACAACGGAATTTCACGCGATTCAGGTGATGGAAATATTGCAGCGTGAGTTTCACGTCAAGCTGCAAGACTTTTGCATTACGCTGTCTGCCGATGAGTTTCCAGCGCGATATTTAGTAAACATTGAGTTCGCACCCGGTTACTCCCTAGAGCATCCGCACTCTTTCCTGATGCGGTTTGAGTATTGGTTGCAACAAATGAATCTGCCCTATGCCAGCGTCCGCCAAGATCAGGTGCCGCCGCCGCGCCTCCGGATTCTAGCGGCGGGCAGTTTTTCCACGCTCCATCAGCGCCAGGTTCAGCGCGGCATATTCGATTCTCAGCTTAAGCTGCCACACATCAGTGAAGATCGAACCCTCTTGGAAGGTTTACCTGTGCAGTATGAAATCGGGCTGAGCGATTTCCCAAATGCCAATCCATCTTCCCCTTCTGGAGGGAATCTTGCGCTGGGCGGCATTGGGGCTAACCGGATTCTTCCTGACTGCAAACAAGCCAAGCAACATCAACAGTTTCAGCCACCCGATCTGGGGGAGACTCAAGGGGGTTCTACCTGCTCAGTGCTGGGACAGCAGAATTTGAGGGGGGCTGCCCTGATCCGAGCAAATCTAGCAGGTCTGGATTTCAGCGGGCAAGACTTGTCTTATGCAGATCTCAGCGGTGCAAATCTCCAGGGGGCCATCCTGCGGGGGGCAAACCTAACAGGAGCGTTGCTGCGAGAGGTAAACCTGAGTGACGCAGACTTGAGTGAGAGCATTTTGGTCAATACTGACCTGACGGACGCACGGCTTCATCGTGCCTGCCTGTGTGGGGCGGTGCTGGATGGGGCTTTTTTGACCCGTGCAGATTTTAGCTATGCAGACTTATCAGGCGCAAATCTGAGTAAGGTGCTAATGTGGCATACAAACTTTCGCCATGCGAAACATAGTTCACCAGCTTTGATTTCACCGCCATTGCTGTGAAACCGCTGCGTTCCGCTTGAGGTTTTTGCAGAGGGGCAGAGCGAGCGAGCGAGCCAATCATCCCTCTAGCGAGATTACGTCGGTAATACTCTGCCCTTGGTGAACCCGATTGTGGCGCTGCCCCAAGTTATGCTTTTGATGGTGCTGCTCAATCAGGTCTGCTTTGGCGCGAAAGACCTGGGTGATTTTGGTTTGGGTTGCCACGCCGATGGTCTTGCAGAGATCTTTCATGACCGGAAAGGAGATTGCCCATTTGTCTGCATGGGCGGCCTGTGCGTTGTTGTAGTCCATGATGGCGTACAGCGCTTTTAGCACGCCCGGATCAAGCGATGCGTCTTCTGGTGCGGGCTTGGGCTTGGTGGCGCTGGGCTTGGTGGCGCTGGATTTGGTGGCGCTGGATTTGGTGGCGCTGGGTTTGGTGGCGCTGGGTTTGGCGGCGGGGGCGATCGCCTTCTTGCCACGGGTCGATGGAGCGCGAGACGAGGCTTTTTTCGATGCCACGGGAGCGGGTTCGGGCTTGGCAAGCGAGACGCTAGGCACGGCCAGCGGTGCGGTTTCGATTTCTTTGGAAATGGCTGGCGTGCTGCTGCCGTTGAGCAACTTGCGGAAGGCTTCCAGCTTGTCTACGGCTGCGTCCCTCTCCCGTCGGAGTCGCTCGTTTTCTATTTGCAGGGCTGCCAGTTGTTGGGTGTTGGGTTGGGTCTGCCCCTGTTGCACCGCTTGCTCTAGATGCTTGATCTGGTCTTTCAGGGTTTCAATTTCATGGGTAAACCAGGCTAGCGTTTTGGCCTGGTCTGCCACAATCTTTAGATCGACAGTGGTGGATGGAGATTCGGCAGTTGGATCTGCGGAGGGGTTGGCGGGTTCTAAGGTGGGTTGTGCAGGCTGAGCGTCTGCCTCGACGGGTTCTGCCGAATCAACACCTAGCACCAAAAATATTTCTAGAACCTGGTGCAATAGATCTTCGGAACTGCGGTTTTTGCCTTTGATGCCGATCTGTTCTGCGACGGCTTTTAGCAGATTCAAATCCACAATCACGGGTTTTCGGTAAGCGCGTCGAGTTTTGGACGGCTTTTCATCAGACTCAGCAGCAGAGGGCGTTTGGGGTTTGTCTGCGGGCGTTTCGGGTAGTTTGGCAAGCATTTCGGCAGCACTGGTTAGGTCGGTGTGGGTTACTTGGTCTTGGTCGGTGGTCATGAAATCGTCTGTCATGATGTTTTAGAGGTCTGGAGATGTCGAATGGAACAAGAGGATAGCTGTGATTCGGGCGATCGCCCGCTTGATTGATGGCGACGGGGTGGCGCAGGTTAAACGCAGCCAAGGGGGAGTGGCACACGGCTGCTTTATCCATGCGGCGCAGGTGCGATCGCCCAATCGTCCGCAGGTAAAGCAGTTGGGGCAGCAGAAGTGAGATATTGCTCAACTCACCACACCCAGAGCCTTTGCATTAATCTAGGTTGCATCAGTTTGACCTGAGCCTCAACAGAATAGCCTAAGAATAGCTTACCTAGAATAGCTTATTGCTGAAGAAACTGTGCAAAAATTATCTCACCTTTCAAAGAGGAATTGCCAGATGGGTAAAGTGACAACTCCAAAAAATTGCTCCGGCCGTCACCCAATTCGAGGCATGAAAGCAGTTCAAATATACTATTGCCGTGACCCCATCCGACGAGAAAAATGCTGCTTCTATCTTATTTCTGGCAGCCTGAAACGCCGAAATTTGAAGGCGATCGCCATTTTTAGGATTCACCGGAAGCAGGTCTCTAAATTAAACAGGTTGGCTGTGTCAAAGGTTCTGGCAAATTCTCGACGCTGCAATCGAGCAGGCTCCGAGCGCAGATAGCGATTGATCAAAGAGCGCCAGGGGCGATCGCCGTCTGGCAAGGCTAAACCATAGAAACTGCATTCCAGGGATTCATTAGGCACCAGATCAAAATTGCCCGTGACATAAAAAGGTTCAGAGAAGACAATTCCGCTGACATTTGTTTGGGTCAGATTGGGGCCACATTCCAGATGGACAGTTCCATTACGAACCAGGTCAAATCGATTGTCTGCATTTGACGGTAGCGCAACCAGAGCAATGGATGTAGACTCCGTCCTCGCCACATAGTCAGCCAGTTGTTTTGCCATGTCAAAGCAAAAGCCCGTCCATTCTGACTCTTCATTAACATAGCCCAGCGGCGCAACCTCAGAGCGAATCCCGATTCTCAGAATGCCCGTCGTCTTTAGCTCGTTCAGAATCGAACGACTAGCCGAAACGGGTGGAGTGCTGGATGCAAAGGGGCGATCGCCGCCTGGAATTTGCCCCCCATAGGCAGCAGCCAACCGCGTTGAGGATAAAGATTTAATCAGATAAAGCCGATTTTCATCATCGCTGATGGAGCCTGCCCGCTGGGTCAGCACTTGCCCAAACGAAGCGGTCAAGTACGGAAGATACTCAGACGTTTCGGGGCGATCGCTCAAATAGGCTTTGAAAAAAGCGACGCTGAGATTGCGGATATAGGAGCGTCCAATCGCCCATGCCGGCCCCCGAATCAGCGCCGGAACCAGTTCTTCATTTTGGGGCGGACTGGTTGAGAAGTGAGTCCCCGGCACCATTAGCCCCAGATATTGATGGGGGGTATCCATCCAGGCAAACATCGGAATTTGCTCATAGACCGACGGCGCTAGGAGATCACGAGTTCCTGCCAAAATCAACATAGGAATTTGCACATTGCCAACTCCCGACGGGCCATACAGGGTTGCCCCCATTGGATATTGAGCAATCCCAGCGCGAATGCGGGGGTCCGTAAAGTCATAAAGAGTTGGCGGCAAGAATCGGGCATGGCATTGCAGCAAAAACGATGGATTAAGCTGGGTTAACCCATCTGCACAGCGCGGCATCAGCTGAGCCGGATCGAAACTGGCTCCCGCAGCCCCCAAGACGGTCATTGCACCCAGAGATTGACCGATAATGCCGACCCGCTGCATGTCGATTTGCCCCTGCCATTGGGGATCGGTTGCGTTGAGTTTTTCCAACTCGTCTAGCAAAAAGATAATGTCTTGCTGCCGACTCACATACTCTGTTGGACTGGTCAGATCACCCAGCCCACCCGCCAGAAAAAGATTGCGATAGGTGTCAGTCGTGCCAATGTGTTCGGGCACTGCCACGGTGAATCCATAGGAGGCCAGGTGTTCGCCATCAATAGCCCCATCGCTGAGGCGACCACCCCAGCCGTGGGTGTAAATAACCAGTGGCGCTGGCGTTGGGGCATTTTCTGGGATATAGACATCGACCCGCATCCTGTAACGCCCGGAGAAGCCGTCGAGCGTGGTGCGGATAGCCTGGATATCGAAGGTTAGCTGCGCCTGGCGGAAGGTGTAGGGGCCGGGCTGGCTCAGGTCGAGTAGCTGATTATAGGCAAACTCCGGGTCGGCAGCCGCCTCCTGATTGGAAGCCTCAATCACCACTTGAGCCGCTGCATCCTGGTAAAGCACGACGGTTTTCAGGTCTTGCAGGAGCGCAATCAGCGAAGCCAAATCGACTCGGATATCTGGAGTAGGATACTGCCGCATCCAGTCAATCCAGGTCCAACCGTCTGGATGGTTGGCGGCGGAGAGGATGAGCGCCGACCGCACAGCGCGAAACCCGTTAAGTCCAGAATCGGTTTGCAGGGTCTTACCAACGCTCTGCAACACTTGCTCTGCCATTGGGATGCTGAGAACACGCGAGACCAGCGCCACATCGGCCTGCATTTCATGCTGGAGCAGCCGCCGCAGTTGCGCTTGAGCGTCTGCATCCAAAAAGCGCAGAAATAGCCTTAAGTTGCCCGACGCTTGCCCCGTTTTGGCATAGGTTTCCAGCGCGTCGACGGAGATCGAGAGTTGGACTGGCCCCACATAGGTCGTTAGTCGCTCTGCGCTATGGGCTGGCACTGTACCCAGCAGATTGCCCCAAATGCCGATGCCTAGTGCAGCACAGGTCGATAAGAAACCTCTAGAGAGCGATTGAATCAACCGCTCACCTGGACGAGCAGTGAATCGCCGCAAGGCGGAGATTCCAGGAATAGATCGTTGAGAAACAGGTTGAGAAACGGAACCCATCGGCTGCTCTGGTTTCGAGACGGCTGGCCAGGATAACAGGGTCGTTTCTCATCCCGACCGCTTGCCCCCGACTCCTGCAATAGCTTACAGCATTTCCCAGAGGGATGAGGTGCGGATTGTCCCGGATGCGCTAGATAAAGATGGGGATTCGCAACTGATCGCGTACTTCGGTGCTTAGCTTAATTTTGCTGCATCTGAAACGCTTGAACCGCTTGAGAATTTAGGGATGGGTAAGTTTTCCAGGTGCTTCCAGCAGACGGTGCAAGCGGGTAAGTGATGCTCGGCGGCGTAAGGTTCATGCACAGTGTCGAGCCATGCGAAAAACGCCTGAAAGTTTTGGGTGACGGTTTCTGACGAATCCTCCACCGTGCCTAGCTGAAAATGAGGGGCGGGATTTTCAACGGCAAAGGGGCAGGCGTGGAAAGAGCCGTCAGACTTTAACACAGGGTAGCAATGGGGGCAGCGGTGGGCCTCTTTGGCCCGCGTTTCTTCGCCTGTAAACGGATCAACGCCGCGCCCTGAATCGACGATGTCGGGATGGCCGATGGCGATCGCCCCTGGGTTGGCTTGCTCATGCTGTTCTAGCTTGTGCAGCGACACTTGGGGCATCTGCGGTGCGCCGTCTCCGGTGGCAATGGAATAGTTGAGCGAAGCCGTGGTCTTGCCCAGCGGATCGGCGCTGAGAATGGCTAGCAGCCGATCGGCATGAATGCCGTTGGAGTAGATGACGATCGCTCCCTGAAAGCCGCGATCGCGCAAATAGGCGATCGCCCAGATGACATTCTCATGATTCAGGGTCGGTTCGCCGCCATAGAACTTGATCGTTCCTTCGTCGTGCAGCATCACAGTACGCAGGGCGGCATCGAGATGTTCCGGCTGATATTCCAGATACCAACCCTTTGGCGTTCCAAAAACTGTGCAAAAATCGCACTCCCGATTGCACTGGTTGCCGGGATAGAGATGCAATTCCATCAGGCGATGCTGTTCAACAACGCCTCTAGCGCGAGACGAGCGTTCTTTAAATGCCATAGGTAAATCGGGAAATAAAGGGGCAGGTGTTAGCGGCTGAATCAAAACGAACAAGTGGAAATCTAGCGGCAGACCCGATCCGCAAGATGAGCGGCTCCAGGCTAGCCCGCGATCTGCTCCTGCCAGAGTTTTTCCAGACGCACAGTGTATTCGGCGTTCACCACGGGCACGGTCTTTTCTGTGAGCGCTTGGAGGGGCAGTCCGTAGCTGGCTTCCACCTCAGCAAACTGAGCCTGGAGTTCGGGCGGGAGGCGATCGCGCTCGACTAGGGGCGGCGACCCCCACACATCGGGCTTAAATTTCTCAAGCTGTCCTTCTGGGCTAGAGAGTAAGTTAGCCAAAATCATGCCGCCTGCGGGGTTGCTGGCGTTGATGGGAATGGCGGTAAAGGAGGGATCATTCAGCGACACACCGGGCATGGCAAAGGCTTCGGTGGTGGCGGGAAACCGCTGAGTGGCGATGCCTTCGGCAATGTTGGGCGTAAAGGCGGGCATCAGCCAGATTTCGCCATTGGCAAATAGCTCCAGCAGGCGGCTCTGGGTGGGGGCGTAGGTGCTGCCGCTGCGCCACAGATGGGGCTTCAGGGCAGTGAGATATTCCACCACGCGGGGCGAATTCTGGTTCCACAGCGACTCGTTAAACTCTGCCCCGGTATACTGCCCATAGCCGCACCTGGACGGCTCCCTGCTGCGGGTAGTCGGTGGTCAGCACGTCGCCCCCCGGCAACAGTAGGCGATGCTGCTGCGCTGTCGCCGCAAAGAAGTTGATGCCGCCAAAGAACCGCGCCACGGCTTCATCCGCAGGCTGCTGATAGAGCGCTTCGGGCGTGGCCACCTGGCGCAGGCGACCGTCAAACATCAGCGCAATGCGATGAGACATGACGACGGCTTCTTCCTGGTCGTGGGTGACGACGATAGTGGTGATGCCCGTTTCTTCTTGCAGTTGCAAGATCAAGTCCTGCATATCGCCGCGCAGGCTGGCATCGAGGGCCGAGAGCGGCTCATCCAAGAGCATCAGCTTGGGCTGAATCACCAGCGATCGCGCTAGGGCCACGCGCTGCGCCTGCCTACCCGACAGTTCCGCAGGTTTGCGATGTTCAAATCCCAAAAGCTGCACTTGCTCTAGCATGGCGATCGCCCGCGCCTCCCGCTCCGCCCGGCCCACGCCCCGCATCTTTAGCCCAAAGGCCACATTTTCGCCTACGCTCAGGTGCGGAAACAGCAGCCCTTTTTGCAACACCAGCGCAATTTCGCGCCGTTCGGGGGGAACCCGATTTAGCAGCCGATTTTCCAAAAAAAGCTGACCCTGATCGGGCTGCAAAATCCCAGCTAAAAGTTGCAGCGTGGTGGACTTGCCGCAGCCAGACGGGCCCAGCAGCGAGAGCCGCTCCCCCGCTGGCATCTCCAGCCACAAATCTTGCACCGCTGGGATGCCCTGAAACGATTTGCTGAGATTTTGAATCGACAGATAGGTTAGTTTAGACATCTCCCAGCCCTCCGATTGCTGTGTCTTGAGTTAATGCGCGACTGGAAACCAGCAGAAACAGTAGCGAGGGCAGAATGGACAGGATGGCGATCGCCGCTGTTAGCCCGGTGTTGCCGCCTTGGAGCGAAGTAAACAGCACCATTGGCAGCGTAAACACCCGCCCCCCGCCGACAAAAAAGGTCAGCAAAAACTCATTCCACGAAATCAAAAAAGCAAACAGCGCCCCCATCGGCAGCGTTACCTGCCACCGCACCTCGATGGGTGAGGCTCCCAGCGTGCGGGCCTGCGCCTCATAGTCGGCATCGAAGTTGGCATAGACGCTGCTCAGCACTAGCGTCATATAGGGAAATGGTGGGCAGCAGATGCACTAACACCACCCCCAAGAGCGTGCCGCTCAGCCCTGAGCGAATCAGCACAAACTGAATGCCCATCAGCAACCGCGCCATCCGCTCGGCAGCGCTGGCGCTCGTCTCGACCGATTCAGCATACCAGCGATTTGCCGTAATCCAATAGCCCGCCGTCCAGCAGAGCGATCGCACCGCCGGAAACGCCCCAAACACCGCGAAATGCAGCCTCAGGGTTTCCGCCAGCCGCGAGTCGCCCAGCGCCTCGTAGTAGGACTGGAGAAAATATTGGCGATCGGCATCTGGCATGACGTATCCCTGGCGGCGGCGCACCGTCACTGGCGACAAAAAATGCCCCAAATCGCCCGCCGGAGAGCCGATCTCCGCCCATTCCCAGTCGATCAGGAATGCTTGCGCGTCGCCCACCACCCAGTTTTCATACGTATGGTCGCTGTGAACCAGACATTCATGCGGATAGACCGCCAGTAGCGCCTCCGCCGCCAGCCGCGCCTCCGCCTTCGCCAGTACGGCCCGCAGCCTCTCCACAATCGCAGGATCGGCCCCCGCAGCCTCTAGATAGGGACGGGCATAGTCCCGCGCCTCCTGAAAAAACAGGCTCAGGGGACGACTCACCCGCTGCACGGGTGGCGTTAGCGCCTGAAGCTGTTCGTAGCCCGGTTGCAGCGGCAGACTGTGGAGCCGCGCCAGGGTCGTCGCGCACTGCTGCAAGTGTTCCCGGCTGTAGTCCAGCGGCTGACCGGGAATGTAGTTGGTGATCAGGTAGGTGTAGGGAAAATCGACGCTGGGTTCGAGCTGTGCTTCCCAGAGGTCATGCCCCAGCCCAGACCCCTTGAGATATTGCAAGATTGTCCATTCAAACCGCGTCACCCGGCTAAAGTCGCCGCCAAAGCGCTGGTTGGGCGTGTTCACAGCTACTCGCACCAGGCGATCGCCCCGCAGCCGAAAAATCACATTCGCTTCGCCATGCGCCAGCAGAGACAACTCATCGTCGGAGGTCGCCAGTTGTCGAGATTGGAGGTGCGATCGCAGCGCCCCTCGGAGATGATGTAAGTCAATCAACGTTCAAAGCAGCAATCAGTTTGACAAGGCACAAGGGAGTTTCGTGCATCTTAGTTAATTTGAATCTAGATTTTTATGAATAAAGGCTTAAAATTCCCTGAGTTGTATGGATTGTTGTCAGCTTGTCTTGCCAGTATTTCGTTTGCTATCACGTCTACTCAAAACCAATTCGCTATAGTGCTGTGGCGACAAGACCGTGGCGACAAG
>JBDNCP010000016.1:0-46848 GCA_046719575.1 Cyanobacteriota bacterium
TGTCCCAAACTTTCCAAATTTTATCGCCTCCAGCCTATGAAAACTGTGGCCAGGCAACTCGTTTTTCCTGGAGTTCCCATAAGAATTTTGGATGACGCTTCGGGCGCAATGGGTTTTGGAAAGCTAGATTTACAGGATTTTGGTCCGCCACAGAAGCCTCTGGCAGATCATTCGTCAGAGCAGTGGCTCGGTGCAAAGCTTGGAGCGCAGATTATCGCAGGCGCGGCAGGCGGCGGCGGGGTGCAGGCGGCGGCGTAGTAATCAGGGATGGATCATCAACCACTTGCAGGCGGCGAGTATGCTGCACAATGCCGTCTTCACGCACCAGCACACCCGTAATCCAGCGATCGCTCGGTAGGGCTGGAGCCTGACCCGTTTTGAACAGACCCCCTGCCGACAGCAGTTCCAAATTTAGCGGTGCAGCGCTGAGATAGCCCTCGGCGTTCACGGGTTCCTCAATGGCTGTGCCCAACAAGAGGCGATCGCCCAGCGGTTCCTGCACAATCACGTCAAAATCAAAGCTTTGACCCACCAGCACCTGCGCCGGAAGCTGAACCTGCACACTGGGTGGAAAGTCGCCACTGGAGACTTCGGTGCGCTCGGATAGCACCGACTGAGACACAATACGTCCGTTTTCGTAGCGCTGGCGGGTAGACAGGACGGAATTCAGCGTCACGATGCGTCCGTTGATGTCGCGAGTGCCTGTAATCGTGGTCGTGGTATTGGCAACTATTGCATTGCCATCTCGCTCCCAGGAATCCAGCACGGTCTGATAGGTTAGGCTGCGGTAGGGCTGCCAAAACCTCTGGAGCGCGTTGCTGAGTGTGTCGTAGGTCAGCCCGTCGGCATGGGTAAAGTTGCGGCTAAAGAGGCGCATCACGTCTCTCAGGTTGCGGCTGCTGGCGGCGGCATCCATGCGGGCGATCGCCTCTGTCAGTTCCGCCGGGGCGGCTTGCACAGCGGGCGCAGGCGGAGTCTGGGCCCCCACGCGACCCGCCCAACTCAGCAACACCCCCAGCAGCACCGCCGGAATCACCAAATTTGCCCGCCGCCAGCCCCGGCGCGTCATGCCGATCCGCGAGGCAACGGTTTTCCCAATGGGCTGAGCCAACTGGCACTTCAACTGGAAATTCAAGAGGGGCAATGGAAACTCAGGGGGTTTCTGCATGGGGATACGGTAGGATACTAAAACGTTTGGGCTGCAAGCCTTTCTCAAGCCACGCTCGAAATCTAGAGCCTTCGAGCAACTCACTTAATTTTAGAGGCGCAGCAATTCCAGACACAGTGTAGACGCTATCCGCACAGTTCGTCACGAAATCCGGAACTTCTCCCATCTCCATCCCACCCCACCTCCATCCCACCCCACCCACCCTCTATGAAGCTCCTGATCGCGGCCAGCGGCACGGGCGGACACCTGTTTCCGGCGATCGCCACGGCTGAGCAACTTTCGCACTACACCATTGAATGGCTGGGCGTGCCCGACCGTCTGGAAACGCAGCTTGTGCCCGGAAAGTATCCGCTGCACACGATTCGGGTGGCGGGTTTTCAGGGAAAGCCAGGGCTGGGCACGCTGAAGACCCTGGCACGGCTGCTGGGGTCGGTGGTGCAGGTGCGATCGCTCTTGCAAAAAGGCAACTTTCAGGGCGTGTTCACCACGGGCGGCTACATCGCGGCTCCGGCAATCTTGGCGGCGCGATCGCTCGGCCTGCCCACAATTTTGCATGAGTCCAACGCTTTGCCCGGTAAAGTGACGCGACTCCTAAGTCCCTGGTGCAGCGTGGTGGCCGTCGGTTTTGAAGAAACGATCCAGCGGTTGCCCCGCGCCACTGCGGTTCACGTTGGGACACCCGTGCGCGATGCCTTTCGACTCGCGCCATCGGCCCTACCACCGCTGCAACTCCCCATTCCCGACGATGTGCCGCTGATTGTGGTCGTCGGTGGCAGCCAAGGCGCAGTAGCGGTGAACCGATTGGTGCGCGAGTGTGCGCCCGCCTGGTTCGACGCAGGCTTTTGGATTGTTCATTTGACGGGTGACTCAGACCCCGATGCCAAAAGCCTCAGCCATCCGCAATACTTGGCGCTGCCCTTTTATGACAACATAGCGGCGCTGTTTCACCGGGCGACGCTGGCTATTAGTCGCTCTGGCGCAGGCACATTAACGGAACTGGCGATCGCCCATCTGCCCGCTATTCTGATTCCCTATCCCTTTGCCGCCGAAGATCACCAGACGGTCAACGCGGCCGCTTTTGTCCGGGCGGGGGCTGCCAAGGTGTTTCAGCAAAAGGAACTCACTGCCTCCAAACTCACCGCCGAGGTTCTAGAACTGATGCGATCGCCCCAGTTAGCAGACATGGCAGCAGCAGCCGGGCGGCTGGCGATCGCCGACAGTGCCGAACAACTCGCCAAGCTGATTCAAGAAACTATCGGCAGATAGCGATTTTGCGCTTGATGTAAAGCAAATGTGAACCATCAGTTGAGCGCCAGTCCCGACAGGACAGCCCCATAACTGTCCTTTGGGCTGATCTGCTCTAACGGCGATCGCCCTATGCTATGAACAGTGGCATTACGCCACCTTTTGCATTCGGTTCATAGCGCGATGGGGACTATACCCCCGTCGAATCTGATGCAAGCCCGTGAGTGCAGCGCTTGGTGTTTGGCTCACGGTTAAATCCCCCCATCATCCTCAATCATCTTTGCTGTTTTTGCTGGTTTTTTCCTTGCTCTATGGTTTTACATCGCCCAACTGACGACCCTTTGACTCCCTCTAGCGCGAATCCAGACCGCGCCCATCGAGAAAGTAACGTAAATTCAAAGGTGTCGCCTTGGCTAGCGGCGATCGCCTATCCTTTGGGAAATCGTTTACTGCTGCCTGCTTACTTCGGCAAGATCGAGGTGCATGGGCAACATCACCTGCCTACTCAGGGGCCGGTCATTCTTGCGCCACTCCACCGGGCCCGGTGGGATGCCCTGCTAGTTCCCCACGTTACAGGGCCGAGCGTCACGGGTCGCTTTCCCCGATTTATGGTCACGGCTGACGAAGTGAAAGGACTCCAGGGCTGGTTCATTCGTCGATTGGGCGGTTTTCCGGTCAACCCCCGCCAGCCAGGAGTAGCCAGCCTGCGGTTTGGGCTAGAACTGTTGCAGCAGGGCGAAATGCTGGTGATTTTTCCAGAAGGCGGCATTTTTCGAGATCAACTCGTGCATTCGCTCAAGCCAGGATTGGCTCGCCTTGCTCTCCAGGCAGAGCAAAGCCAGCCAGGGCTGGGAGTCAAGGTTGTACCGATGCATTTACGCTATAGCGAGCCGTTTCCTCGCTGGGGCTGTCATGTCTCGATTAACATTGGGGCCCCTATCCGGGTTGAATCCTATCTTCAGGAATCGCCCAAGCAAGGGGCAAAACGCCTCACTGCCGACCTCCGCCATGCGCTTGAGCGCCTGAGTCCTAGCGCTGAAACTCAGGGTTTGATGGCTGCTCACAAGTCTGAAATGGCTGCGTAGATAGTGTTGAAAAAAATACCTGAGTCCTCATCTGCACCAGCAATATGTCGTTCCACCTGAACACAATGCTGAATTTGTGTCCTTCATGGAGGATGTTTTAGAGGTTTATTCAGTTGCCTTATGCCCCCTGAGCATCCGGTTGTCTGTCTTGATAAGCAACCTGTGCAACTGGTTCAAGAAACTCGTATTCCATGACCGGCAATGCAGTACTAGTCTCCATTAGACTTCTTGTGTGAATTGTGGCGCGGCGGTACCGCGCCACGATTCACGCCCTCAAAACAGCATTCATGCAAGAGGTTTATTGATTACGAGTAGGAATGCAAGGGAACTGCCAATCTCTGCATGTTCACAGAACTGTTAAGTAGCTCGTTGACTGACAAAACATTGACCGCTGGCGGCTGGAAGCCGCGCCTACACAGGTGAAACCCGCCTACGTGGGTTTGGGGTCAGGGTCGAGAGTCGGCGAAGGCCGACTTCGTTGATATAGCAGCGGTTTCAACCGCCTGGTGCCCAGGTTTTGTCAGTCAGTCAGGAATTTGCCACGTTAACCTTGCGTTCAACATTTCTGGATATTGCTACCTATCGCTCACCTTCATAGTCGGGCTAACTTTATTGCTCACTCGACAATGTCTCGACCGACGCATTTCAGACCGAGACACTTTAGAGCAAGAGACAACGGCTTGGTACACTCAACGCAATTCATCTCAGAAGTCAGTCTCAAAAGTCAGTCGATTGGCCATTCACAACGGCTGATGTTCGGATTTGACTTAAGCGTCTTTACCCACAAATAGAGAATTGACAGTCCGATAGGTTTTTGCCAAATGCTTTTGGGAAAGCTAATGAAAACTTGGCTGATTGACCTTGACTTGAATAGAATATTAAAGAAATATTAAACTTGTCTTTAATTGAACTCTGGAATTTGCTGCTGGAACGAAAGCCTTAGTTACTCATACCTGCAACCTACCGACAGATGGATTGGAACTACTTCGACATTGCAATCGGAACGGTCATGGAGGGCGATCGCTGGCATTGGCGGGCAACCCTGCCAACGGGCATGACGATTACCTCAAACCAGGGCTACACCACGCCTGTTCAGGCGATTAGCTGCGCCCGACTGTGGATCGCGACAGAATCCATGCGGCGAGCCTTTGAGGGCTGCTTGGTCGAACTGCGCGATCGCGGCATGATTCAGGGACAAGAGTTTTGTAATTTGATGCGATCGCTGGAACAGCAGATTCAGCAGGGTTGACAGGGCGAAGAAGGAAAAACGAAGAACGAAAACTGAAAAACGGAACCTCTTCGTTCTTCTCTCTTCTCTCTTCGTTCTTCTCTCTTCCCATCCCCCTACGCCGCCAACCCGTTATGCCGCAGCAGCGGTTCTGTATCGGGTTCACGGCCGCGGAAGGCTTTGAAGACCTCCATCGGGTGCTTGCTACCGCCGAGGGAAAGCACCGTGTTGCGGAAGCGACGGCCGGTTTCGGCGATCGCCGCTTCGTTGTCTAGCCCAGCCTCCTCAAAGGCAGAGAATGCATCGGCGCTGAGAACCTCTGCCCACTTGTAGCTGTAGTAGCCCGCCGCGTAGCCACCGCCAAAGATATGCCCAAAGGAGCAGAGGAAGGCATCTTCGGGCAGGGGTGGCAGGACAGTGGTGGTTTTGGCGAGGCGATCGCGCACGTCTTTGGTCGTCTCTGCGCCACCGGGCACATAGCGATGATGCAGTTCAATATCCAGCAGGCTAAAGTGCAACTGCCGCAACATGGCGCTGCCGCTCATAAAGTTGCGGGCGGCGAGGAGGCGCTGGTAGAATGCCTCCGGCAGCGGCTCACCCGTTTGATAATGCTTCGCCAGGCTAAATAGCGTCGTCCGGTCATAGCACCAGTTCTCCATAAACTGGCTGGGCAGCTCTACTGCATCCCACTCGACGTTGTTAATGCCCGCTGCGCCAGAATAGTCCACCGTCGTCAGCATGTGCTGCAAGCCGTGACCAAACTCGTGGAACAGAGTCTCTACCTCGTAGAAGGTCATCAGGCTAGGTTTGCCGTCTACGGGCGGCGACTGGTTGCAAACCAAGTAGGCGACGGGTAGACGCACCTTCGATACGCCATCTTCGACATAGCGCTTGCGGTTGATGGCAAAGTCCATCCAGGCTCCGCCGCGCTTTTCGGCAGGGCGACTGTAGGGGTCGAGATAGAAATAGGCGATCGCCCCTCCGTCTTCATCGCTGACTCGGAAATAGCGCACGTCGGGATGCCAGACCGGGGCTTCCCCATCCGCAGGCGTGATCACGATTCCAAAAAGTCGCTTCGCCAGCCCAAACAATCCGTCCAGCACTTGCTCTAGCGGGAAGTAAGGGCGCAGTTCTTCGGCATTCAGCGCATACTTTTCCTCGCGCATCCGCTCTGACCAAAAGGCCGAATCCCACGGCTGAAAGTCGTCAGCTTCGGGTGCGCCTTGGCTGCGTGCAAACTCTTTCAGGGCAACCAAGTCTTGCTGAGCCGCAGCATAGCTCGATCCGCGCAGCGACTCTAGCAGGTTTTCTACCGCATCTACGCTGGGAGCCATTTTGCTGGCCAGGCTGAGTTCAGCATAGCTGCCAAAGCCGAGAATGCCCGACATTTCTTTTCGCAGCGTCAAAATGCGATCGATGATGGGCTGATTGTCGTGTTCGCCAGCGGAGGCGCGGGTGATATAGGCACGATACAGCTTCTCGCGCAGGTCGCGGCGGCGGCTGTGCTGCATAAAGGGCAGATAGCTGGGCATATCCAGCGTGATGCGCCAAGGCCCCGCTTCGGGCGTAGCGGCTTCTGCGCCGTTTGCCCGGGCTGCCTGGGCAGCCTGAGCCAGCAGCGTTGGTGGCAGTCCCTCAATCTCGTCGGGCTGCGTCAGCGTCAGGCTAAAGGCTTTGGTTTCATCCAGCAGGTTATTAGAAAACTGCGTGGATAGGTTAGCCAGCTCAAGCTGGATTTCATTAAAGCGATCGCGCTTTTCTCCTTCCAACCCCACGCCCGCCAGTTCCGCCTCCCGAATCGACGATTCGATAATCCGCTGCTGTGCTTCGCTGAGGTTGCCCCAGTCTGCGCTCCTGCGGATCGCCTTGTACCCCTCATAGAGGGGCTTGCTCTGGCTTACGCGCATCCCAAACTTCACCACTTCGGGCTGCATGGCTTCTTGAGCTTCGCGAAGTTCTGGACTATTCTTCACACCCATCAGGTGGTTCACCACGCCCCACGCCCAAAATGTGGGTTCAGTCAGGGCTTCCAATGGTTCGATCAGCCCTTCCCAGGTTGGCTCAGTGTTTGTTTCCAGATGAGTCAGGGCATCGGTGGCGCTGGCCAGCAGTTCGGTTATCGCCGGAACGACATGCTCAGGACGAATCTGGTCGAAAGGGGGAAGCCCGTTGCCAGCCAGGAGGGGGTTTTCGGTAGTTGCAATCATAAAGTGAATGGGGGATGAATGGGATGCCTAAGTTTTGTGCCTAAGTTTTAGAAAACTACAGTTCAGAAGCCGCAGTCGAAGTCATATCAACTCCGCCCTGGACATTCGATCTTAAGCGATCGCCCCCAGAGTTGCCATCCAGTTGCCATTCTGAACTTGAAATTGGCGGCTCTTTCACAAAATAAAGTATCCCACCACAAAACAGGGCGCAAGAAAACACCTTATGCCCCGTCTTGAATTACACCAGATCGCTGATATTCCAAATGCGAGTCGCCGCTAGCTCCAAAATTGCCCGAAATAGGTCGATGCCGTCTTGGCGTAAGCGGCCCAACCCGCCTCATCTTCCAGATCCGACGACCAGCAGCGCTCCAGATGGCTGACGGCTTGCTCTAAGGTGCTGTCTTCTAGAAACAGCCATGCTAGGGCGCGGGGGGCGATCGCCATACCTGACGCAACAGGAACAATAGGCAAATCGAGGGCGATCGCCGCCTTGTCATCCGCCTCCCGATGCCGATAAGACTCCCACGCAAAAAACTCGCTCAGTTTACGGGTGAACCACTTCATACTAGAAAACCTCCACAATTACATTGGGGAGGCACTTCAAAACCTGTCACCACAGCCACTTTGCAGGCGATACCTGAAAGGGTATGTCCGAATCTTTTTCCGTGCCCTACGTTACCGTTTAGGATCACTAATCCATCGTAACACCCTTAGATCAAACTCAGATCAGAGAGCATGTACCGCAGCCCACATCCCCAAGCATTGGCTGCCATTCCGACAACAGTCCACCGGATTAAAGCCTTGGTTGACGGACAAATCTTTTGCCTAGGCTAGGTTGAGCAACGTCAAACCTAGTACCAGCTTCAATTTGGTTGGGTTACGCTGACGCTAACCGAATCTACTGGTCTGGCAGGGCTTAAATGATGAAACCTCTTGCATGAATGCTGTTTTGAGGGTGTGAATCGCAGCGCGGCGGTACCGCGCCACGATTCACGCAAGAAGTCTATGGATTAGCATGGGGTGCTTCGACTTCGCTCAGCACGCACTAGTTAAGGGATCAGCGGAGTCGAACCTCGGACTATCGCATCGATTTAGCTCTGTCAAACCACTACGAGCGGATCAAGATTGCAGGAGTTTTGTCCGTCAATCAGGTTAAAACCCGCCTACAGGTCACAAAGAATTCCCATCGCTGGGAAAAATTACTGAGCTTCACCAAAAAAATAAAAAGTCCGTATAGTTGATGTTTCGTATGTAAAGAACAGGCAAGAAGGTACTTAAAACGGCCCAAAATCCCGAAATCTTCAGATAGAAACAGATACTTTCGTCTACTAGTCTTCATCAACTAGAGGCATTTTTAAAGTTTGTGTAAGACCTTCATAAGTTCCAGCCAAAGTTTGAATTCTTTGTAAGTTGAGAACCAAGGCGCTATAAGTGACAACTCTCATCTTGCTATCTTAGAGCGTATGAGTTCAGTGCATTTACCAGCATTCTCAGTTATACCTCGATAGTTTCCGAAGGATGGTTCTGCACTGTAATGCATTGAAACGATTTGAGGTTACAGGTTTTTGAGAAGTAGGACATCTCAAACAAATTCCGATTGTGACTTATTCTCTCAGGTCATTCGTAAGCAACTGGTATTAAAAATATGCCAGAAGTTCACAGTTGTCTCCACCTTTCTTAAGGCTCTACGACATCAGAAGAACCTAGCTTCGTTAGGCTTAGCTTCTATGAAATTAATGCTTGTTTGCACATCTGGCGGCCATTTCACCACGATGAAAGACATAGAGCCGTTCTGGTCTCAGCACGAGAGAGTTTGGGTAACAGACCTTAAAAAGGACACCAGTCTTCTGAATGAGTTGAAGGAGCGGGTGTATTGGCTACCTTATCAAGGTCCAAGGGACTGGAAGCGTTTTCTAATAAACCTGCCTAAGTCTCTAGAGATTCTGCTTCTAGAGCGTCCTGATATGGTTATTTCAACGGGTGCAAACATAGCAGTTAATTTCGCTATTCTTGCCAAGCTTTTGGGAATTCGCTTCTTGTATATTGAGAGTATTTCTCGTTCAGATGAACTGAGCCTTTCTGGCAAATTCATCTATCCAATCGCAGATGAGTTTTATGTTCAGTGGCAAGAGTTAACTGAAAAGTATCCGAGAGCAATCTTTAAAGGCACGGTGACTTAACCTAAAAAAAATCTCCTAATCATTCTCATTTTTTGATCTCTAAGCTGTTCCTGAAAATCCTAGAATACGATGATCATCCTCACGCTTGGCACTATTCCATATCCCTTCGATAGAGCAATTACGTGGCTACATGCGCTGCTAGAACAACAGGTCATCTCCGAACCTGTCTTTATTCAGAGCGGGGTTACCGATACATCTCTGGTTGATAACCATCCACTCACAACAACAGTCGAGACGATAGAGTCTAAAAAGCTGATTGCTTTGACCAAAGAAGCCAGACTAGTGATTTCTCATGGAGGTCAAGGTTCAACGCGAATGTTGGCCTCACAACAGGTTAGCTTTGTGTTGCTGCCGCGACTGGCTCGCTTTGAGGAGCATATTGATGATCATCAGCTTTTATTTGCTAAAAGTATGCAGCGATTTGGGGTTAAGCATTGTTTAGCCCTAGATGAGCTTCGGCAGTTTGTGCTAGAGCCGCCGCCGCCCTTCCGAGGACAGCTATTTAATGGCCCCAAGCTAGCAGATCATCTGATTGCAAAGTATCCGGGGCTAAAGCAGGTTGCCTTCAAGCAGGTAGGCTGTCTAGAAACGGTTTGAACCAAACTCTTTAAGTTTTGTTCAAACCGTTTCCCTGTGGATCAGGAGCAAGTAGGATGTGCCCACTAGTCAGTATTATCATCAACAACTATAACTACGGCCGTTTTCTGAGGCAGGCTATAGATAGCAGCCTCAAGCAAACGTATTCTGATATAGAGGTAATTGTCGTTGATGATGGCTCTCAGGATAGCTCCCGCGAGATTATTCTGAGTTATGGCGATCGCATTATTCCTGTCTTGAAACCAAATGGCGGACAGGCCTCGGCAATAAATGCAGGATTTCGGATTAGCCAGGGAGAAATCATCGTTTTCTTGGACGCAGATGATTATTTCCTGCCTCACGCAGTAAATACGATTGTTTCTCACTGGAAACCTGACATTGCCCAAGTGCAGGCTCGGCTAGAATCGCGAGATGCAGAAGGAAATTATATCGACTTGTACCCTGCTCCAGAGATTATGTTTGACAGTCGAGATGTCACGTCTCTATTGCTAACCAAAGGGCGATACAACACGACCGTCACTAGCGGCACTAGCTTTAGTCGTACCGTACTGGAGAAAATTTTGCCAATTCCTGAAGCAGATTTTCGGATTTCTGCGGATGGCTATCTGGTATCTGTTGCACCCTTTTATGGTCAGGTTTTTTCCATTGAAACTCCGATTGGGGTTCGTCGAAAGCATGGCGAAAATCTTTGGGCTGCGTCTGATCAGAAAATTGACGTTTCACGCTTCCGCAAGTCGTTACAACATGACCATTTTAGGTATCAGGCAATCGCTAGCACAGCAACTAGCTTGGGGCGATCGCTCGATGGTGACCCAGGATTAAGAGATCCCCTACATCTGACCGATCGAATTGTTTCTCTCAAGGTCGATCCTCAGCGGCATCTCTATCCCGATGATTCCTGCATGATGCTTGCATGGAAGGGGTTTTGGGCGATCTGGAACCATTCCACTTATCCCAAAAAGCGAAAGATAATTTTGAGCCTTTGGTTTCTATGGGTAGGCTATATGCCCGTGAAGTTAGCAAAACCTGCGATCGCCTGGTTCCTGTTAGGAAAATCTCGCCCTCAATTTGTAGACAAACTTGTAAAACAACTCAGAACAGCCACCAGCTAGGTTTATTAGGAGCCTGTCATGCGGGTCACTGTTTGTGTCATCACGTATCAACGACCTGAAGGCTTAAAGCGTCTTTTGGAAGGGTTGAGCAAACTGGAGTTTGCACAGCTTCAGCCTAAGGTTCATGTCGTAGTTGTAGATAACGATCAATCTGGACAGGCATTGCACTTTTGCAATCAGTTAGCATCGGATTATCCTTGGGGCTTAACAGCTTGCATTGAACCCCAACGAGGAATTTCCTATGCCCGCAATCGGGCGATCGCCATCGCTCCTCCAGACACAGACTTTATTGCCTTTATCGATGATGATGAAGTACCTGAACCCAATTGGCTAGAGCAGCTTTTATTAACGCAAATTCAGCACCAAGCAGATGTCGTGCATGGCCCGGTTCTTCCACATTTTCAGCCCGACGCACCCCTTTGGGCAATTCGAGGTCGCTTTTTTGAGCCTCGACGATATCCAACAGGGCATCTTCTGGAGGCAGCTTATACCAACAACGTATTGCTGCGCGCAGCATTAGTCCAAAATCAAAAAAATATTTTTCAAGAGCGGTTTGCACTGATGGGTGGAGAAGACTCTTACTTCTTCAGGTGTCTTCATCAGTCAGGCAAAAAGCTGGTTTGGGCTAACGAAGCGATTGTTTATGAGTGGATTCCCAACAGTCGGACTACAGTGCGATGGATTTTACAGCGGGGCTATCGCAGTTGTTTAAGCTATTCCATCTGGGAAAAAGAAGCGAAGCCATCCATTCAGGTTCGTCTGTTATCTAGCGCTAAGGCATTGACCCAAATGATGTATGGACTGATGACGATTCCTTTGGGGCTGATACAAAAGCAACTGGCGATCGCATCGCTGCTCAGAATTTTTCGGGGTGCTGGACGTTTAGCCGGCCTTTTAGGCCTCACTTATCAGGAGTATAAGACCATTCACAAGGTATAAAAGCTGGGTTCAGAACAATTTTGCGCTCTGAAAAATCGCTTAAAGCCAGCCTGTAGAAAGCTGTGAACCCAAAAATCATGAATCCTAGAATTTCTGTTGTCATCCCACATTTCAACGATCTGGACAATCTGAAAATTTGTCTAAGTTGCTTGATGCAGCAGACGCTACCGCATGATCAGTTTGAAATCATTGTGGCTGATAATAACTCAGATTTGGGTCTGGATGTTCTGCAAAGCATCGTTGCAGAGATTACAAATCAAAAGGCAAAGGTAATTGCTGCCCCAATCCAAGGTGCAGGAGAAGCAAGAAATGCAGGCGTTTTTGCATCAAAATCTGAAATCCTGGCATTTACAGATTCTGACTGTCAACCCTCAGTAGACTGGCTAGAAAATGGGCTAAGGGCTATTGAGAAAGCCGATCTTGTGGGAGGGCGCGTGCAGGTTCTTCTGAAAAATCCAGATAACCCTTGTCCGGTGGAAGCCTTTGAATCGGTTTTTGCATTTAACAACCAATCCTATGTTTTAAAGAAACAGTTTTCTGTAACTGCGAATCTGTTGGTTTCTAGAGAGGTTTTTGATGCAGTGGGTGGGTTTCGCCAGGGCATTTCTGAAGACAAGGATTGGTGCCATCGGGCGATCGCTGCTGGATATTCCATCATCTATCAAGACGATGTTTGTGTCGGACATCCGGCGCGGCAGACCTGGGCTGAATTGACTCGCAAATGGCAGCGCTTAACTCGCGAGAGTTATCATCTCATTCGCGAGCGTCAATGGGGAGGTATCTTGTGGGTCATCCGGAGTTGGGCCGTGCTTCTCTCTGCCCTACCACATACGATTTTGGTTCTCAACTCCAAAAAACTTAGCCGACTTGAAGATCGCTTGAGAGCGATTTTGATTCTGTTTCGACTTCGTCTTTATCGCTTTTTTGAAGCACACCGGTTGATATTGTCTAAATAGACGATTGGCAAGCCACAAATTTATCAACTCTTGATGATTGTCAGAAGCTAGTATGAAGGCAGATGTCGCTCACTGCCTGAGCCGTTTAGACTGAGAAGTAGAGGAGAGAGCGTTTCTCTAATATCGGGTTGCCAATGTCCAAGTTGACTTCTATCAGCCTGAGCCTCACTCAACAAAGCCAAAGGTTTTAGAAAGGCGTTTAGAAGCGATTTTTGAGATGAGAGAATCCATCGTTTTATTGGCAGAACTTCACTTTGAGAATCCGGGTGCTAACGCAAATGCCTGATAGACTGCGTTCCGTCGAACTGCTCTAAAGTCTGCATCATTCTGACGATCAAAGCTGGCGATTAAAGTTCTCAAGTTCGGAGCGTTGTGTTCAGTTAGTGCGCCACTGGCTGTGTTGCTCTTTGGGAGTCTCATGGGTAATCAATCTTTTCGGGAAGAAGTCGATATTGATCTGCAACGCTATGGGCAGGTTCTCAAGCGGCGATGGCTGCCTGCGGTTGGGGTTTTCAGTACCGTCGCAGCGCTGTCAGCCTTGGCGGCTCTGTCGCAGCAGCCCATCTACAACGCCTCTGGCAAGGTACTTGTCAAGATTGACCGTACCTCTTCGCTGACAGGATTGGACGCGACGGGGGCGACTGCGATTGGACGGCAGAGCGCCGTTGGTTCAGATACCGACCCGATTGCGACCCAAGTGGAAACGATTCGCTCGTTGCCGATTGCTGAGGTGGCGATCGCCGATCTCAAGCTTACCGATGATGAAGGGCTGCCCCTCAGCCCGACGGGATTTCTGGAGGTGCTGACAGTCAAGCCGATTCCTGGCACCGACATGATTGAGGTTAGCTATCAGGACGAAGATCCGGAGCGGGCAGCCGCCGTTGTCAATAAGGTAATCCAGGCTTACCGCAACAATAATATTGCAACCAATCAAGCTGAAGCCGCCGCTGCTCGCAAATTCATCACGGAGCAATTGCCCCGGACTGAGGCTGCGGTGCGAGAGGCTGAAGTCGCCCTGCAACGTTTCAAAGAGCAGAACCAAGTGGTTTTGCTGGATGAAGAATCCCGCGAAACCGTTAAGGCGATGAAGCGTCTGGATGATGAAATTGCGAGGGTCAGGACGCAGTTTGTGAATGCGACAACCCGCTCTCGCGAGTTACAGCAGCAGTTGGGAATGTCTCCGGAGCAGGCTGTGAGCGCCACCGCTTTGAGCCAGTCTCCGGCGATTCAGGAGGTCTTCTCCCAACTTCAACAAGTCCAGGGGCAGCTTGATCTGGAGCGGGCCCGTTATCGGTCTACTCACCCCACAATTGCCACGCTAGAGCAGCAAGAAGTTCTCTTGCGGCAACGACTCCAGGGGCGAGTCGCCCAGCTTGTGGGGCAAAGTCGGGTGTCGGAGCGGGATATTCAACTGGGGGCGCTGGCTCAAGACTTGACGGCGGGGCTGGTGCAGTCGGAGGTAGAGCGCGTGGCGCTGGCGAGTCAGATTGCAGAGTTGACCCGCTTGCAAGCGGAGCAGCGCAGCCGAGCGGTGACGATTCCGCGGCTAGAAGCGACCCAGCGCGAACTGGAGCGGCGACTGGCAGCGGCTCAAGGCACCTATGAATCGCTGCTCCAGCGGTTGCAAGAAGTGCAGGTGGCGGAAGATCAGACCATTGACAACGTGCGGGTGATTTCGGCAGCCGTTGTGCCTGAAAAGCCCGCCGCTTCTAGCAAAAAGCTGATTCTGCTGGGTGGGCTGGTGCTGGGTTCGGCAATGGGCGTGGTGACTGCGTTCCTGCTGGATTTGTGCGATCGCTCTGTGAAAACCATCCCCAATGCTCAGCAGTTGCTTCACTATCCGCTGTTGGGGGTTGTGCCGAGTTGGAAACCGTCTGGCAGGCGGCAAGATATTTTGCCCATGCAGCAAAGCGGCGGATCTCCGTTTGCTGAGATTCATCATGCCTATCGCGTGTTGCAGTCTAACCTGGGATTGCTGGATTCAGAATTTGGACTAAAAACCCTCGTCGTTACCAGTTCTGTGCCCCAGGAAGGCAAGTCTCAAGTGGCGGCAAATCTGGCAATGGCGATCGCCCAGTCTGGGCAAAGCGTGCTGCTGGTGGATACGAATTTTCACCATGCGACCCAACATCGGATGTGGAACGTGGATGGAGCGGTCGGTCTGGCAGAAGTGCTGGCAAGTCAGGCAGAGCTAACCGACACAATCCAGCCCGTGGCTCCAAATCTAGAGCTTTTGGCAGCAGGCAACTTGGCGTCTTCTACGCCTACGGCGCTCACCCCCCAAAAGCTGCTTCCGGTGATCGCGGCAGTGGTTCAGCAATACGATGTGGTGATCTTTGACACGCCTGCTCTTTCGGGTGCAGCGGATGCCTCTACCTTAGGCAAACTGACAGACGGTATGCTGCTGGTCGTGCGACCGACGACGGATGTAGAAGATTTGAAAGCCACTCGTAGTTTGCTCAACCTCGCTAGGCCGCATGTATTGGGGATCGTAGCCAACGGCGTTGCCCCTATCCGCAACCCCAATCGCTATTTTGCTCTGACTCAGGAAGTTGCCCTGGCCACACCCATCAAGCCTGTGCCCAGCTTTGAGCAACTCTTTCCAATTGAGCAATATAGCCAAAACGGGCAATCGACCGAATCTCAAGAACAGTCCAATCTGGAGGTCGCATAATGACACATTTAGCGGCATCTATCTCGCAAGCCCTTTTCTCTAGAGCGGTGTTTCGTTATTCGGCGATCGCCCTCACCCTCACCCTCGGCTGGTCAGCCATCCCCACTGCTGTCCAAGCTCAAAATTCGCTCGCGGCCCAGTCTGCATCACCCCTGCGGGCACTGCCTTCAGACTATATTCTGGGGCCCGGCGATGAACTGGCGATTACGGTTTTGGGCTTTGATGAATACACCGGAACGCGAGTGATTGCCCCCAATGGCACGATTACTCTGCCTGTTATTGGGGTTGTGCCCGTGGCAGGGCAAACCATCGACTCACTCACCCGCGACCTCACCACCCGGCTGAACTATTATCTGGTCAACCCGTCGGTTGCAGTGAGCCTGACAAGCCTGCGCCCCGTCTTTGTCACGGTGACGGGCGAGGTGCAGCGACCCGGCCCCATTCATCTCGACAATCCGCGCAACAGCAACAACGGCAACAATCCTCAGCAAAGTCTGCCAACTCTGAGTTCGGCGCTGGTGGCGGCGGGCGGCATCACGACCCACGCAGATTTGCGGCAAGTGCTGGTGCGGCGATCGCTCCCCAGCGGCAGCACCACGACGCTCACCGTCAACCTGTGGGATGGTATTTGGGCCGAGTCCAATGCCAACAACCCGCCCCTTCAAGATGGCGATATCGTGCTAGTGCCACGACTCGCCGCCGATACAACGCTCGACCGACGACAGATTGCCCAATCTAGCTTGGCTCCAGCAACCGTGCGGGTGCGCGTGGTGGGCGAGGTAACGCGCCCTGGCGAAGTGCAGGTGCCGCCCAACAGTTCCCTATCGAGCGCCGTGGCGATCGCCGGTGGCCCCACTGAAGACGCTCGCCTCAGCCAAGTCAACTTCATCCGCATGAATGATCAGGGACAAATTGAGCGCCAGGAGATCGACCTCCGCAACCTGACAGACAACTATCAGGTGCAGGAAGGGGATGTGATTGTGGTGCCCAAGCAAACTGCTGCATCAGTTGCTGATTTTGCCGGACGCATTTTCAATCCGCTGGGTGTGCTTTTGAGAGTGTTTGGGCTGTAGCAGTCCTCCGAGACTCGCCAACCCAAAACGATACCTGAACAACGAACTATTCATACTTAACTGACTTATCGCGCCTAAGTGATTTCGAGGAAAACTTATGAACAATCCGGTAATTGGAATTGGGCTAGAGGGCTGTGACCCTGTGCTATTGGAAGAATGGATGGCGCAAGGGCACCTCAAAAACCTGAAGAAAGTGCGCGATCGCGGCGCTTATGGACGACTCAGCAACAAATTTCCCTACGCTGGCGGAGATGCCGACTGCTTTGCGACCGAGCCGCTGTGGGGCATGGCTCTCACTGGTTGCTATCCAACCAAAACCGGATTTTGGGATGCAGTTCGATTCCACCCCGAAAACTACACCGTTTCCCCCGACAAAATCTATCATCAGCCCGACTATCCCCATGTGCATGAACTGGGTGATCAATATCGGGTGATCACTTTCGATGTTCCAGTGACGCGAATTTCTGAAAAAGTCAATGGCCTTCAAATCCAGGGATGGGGTGGACACTTCCCCTGGCCGCCCAGCATATCCAAACCTGCCGAACTGCTGCCTGAAATCAACCAGAAATATGGTAGCGATCCGCTGCTTTATAAAGACGATGGCAAGTGGTGGAACAAAGACTATGTGAAGTGGGTTCCGGGTGCTATCCAGCAAAGCGCCGATCTCCGCGCCACGATTTGCTGTGACCTGATGCAGCGCCAGCCCTGGGACTTGTTCCTCACCGTTTTTGGGGACATTCATGCGGCTGGCCATGACCTGTACGACCAAAGCCAGCCCGATCACCCTCTTTATCCCTACAGAAATAAAGTAGCCGCAGTTCCTAATCCCCTGCTCAAGGCGTATCAAGAAATTGACGAAGCAGTAGGCAAGATTATCGACAACCTGCCAGAGAATGCTTATCTGCTGTTCTTCTCGGTACATGGTATGGCTCCTAACCATACCGATGTGCTAAGTATGTTTACCATTGCGGAACTACTGTATCGATTTAGCTTTCCGGGACAAGTGGCGATGGCAGATGGGAAAGTCGGCACGCCACCGCCGCCTTCGGTGATCAAGCCAATTCGCAAAGGCTGGAGCGGTGAAATCTGGCGAACCTTGCGAACGAATCCGCTGCAAAAACTGATCAACACCTGGGCACCCAAGCGTTTTATTCGTTCCCATCGCAAGGGTTTGCTGTCGCCTTATGAACTCAAGCAAAACGAAGTGGCAATGGACTGGTCGCCGACGATGCTGTATTCCGGTGCCTGGTCTGAGATGAAAGCCTTTGCAATTCCGGCTTTTGCCAATGGACATGTGCGGATTAATCTTCAGGGGCGGGAGCGAGACGGAATCGTGCCGCCTGCCGAGTACGATGCGCTGTGCGAAGGACTGACGCAGGTGTTCTATCGCCTCAAAGATGCTAGAACCGGGCAGCCTATGGTGAAGCAGGTCGTGCGAACGCGCCAGTCGCCGCTGGAAGATCAGGAAAATTCTCGCTTGCCGATGGCTGATCTAGTGGTGGTGTGGAATGAAATTCCGACTGATGTGGTGGATAGCCCTGATTTTGGGCGAATTGGTCCGGTCACGCTAAATCGTCCGGGGGGACATCGGCCCAGGGGCTTCTTGCTGGCACAGGGGCCGGGTATCGAAGCCGGTTCTGACTTGCCTGAAGGCGAAGCCGTGGATTTGGCACCTACTATTTTGAGTTTGCTAGAAGCGCCGATTCCAGAACATTATGACGGCAAACCGCTGGTGCGGATTTCGACTGCGACCCGATTGTGACCCCGATCGCCTAAACGATATCGCATGAACCCTGAAGTCCGAATTTCATCCCTCTGCATCCGCTTAATTCCATGATGAAAAAGCCTCTCGTCTTTGCAGAGCAAGCATTTACGGCGATCGCCCTCCTGCTGCACACGGGCGGGCCGCTCAACGTGATCCTGTCGGGAGGCTACAGCCAGGGCGACAAGCAAATTGCTGAACCAGATTTTGGGCTGACTCGAAATCTCTATCTCCTAACTTACTTGGTTGTTTTTTGCTTATTAACGATTCGCTGGAGAAAGGTGCTTTATGTGCTTCAGCGCGATCGCTATATCTGGGCAATCCTGGCTTTAGTTTTGCTGTCATTCTTCTGGTCTGAAATTCCCGGCAGAACCCTTTCTCGCTCTTTTTCGTTTACTGGATCAACCCTGCTTGGGGTTTATTTTGCAACCCGATATACCGTAAAGCAGCAGTTGCAGCTTTTGGGTTGGACTTTTGGATTAGTGGTGGGGTTGAGCTTAGGCTATGCTCTACTGTTGCCCAAGTATGGAATCATGGGCGGCGTTCATGCGGGTGCTTGGCGCGGAATATACACACACAAGAATAACTTTGGCAAGATGATGACGCTGAGCAGCATTGTCTTCACGTTGCTGTTACTCGATGGGCAAAAACAGAGGCTTTGGTTTTCTCTGGGTTTGGGTTTATCAGTTATGATGCTGCTGCTCTCAACCTCCAAAGGGGCGCTGGTAAATGTGGTGGCTATGTGGTTGGCGATCGCTGTTTGTCGGCTGTTTCGACTGCAATATCATCTTTTAGTCATTTCTCTTGGCTCAATTGCGATCGCCGCGGGTGGAGCATCATTATGGCTGGTGGATAATCTAGAGTCCATTGTTGTAGATGTTTTAGGTAAAGATCTAACATTAACCGGGCGCACTGATCTGTGGATGAGTGTCCTGGAAATGATTAAGCAGCGTCCTTGGCTCGGCTATGGTTATCAGGCTTTTTGGGATGGGTTAAACGGTCCTTCGGCAGTTGTTTGGAGAGCAGAAGCCTGGAAGGTTCCAGATGCTCATAACGGATTCCTGGACTTACTCCTACAGCTAGGAATTGTGGGGATGGTCGTCTTTTTGGTTGGATATTTTGCAAATGCAATGGGCAGCATTATTCGCCTAAGGCGCATGACAGGTTCAGAGTTCATTTGGCCCGTTCCTTTTTTGATTTTCATGATTCTCTCGAATCTACCAGAAACCTCATTAATGCGAGCAAATGATATCTTTTGGGTGCTGTATGTGGCGATCGCCCTTTCGCAGCTTATGCCTCCCGAAGACAATCCTCAAAACCTTGACCTCGACGATGTCCCAAGTCTGGATCAAGCTCCTGAATTGCTGAAACAATCCTTATCGGCGCGTTAAACACAGCTAATGGCGTACTTAAACTCGCTGCGATCGCGTCTTGCTCATTCTCTCCAAAACACCGTCATTCGCGGCACACTTTGGAAGCTCACAGCCCGAATCTCCAGTCTAGTTCTCCAGTCTGCCTATTTTTTTATCATTGCTCGTTCTTTAGGAACCGAGCAATATGGCTTGTTTGTGGGGGTTATGGCTTTGGTGAAGATTGTCGTCCCCTTTGCCAACTGGGGAACGCCTCACATCTTAGTCAAACATGTCTCGCGCAACAAAAGCCTAATTCAGACTTACTTTGGCAATGCCTTATGGGTTACGACAGTCCTTGGGCTTACCATTCTGATGGCGCTTTTAGCGCTGAATCAGTTTGTTTTACCCACTCAATTTCCTTTTGTTCTGTTATTAGCAGTAGGTCTGGCTGAACTGATCTTTGCGCGATTTCATGATGCTTCGTTGAAATCATTTATTGCAACTGATTTGTTTGGTCGCGATGCTCAGCTCAATATTCTTCTTAGTATTAATGGGTTGATTGCGGCAGTCTGCTTATTGCTATTTATACAAACGCCCAATGCATTAATTTGGGGATTGCTGTATCTGGCAAGTCGAGCAGCTACAGCGATTATTAGCATTAGCTTAGTTTCTCGCCTATTGGGAAGACCCAAACCCAGCCTGAATCTGATGAAATCGGAGATTTGGGATGGATTTTACTTTTCAGTCGATCTGTCTTCTCAAACCATTTATAACGACATTGACAAAGCCATGCTAGCGTCTATGTCTACGCTAACAGCCACCGGAATTTACGGCGCAGCTTATCGCATTATCGAAGTAGGATTGATTCCGCTGATTGCGGTGATGGGTGCCAGCTATGCCCAGTTCTTTCGCAAAGGCGCAAGCGGAATTCGAGGGAGCCTCAAGTTTGCCCGCCGTATTGTGCCTTTTGCTGGGGGCTACGGAGCGCTGGCTAGCGTGGGATTGTGGGTTTGTGCGCCGCTAGTCCCCTACATTCTGGGAGAGGACTATGCCCAGGCTGTAAGTGCGCTGCACTGGCTGTCGCCGCTGATTTTTCTAAAGTCCATGCAATTTTTTGCGGCGAATACGCTGACAGGTGCTGGCTTACAGGGATGGCGCAGTGCTTTGCAGGCGGGCGCTGCATTACTTAACACACTGCTTAACTTTGTGCTGATCCCGACCTATTCCTGGCAAGGCGCAGCATTTGCTTCGCTAGTCGCTGATGGGCTGCTGGCGGTGCTGCTGTGGGGACTGGTGCTGCGATTTGCTCGCCAGCAGGCATCGAAGTTGTAAAGTCGCGGGCTTAGGGAAGGAATGTGGCAACAAGTTTGAAGGCAGGGTAATTAGTCTTTCAGGTCAGGGTTTCTCGCTCTATCGGCTTGACAGTTCTGGCTTCTGCCGATTATGTAATGTCCGAAGAGATATTTTCGGTACCCGCCCCACCATGCAAGATCGGTTCCTGCGAGCGCTAGTTCTTTATCTGGTTTTGACGGTTTTGTTTGGCATTCTAGAGCGCTATTTTGCCAGTATTCCCGACCAGCCTCGATTTCGGCGGGGCTATTGGCTGGATAGCTTTTATTGGTTCTTTACGCCGATGGTGATTCAGATTCTTAGCATGGGGGCGATCGCCCTGGTGTTGCTCCCCATATACCTGCTGATGGGGCGATCGCTCGACTGGCAAAGCGTGCTGACGGGCTACGGCTGGGCGGCGCAACTGCCGCTGTGGGTGCAGGGGCTGATCATGATCGTGGTCGGCGACGGCATCGGCTATTGGACCCATCGCCTGCAACATGCCGAGCCACTGTGGGACTATCACGCAGTTCATCACAGTGCGGAGACAATGGACTGGCTGACGGCTGTGCGGCTGCACCCGGTAAACGATATTATCTCGCGGGTGTGTCAGGCCTCACCGCTGCTGATTCTGGGCTTTTCGCCCGTTGCGGTGGAGATGTATACGGCTTTTTTATCGAGCTACGTCGCCTTTATTCATGCCAACGTCCGCTGGACCTATGGCCCTTTGGGCTATGTGCTGTCCAGCCCCGCTTTCCACCGCTGGCATCATACGCGCGAAGAAGCCGGACTCGGCTGCAATTTTGCGGGGCTGTTTCCGATCTATGACCTGATGTTTGGTACTTTCTATTTGCCCAAAGAACAGCAGCCCCACAATTTTGGGATCTGTGGCGAACCAATTCCTGAAAGCTTTGGCGCGCACTTGCTTTACCCGTTTCGGCGATGGTTCGGCTTATCAAGCAGCAGCCCTTCAACTTAGCAGCGCGGATACTTTCAGCGTTGAATGCAGTCAGTCAAGGGCTAAAGCGAGTCTGGGTCTACGCCCAACTCCCGTAGTTTTTCAGCAAGGCGATCGCCCCGCTGCTGCTCGGCATCTGCCCGCTGCTGTTCGATTCGGGCTGCTTCTTCGGGCGTGGGCACTAGGCTGCCGTCCGGCCGGAAAAACCGAAGCTGTTCGTCATAAATGCCTAAAAATAGCTGAAGCTGGTCGCTCCATCGCCGTCCCTGGTCATTCGGCGCTATCGGCTCATAGCGCCCGCGCACCAGCGAAAATCCTTCAAATTCCAGGCTAACAGGATCAAACCAGAAATATTCCAGCGTCCGAAAGGTGTCTTGATAGATTTCCTTTTTTAGCCCCCGGTCAATGCTGGCGGTCGAGTCCGAAAGCAGTTCCACAATCACGTTGGGATACTTGCCGTCTTCTTCCCACAGCGTCCAGCTTTTGCGCGGGCGGCGCTCTGTCCCCAGCACCACAAAAAAGTCGGGCCCGCGAAAATCCTCAGACTTGCGCTGGTTGGGGCTGTAGTAGATCGTCAGGTTGCCTGCGGCGAAGTAGTCGGTGCGGTCTTGCCAGAGCCAGTTGAGGGAAGTCAGCAAGAGAATAAGCTGCTGGAGGTGAAGGGAGCTTTCCAAAGGCGGTTCATGGCTGGAGAGATTGCCCGGCGGAATGATCAACGGCGGGTCGAGTTGGGGTTGCTCAATGGCGAGTTCTCGATCTTTGGCAACCGACATGATCGGGCGAGTGAAGGGATAGTTTTAGTGTAGCGCTGCTGGGTTAGGGGACGGGGTGTTGGGAATGGGTGCGATGGGGGGTTGGTGCGATGGGGTGATGCAGTTGGGAAGGACGAACGCAAACCTTAAAGGAACGTGTAGGGTCTGTCATAAGGGGCAGCAAAACCCGTATGGTTTTTGAATAGCCTGATTGCTGCTTTGGATAGTCAGCAATTGATTGAGTCCACCGACCGCAACGCCAAGACTGTATGTCAAATCCCACGATTGAATCCATCCTGCACGAAGACCGTCAGTTTTTGCCGCCTGCCGCGTTCTCTCAACAGGCGCATATCAAGACGCTGGAAGAATACGAGCAGCTTTATGAACGCGCTGCGGCCGACCCGCAGAAGTTTTGGGCAGATCTGGCGCAAAAGGAACTGCACTGGTTTGAGAAGTGGCAGACCGTGCTGGACTGGCAGCCGCCCTTTGCGAAGTGGTTTGTGGGCGGCAAGATTAATATTTCCTACAACTGCCTCGATCGCCATTTGACCACCTGGCGCAAAAATAAAGCGGCGCTGATCTGGGAGGGCGAACCGGGCGATTCGCGCACGCTGACCTATGCCCAGCTTCACCGCGAGGTGTGCCAGTTTGCCAATGTGCTAAAGTCGCTGGGGGCGAAAAAGGGCGATGTGATCGGGATCTATATGCCGATGATTCCCGAAGCGGCGATCGCCATGCTGGCCTGTGCCCGCATCGGTGCGGCTCATACGGTGGTATTTGGCGGGTTTAGTGCAGAGGCATTGCGCGATCGCCTGAATGATGGCAAAGCAAAGCTGGTGATCACCGCAGACGGCGGCTGGCGCAAAGATGCGATCGTGCCGCTGAAGGAGCAGGTGGATAAGGCCCTAGAAGGGGGAGCCTGCCCCAGCGTGGACAACGTGCTAGTGGTGGAGCGCACCAAGCAGAAGGTTCACATGCAGGCGGGGCGCGACCACTGGTGGCACGATCTGCGCCAGGGTATTTCGGCGGATTGTCCGGCGGAGCCGATGGACAGCGAAGATCTGCTGTTTATCCTCTACACCTCTGGCAGCACAGGTAAGCCCAAGGGCGTGGTTCACACGACGGGTGGCTACAACCTCTACACCCACATAACAACGAAGTGGATTTTTGACCTGCAAGATACGGACGTGTATTGGTGTACCGCCGATGTCGGTTGGATTACGGGGCACAGCTACATCGTCTACGGGCCGCTGTCGAATGGCGCAACGACGGTAATGTACGAAGGTGCGCCGCGAGCATCCAATCCCGGCTGCTTTTGGGATGTGATCGAGAAATATGGTGTGACGATTTTCTACACCGCGCCGACCGCCATCCGCGCCTTTATCAAAATGGGCGAACACCATCCCCGCGCTCGCAATCTGTCGTCGCTGCGGCTGCTGGGTACGGTGGGCGAGCCGATCAACCCGGAAGCGTGGATGTGGTATTACAGCGTCATCGGCGGGGAGCGCTGCCCGATTGTCGATACCTGGTGGCAAACGGAGACAGGCGGCATTATGATTACGCCGCTGCCGGGGGCGATCGCCACCAAGCCCGGTTCCGCCACGCGCCCCTTTCCCGGCATTTTGGCCGACGTGGTGGATCTAGAGGGCAACCCCGTTCCTGCCAATGAGGGCGGCTATCTGGTGGTGAAGCATCCTTGGCCGTCGATGATGCGGACGGTCTACGGCGACGACGACCGCTTCCGCCGCACTTACTGGGAACACATTCCACCCGTCAATGGACAGTATCTCTACTTTGCGGGCGATGGTGCGCGGAAAGATGAGGACGGCTATTTCTGGGTGATGGGGCGCGTGGATGACGTGATCAGCGTGTCGGGTCATCGCTTGGGCACGATGGAAATTGAGTCGGCGCTGGTGTCGCATCCGGCCGTGGCCGAGGCGGCCGTGGTCGGCAAACCAGATGAGATCAGGGGTGAAGACATCGTGGCGTTTGTAACGCTAGAGAGCAACGTTACGCCCAGCGAAGACTTGGTCGCGGAGCTAAAAAAACACGTTGTCGCAGAAATCGGTGCGCTGGCTCGCCCTGGCGAAATCCGCTTTAGCGATGCCCTACCCAAGACGCGATCGGGCAAGATTATGCGGCGACTGCTGCGATCGCTCGCGGCGGGTCAAGAAATCTCCGGCGACACCTCCACGCTGGAAGATCGCTCGGTGCTAGATAAGTTACGAGAGGGTGCATAGCGAGGGGGCTAAGAACCCATAGCAGTCGAACTTACCTGAGGATACCTAGTGGCAATTTGCTCCACAGATTACCGCGAGATCGCTGCTCAATTATCGCTGACCAACCCATCGGGTGATCTATCGGGTGATCTGCGGATGGATCACCTGATGAATCTATGCGGCGCGAAACTGCACATTTTGCCGCACGGCTATCGGTTTGCTCTGGATACGCACTCTTGCATTGGTTAAGGCATGGGCGATCGCCCAAACTAACCCAGAGCTGACCCAAACCCGCCGCCACCGGGCGTTTCAATCACTAGCGCGTCGCCTGGTTGCATTTCCACCTGGGCGCAACCTGGCAAGTCTTCGCGGCGACCGTCTTCGCGATCGACCCAGTTGCGCCCGGTTGCGCCCGGATCACCGCCTGCCAGCCCAAATGGAGCGACCTGCCTCGAACTGGAGAGAATTGCAGCCGTCATTGGTTCGCGAAACTCGATCTCGCGAATCACGCCGTTGCCGCCGCGATGCCGACCCCTGCCGCCGCTGTCGGGGCGAATCTCGAACCGACGCAGCAGCACCGGAAAGCGCCACTCCAGCACTTCGGGGTCTGTCAGTCGCGAGTTGGTCATGTGGGTTTGCACGGCATCCGTGCCGTCGAAGTCGGGGCCTGCGCCAGAGCCGCCGCAGATGGTTTCATAATACTGATACTTTTCGTTGCCAAAGGTGAGGTTGTTCATCGTGCCCTGGCTGGCTGCAAGCACGCCCAGCGCCCCATAAAGACAGTTGGCGATCGCCTGCGAAGTCTCCACATTTCCTGCCACGACTGCGGCTGGGTATCTGGGATTGAGCAAACAACCCTCCGGCACGATGATTTCCAGCGGTTTCAGGCAGCCCGCATTCAGGGGAATTTCGGCATCGACCAGCGTGCGAAACACATACAGCACAACAGCCTTGCAGATGGCCAGCGGCGCGTTAAAGTTATTCGCCTGCTGCGGGGATGTGCCCGTAAAGTCAATGCGGGCAGAGCGTTCCTGAGGATTAAAGGCGATCGCCACTTGAATCTGCGTTCCATCATCCAACGGATAGACAAACTGGCGAACAGTTGTATTCTGATTATCGTTCGTCTTAGCGTTCTGGCTAAGCTGCACAATCACCTGCCGCACGGATTCCTCAGCATTGTCTTGAACATGCTGCATATAAGACTGCACAGTTTCCAAACCATAGTGACTCACGATGCGCTGAAGCTCCTTCACGCCGCGCTCGTTGGCCGCCACCTGCGCCTGCAAATCTGCCAGATTTTGCGCTAAATTCCGTACCGGATAAGATCCCGCTGTCAAAAGTTCGGCAATCTCGGCCTCACGAAATCGCCCATTTTCCACCAGCAGCACGTTATCTAGCAGCACACCTTCTTGATCAATGTGGGTGCTGTTGGGCGGCATAGACCCTGGCGTAATGCCGCCGATGTCGGCGTGATGTCCACGAGAGGCAACGTAGAAGAGGGGTAGTGGGGCGGTGGAGAGGGGGGGAGAAACTTCATCACTCCCATGCTCTGTCACGCTGTCACAATTCACGGACTGAAAAACTGGCGTGATCACCGTGATGTCTGGCAGGTGCGTGCCGCCGTTGTAGGGATTGTTGGACACGTACACATCGCCGGGTTTGATGGCGCTACCTTTGGCGGAGATCAGGGCGCGCACGTTTTCGCTCATAGAGCCGAGATGCACCGGAATATGGGGCGCATTGGCGACCAACTGACCCTGTTGATCAAAGATGGCACAGGAAAAATCCAGGCGTTCCTTAATGTTGACCGAGTAGCTGGTGTTTTGCAGCGTGATGCCCATCTCTTCGGCGATCGCCATAAATAGATTGTTAAAGATTTCTAGCATCACCGGATCGGGCGCGTCGAATGCAGAATCAGTGATAAGCGATAGGTCCCTAGCGGATTGATTTTCTATCCTTTTTTGGTTCTCTTTTTTCAGGATCAGCATTCCGTCGGCTGTGAGTTCTGCTATCCATCCCGGTTCAACGACATTGGTACTAGTAGGTTCGATAATTAGCGCTGGCCCTATCAGGCGATCGCCCTCTTGCATGTCCTTTCGCTGATAGACAGGCGTGTTATAGGAAATCCCTCCGGTATACATGGGAACCGTGGCGATCGCAGTCAGTTCTTGAGTAGAGCTTGTAGTAGGGTAATTCGCATGGTTGGTTTTTGACTGTTCCAAACCTGCGATCTCTGAAGCGTGAATTGCCTCCACAGAGACAGCCTCAACAATTAGCGGCTTGTGTTCCATGATAAATCCGTAGCGCTGTCGATAGAGCCGCGAAAAAGCATCCCGCATACTGCTTAGGTCAGCGTAATCAACCATCAGCGCAGAATCCGTTCCTTCATACCGCAGGTGAACTTTAGGACGGATCTGCACCTGCGCGTCTGAGTGTAGTGGGGTGTCTGATGCGGCAGCGATGCCCTGCTGCTGGAGATCTTGACGGGCGGCGATCGCCAGGTGTTCTAGCACTTGCTGCAACGCTGGCAGTTGCGCCTCGGTGAGGGGGGTTTCTACCGACTGCTCGCGAATCGTCGTCACATCCGCCAGCCCAATGCCATAGGCCGAAAGAACGCCCGCGTAGGGATGTAGAAAAATTTGCGAGATGCCCAGCGATTCGGCAATGCGGCAGGCGTGCTGTCCGCCTGCACCGCCAAAGCAGCAGAGCGTATATTCTGTGATATCGTAGCCGCGCTGGATGGAGATTTTTTTGATGGCACTGGCCATTTTCTCGATGGCGATCGCCAGAAATCCCTCAGCCACTTGTTCGGGCGATTCCCGACGCGATCCCTTTGCGAATCGCCCGTCGCCTGTGCTGGCGGAAATCTCGGCCGCCAGCGCTGAAAATTTCTCGCGCACTATGTCCGCATCCAGCGGCAGATTTCCCGCCGGGCCAAACACCGCCGGAAAAAACTGCGGCTGAATCTTACCTAGCATCACGTTGCAATCCGTCACGGTCAGCGGGCCACCTTTGCGATAGCAGGCCGGCCCTGGGTGTGCGCCCGCAGAAGCCGGCCCTACGCGATATCGCGCCCCGTCAAACTGGCAAATCGAGCCGCCACCCGCCGCCACCGTATGAATCGCCATCATCGGGGCCCGCAGCCGCACGCCCGCCACCTCGGTTTCAAAGGTGCGTTCATACTCGCCGCTAAAGTGCGACACATCCGTAGACGTGCCGCCCATATCAAAGCCGATGATTTTGTCAAAGCCCGCCTGCTGACTGGTCTTTACTGCGCCCACAATACCGCCTGCTGGGCCAGATAAGATACTGTCTTTGCCTTGGAACAGCGCGGCATCGGTCAAGCCACCATTGGACTGCATGAAAAACAGCTTTGGCTGGGGCGAGTCGCCAGCGTCTGCCGCAACGCCCAGTTCACCGGCTACCCGATCCACATAGCGCCGCAAGATTGGGGATAAGTAAGCGTCCACAACCGTCGTGTCGCCTCGGCTCACTAGCTTCATCAGCGGGCTGACTTCGTGAGAAACCGACACCTGCGTAAAGCCGATTTGCTGCGCGAGTTCCGCCGCCTGCTGCTCGTGGTCGGGATAGCGATAGCCGTGCAGAAATACAATTGCACAACTGCGAATGCCTGCTGCGTAGGCATCTTGCAACTCCTCCACCAGCCCCGTTTCCATCGGGCGAAACGAGATTAACACTTCGCCCTGGGCACTGAGGCGCTCGTCTACCTCTATTACGCGCTCATAGAGCATTTCAGGTAAGACAATGTGCCGCGCAAAGATTTTGGGGCGATTTTGATAGCCGATTCGCAAGGCATCGCGAAAGCCTTTGGTGATCAGCAGTAGCGTGCGATCGCCCTTACGCTCTAGCAGCGCATTCGTCGCCACCGTTGTCCCCATCTTCACCGTTGCAATCTGCTCAGCCGGAATCGGCGCATCCGGCGGCAGCCCCAGCAGATCGCGAATGCCCTGAATCGGTGCATCGGCATAGCGCTCCGGATTTTCCGACAGCAGCTTATGCACCACCAGTTGCCCGTCTGGCCGACGCGCCACAATGTCGGTAAACGTACCGCCCCGATCAATCCAAAACTGCCAGCCTTGTGTCGTCATGTCGCGCTCCTTCTGGTAATCAATTCAAATTCACCGTGCTAAACCAACCGCATCTTACTTGGCAAAGTAAAGCCAAGATGAGTGAAAATTTGCAGGCTGCCCTTAGCATCCTCTCATCCCGATCGCTGCCAGTTATGAAAATCGTGGCTCTATGACCCAAGGCTTTGGCATGAAATCTTTCCACGGCAAGGGTTTTAATCTTCTTGACTGGTTCGCCACAAACGCATGACACGATTGCTCTCCAGTAGTCATTGGCAGATTCCTTTAGTAGACTATCAATACTGATAGCTCGCCGTTTGCCTGGTAACTCTGAGATAGTCGCTTTTCCAAATCAATCAAATCAATCGTTTTATGACCTCTGCCTCCGACAGCGAACCCACCCTCAGAGACTTGTCTAACAAGCTGGATCGGCTTTCCAGCGACGTTGGCACGCTTTCCAGTGACGTTGAAACATTTTCAGGCGATCTGAAAAAATTTGATGAGCGCTTTGCGGATTATCGTCAGGCGACGCAGTGGGTGGTTCAGCTCGCCTTTACGCTGATCGCTAGTGCTACCCTCACAGTCATTATTACTTCGGTTTTGCGGAGGTAAAGCCTGCGACTCTCTACCTAAGCGCCCATGCCGGAATAGTGCCGCAGCCCGCGCCGCCACAGCCAGCGATTTAACCCATAGAACAGCCCAATCCACGCCAGCGTAATCAAGAACCCGTGTAGATAATTTCCGGGTAGCCCGACAAAGATACTCGCAGGAAAGTAAACCAGATAAGGAAGCGGTGTCCACTCCACAATCTGTCGAGCCAGCGGCGGAAACACCTCCAGCGGAGCCACCACGCCAGAAAAGAAAAGATAAATCAGAAACCAAAACTGCTCAATCGCGCTGGCTTTTTCAATCCAAAACGCTAGCATCGATACCGTGTATTGCATGACGAAGCGTAGCAAAAACGCCAGCGCCGTTGCCGCTATTCCCAATAGGAAATTGCCCAGACTCGGTAGCCAAAACGCCTGCGGATAGAGCCAGAAAAACAGCCCCACCAGCACAAAGGCAAAGGGCACGCGGGCAAAGCGCTCACCGATATGCGATGCGAAGTAGTGCCAGCCGGGGTCGAGGGGTTGCAGCAGGCGCGACGACAGCTTTCCTTCCACTACGTCTCGCTCAAAGTCCCAGACGACCCAGACAATGGTGAACTGGCGCACCAGAAACACCGCCAGAAAATATCGCGCAAACTCCACTGGCGACAGCCCAAACTGGCCCCCCTGCGAGGCTTCCATCCACACGCCCATGAGGATGAGCGGCAGGCTGCCCGCCAGCACCCAGAGAATCAGTTCAGCACGATATTCCACCATGTAGGCGTAGTAAACCGAAAGCAGCGTGCGAGCGGTGCGGAGCATTAGGGGTTAGGGGTTAGGGGTTAGTCCGGCGGGGGAGGATGACGACGGGTTGGATGTAGGTCGGGGCAAGTTCTTCATCTCGATGCGAGATACCGTCTGCCACCAGCCAAAATTCTAGTCGATAGGCTCCTGGCTCTTTGGGAAATGTGACCTGCCCGGTGGCATCTGTGGTCTCGCCGGGTCGTGTTTGACCCGACACATAGAGTTGATTGCCCACTCGCGGCGTTTTGTTCTCATCATTTGCATCATAAAATCTCAGCCGAATTTTGGCTTCGCCCATTTTTTCAATGCCTGTCTGATAGCCAAACCAAGGCACTGATCCCATATTGCGGAGGGTGAGTTTGAGTTGCCTCCGCTGACCCGATCGCACTCTCAGGCGATCGCCCACCTGCACCTCATCTCCATCGGGTTCCACTATTTTTATGCTTTCTATTTCACCCCGAAATCCCTCAAGATAGGCCTCTTTATCTCGAATTGGGTTTCTAAATTTAGCCAGCAAATTTCTAGTATGCCGCTCAATTTTGCTGTCTTGAAGATCCCATAGCCTGCCGTTCTTTTCGGTCACCGGAAATGGACTTGCGCCCCAGGCAGTCTGCGTAAATGCGCCAACAGTTTGCACGAATGTTGAAACTATTAGCGTGATCAAGAACACTAAAAAAACAAACCGTGCCCCCTTCCAGCCTCGATGTAACTTGGGGGCTAGATCAGCCAGAAAATAGGCAATGAGAAAGCAGGAAACGGGAAGAGTATCAGTCAGAAACCGTGGCCCAAAGGAGTCATTTCCACCTAGCCAGATTCGATAGAAGCAGAAGTGAAGATAGAGGATGAAGGCGATCGCCCCCAGCCACAGCAGCAACGTTTCATCCCGATCTTGGCGCTGTCGCCACGCTCGAAAGAGCCGATAAGCACCAGGAATCGCAAATATCAGCACCGGAGAAAAGATCAGCAGGCCATTGCTAGGGCTGAGCAATAAACCCAGTGAGGCATTGGTAAAATGCGCTAGGGTGAATGAATAGGAAGAGTCGGTTTCCTGAGCATATTTAGAATATCCGCCAATAATCAAATTTGCCCAGCCAAAGTAATACAGATTCCAACCAAAATGAAGCAAAGCGCTGGGCAAACCTAGCAAGAAGGGAATCGCTTCTTTGCGATAAACAATCAAAGCATAGGCAAAAATAGCGACTGAAAATAAGGCACTCGTGATTCTTGCGCCTGGCAAGATTCCACAAAAAGTACCTGCCAAAAAGAGTAGCCACTGCCGGTGTTTTCCCTCGGTTCGCTCTACTTTTAGAAAGCAGAGTATAATCCCTGTCAGCAGCAGATTGGAAACCGTGTGCTGACGCAGATCTTGGGAGCAGATGGGCCAGCTTCCGGTCGCAAACGCAAACACAAATGCCGCAATTAGTGAAACGCCCGGACTAAACTTGAGGCGCACGCCCAGATAAAAAAAGACAACTGATAGAGCCGTAGAAACCGTCGCAGAAAACTTACTAAACCCTTGCCGATAGGTCGCGAAGTCTTCGCTGGCGACATCTGGAAAACCAGACGGAAATATCGCAAAGGCTCCCGCAGTTGCCCAGTCAATCAAGGCTGCCAACTTTAGCCCCAGGTAATATAAAACAGCTAGCGGAAATGTCACCAGCGCCGGGCCGATCGGAAAGCGCGAAGATAAATGCCCGGTTGATGTTTCGATAAGATAAAATGGAATGCCGCCGCCACGATATAAATAGCTATCTCGAAACGCATCAAAGTTGAGCGCTTGATTTTGCAGCCAGTTAAACCCCAGCAGCGTATTCGTCACATTATCGCTGGAGCTGAGGTCAACCCGACCATTCATCGCGTAAACAAACCCGCAGATCAAAAAGATGACTAGGCTTGTTGTTGCCACTGGACGCTGCTTAGCACTCTGCCGGAGGCGACTCACACGCTCTGCAATTCTCATGTGTTTTCAACTCAAACCTCGCACCCGCAAGACAGGCATTTTGCCAGCCCTGCATCATTTGACATTCTACGGCAGGAGTTGGTGATGTTTATAGGGAGGCAAGCTCAGGGAGAGGGGCGATCGCCCTCGGTTTCCAGTCCGCCGCTTTGAAACACGCGCCCGATTACTTCCTCGACCGGCGGATCAGTGACCGTGAGATCGGCAATCTCTAACTCTGCCAGCAGCCGCGAGAGGGTTTGGGTTAGCGCTTCCTGAGGCACGATGAAATGGGCCACGCGACCCTCAATCGCCTTCAGGTGTCCAAAACGTTCCAAAACCTGAGACTGTAGATCTTGCGCCAATTCTACCGTCACCTCGCGGCAGGGCGAAAACCGCTCCAGCAGCCCGTCCAGGCTGCCGTCATAAATCAACTTGCCCTGATGAATCATCAACACCCGGCGACAGAGCGCGGTGATGTCGGCCATGTAGTGACTCGTCAGCAGCACGGTGGCTTGAAACTGCTGGTTGTATTGCCGCAAAAAGTCGCGGACGCTGCTCTGGGCATTCACATCCAGCCCCAGCGTTGGCTCATCCAAAAACAGCACCTTGGGCTGGTGAATCAGCGCCGCCAGCAGTTCCGCCTTCATGCGCTCGCCCAGCGACAGCTTGCGGACAGGCTGATTGAGCTGTCGATCTAGCGCCAGCATGTCGCTCAGTTCTCCTAAACGACGGCGAAACTCCGCATCGGGAATACCGTAGACAGCAGCATTGATCCGCAGCGAGTCGAGCGTGGGCAAGTCCCAAATGAGCTGTTGCTTTTGCCCCATTACAAGAGTAATTTTTTGCAAAAAGTCCGGTTCGCGCCGATAGGGAACGTGCCCCGCTACCGAGATGCGCCCGCTAGACGGGTGAATCAGGCCGGTCAGCATTTTCAGCGTAGTGGTTTTGCCTGCGCCGTTGGGGCCAAGGAACCCGACAAATTCGCCCGGCTCGATCGCAAAGGACACGTCCTGCACGGCGGGAATGTTGCGGTAGGTGCGCCGAAAGAAGTGGGTCAGCGTGCCCTTGAGTCCTGGATCTTTGACGGCGACGGGATAGACCTTGCTGAGGCGATCGACGGTGATGATGGACATAGGCGGGGAGAGGGGCTAGGCCAAGCGGCGCGTAATCGCAACGCCGAATCATCGGCTGATGGTCGATTACTTCCCTCTACAATACAGGCTCGAATACAGGCTCGGTTTGGAGTCTGGATATCCTGGATATTCTGGATATTGTTGGAGGCTGGATAATGACCACGAACTACTTCGGCACGCTGGCGATGATTCGCGCCTTTGCGCCGATTCTGAAGCAAAACGGCGGCGGGGCGATCGCCAATATGCTCTCGATTGCGTCTGTGGTCAACGTGCCCGTCTTGAGTTCCTACAGCGCTTCCAAAGCCGCGCCGCCCATTGAGGTGGCGAAAACGGTGCTGGAGGCGATCGCCCAAGGCATGGAAGAGGTCTATCCCGACCCGGTTTCTCAGCATGTGTTTACGAACTTAAAAACGCCGCTGAAGGAAGCCGAGAAGCAGTTTGCGGGGATGCTGCCGCAATAGAGTTTGCTGCGACGCGGCGACTTCAGAATTTGGTGAAGCGGGTTGGAAAAGTGGCGCGGACGGGGTTACTGTGGAGGCGAGTTCATCTTTCGTTACTCGTTACCCAACCTTTGAGGAACTTCCTGCCATGTCTCGACCTGTTCTCTACGTCGCGGTTACGAATCACGGGTTTGGGCATGTGACGCGCACGGCGGCGGTGGTGGCAGAGATTCAGCGGCGCTGCCCGGAGATCCTGCCTGTGATGGTGACGACGGCTCCGCGCTGGCTGCTGGATTCTTATCTAGAGGGCGAATTTTTGCATCGGCCCAGAGCGTTTGATGTGGGCGTGATTCAGCCCGATAGCCTGACGATGGACTTGCCCGCCACGCTAGCCAAGCTGAAGGACATTCGCGATCGCGCTTCGTCAATCATTGCCAGCGAGGTCAGCTTCATTCGCCAAAACCGCGTGGGGCTGGTGCTGGGCGACATTCCACCGCTGGCTGCGCCGATCGCCCGCGCCGCTGGCGTGCCCTGCTGGATGGGCAGCAACTTTGGCTGGGACTATATCTATCGCGCCTGGGGTGGCGAGTTTGAGGCGATCGCCGACTGGATTGGCGAATGCTTTGCCCAGTGCGATCGCCTGTTTCGGATGCCGTTTCACGAGCCAATGAGCGCGTTTCCTGTGGTGCAAGACGTAGGCCTCACGGGCGGCAGCCCCCGCCATAGCCCAGACGATCTGCGGAGCAAGTTTAACCTCACTGCCCCCAAAGAAAAGACCGCGCTGCTTACTTTTGGCGGGCTGGGGCTAGCGAAAATTCCGTATCACAACCTGACGCGCTTCCCCGACTGGCAGTTCATCACCACAGACAAGCAGGCTCCCGACTTGCCGAATGTTGTAAACGTAGGCGGCACGGCTTTTCGCCCGGTGGACTTTATGCCGCTGTGTGGGCGGGTCGTGTCGAAACCAGGCTACGGGACGTTTTCGGAAGCCTGTCGCCTAGACGTGCCCATTGTCAGCCTTACCCGCGACGACTTTGCCGAAGCCGCCTGTCTGCTGGCAGGCATTCGCCGTCACTGCTATCACCGCATCATTACTCCGGCTGAATTTGTCGAAGGCAACTGGGACTTTTTGCACGCGCCGCTGAACCCGCCGGAAACCGACCAGCCGCTGGATAAGACTGGAAATGAGGCGATCGCCCAGGCAGTTGTGGACTATTTTGCAGCGCTGGAGGCGGGCTAATGGCTGCTTCACCCCCGTTCATCGTGATCAACGGCCAGCAGCAGCTTTCGCTCGCCCAAGCCGTGCAATATTTGCAGGCGGCCGGCAAGCTAGACGACATGATTGGCGAAATTTTGCGGCAGTTCTTGCTGGATCAGGCGTTGCGCGATCGCGCTGAGGGGCAGCCGACCGAGGCAGAAGTGGAGGCGGCGATCGCCCAATTTCGCCAGCAGGCAGATCTGACCGATTCCCTCACGTTTCAAGCCTGGCTCGATGCTCAGGGGCTAGATGCAGCAAGGTTGCGAACCCAAACCCAGCGAGAACTCCAGCTTCGCCATCTGCGCGATCGCCTGACGGAGCCGCATCTGTCGCAGTATTTCATCGAGCGCAAGCTGGATCTAGATCAGGTCGTGCTGTCGCGGCTGGCGGTGGGCGATCGCGATCTGGCGGAGGAGCTTTATCAACAACTCCTGGAGGGCGCAACCTTTGAGGCACTGGCGCAGGACTATTCCCAAACGGGCGATCGCCTGTTTAACGGAATGCTGGGTCTGCTGAGCCGGGGCAGCCTGCCCGATGCCCTCCGGGCTGCTGTCGATGCCGCCACTCCCGGCGATGTGCTGCCGCCGCTGTTCATCGAGCCAGAAAACCTGTGGTGCGTCTTCCGACTGGATCGCGTCTTGCCTGCCACACTCGATCACCCCGAAGTGCTGGAAACCCTTCGAAATGAGCTGTTTGACCAGTGGATCATGAAGCAGTTGGATGGGCTGGATATTGAGGTGCTGGTGGGGGAATAAGCCATCCAGACGAGGGGACTTGATATTACGCTTCGTCGCGTCTTCCCGCCCGATCTGACTCGGACAGACCCAGCGTAGCGATCGCCGCAATGCCCAAAATCGATACCAGCAGGCCTGTTGACCCCAGCGGGGTGCTGGCCACCGCTAGGATCAGGCTGATCATCAGAACCATCCAGCGGTTGGGATGACGAAGCTGGCGGATGGCGCTGACGAGTAAGTAAATAAACAGCGCAGGTAGGGCGAACGTTAGCCAGCGTTCGGGAATCTGTAGCCCCACGACGCAGCCGAGCCAAGTGCCCGCCACCCAGGCCGCCCAGCAGCAGCCGTGCAGCCCCAAATAGTAGGCAAACGGGCGCTGTGGGTCAGACATTTCCAGGGCAAAGACTTCATCCACTAGCCCGTGGCACAGCAGCCAGCGCTGCCAGGTGGGGAACTGGGCATAGCGATGACGGGCGATCGCCACGCTCATGGGCAAATGGCGCAGGTTCATCACCAGCACGGTGATCCCAATGCTCAGCGCCGCTATCCCTTGCCGCAGCCCCTCTACGGCTGCAAACTGCGATGCGCCTGCAAAGATCCATGCCGACATGCCCAGCGTAGCCGCCACCGATAGCTTTGTCTGGATGGCGATCGCCCCAAAGCTGACAGCCGTCGGCAAAAATCCGGCTACGATTCCCAGCGCCCGCACCCCGCCGCGCAAAAATTCTCGCATCGCTCATTCTCCTCTTCATTCTTGGAGTCACCGTCACTGTCATCGCGATAACCGCTATCTTGGCTTAACTTTTGGCTTAACAGCGGCAACGGCGGTGGTGTTGCTAGAGGGCGATCGCTAGACTAAGGCCATCAGCAACCAGTTCTCGAACCCCCCGAAACTTATGAGAAACACTCATCCTGACTACAGTTGGCTGTTTCGGTTTGCGGTGCGCGTGTTGAAATACTTTCTCTTAACGCTGTTTGGAATTTTGGTGGCAATTGTGCTGTCAAAGGTTTTGGTGATTATGCCCCTCACCACTATCCTGTTTAGCATTTTGGATGCTGCCCTGTTTAAGACGATGGGGCTGGTATTTTGCCTGATGGCGATCGCCGTAGTGGTTGAGTCGATTCGCTAGGAGCCATCCATCGCCCGCTGGACTTTGGCTACCTGCTTGGGCGCGTCCATATTCTGAAAGAGGGCGATCGCCGCCTGAAAGCTATCGTCGCTGCGGAGCTTGTCGCCCATCGCCTGATAGGTCAGCCCCTGCTGATAGTAGGCTTCGGCCAGGTCATATTTTGCACCCACATCGCGCAGATATTGAATCGAGATTTGGTGTTTTTCCACCGCTTGCGCGTAGTTGCCTTCTTCGGTGTCGAGCGCTGCGTCCCCATAGAGCGCCTTGGAGGTGGCTTGCCCGTAGGCACTGCGTTCGCCAAAATCCAGCACGCGGCGATAGAGCTGGCGCGATCGCCGCATTTCGCCCAGTTCACGGTAAGTCAGCCCCAGGAAAAACAGTCGATATTCCGTCACCCAACTGGGCATCTGGTAATCGTCCAACTGTACTCAGAAGAATAGATATTCGTTCGTCGTTTACAGACTCACCCACCCACATCATTGCGTCAATATTCCCATGCTTTTCGGAAAATACCGACAACTTCCCCGCTGAATCTTTATACTCAGTTTTGAATTTTCCCTATGCTGATTTTATTGACCACCTTCCAACCACCACCTCCCCTCGCGTTGCCGTTGCAGAACAAGAACTCCCAACTCCAAACTCATGGTGAAGCTGAGTCATGTCGTTCCCTTCGGGCGATCGCTCGCCGAGTATCGCCTCATGTTTAACCTAACCGACCTCGACCTGTCCCGTGAAATTCTAGATGCGGGCGGTGGCCCGGCCAGCTTCAACGCCGAGATGCACCAATTGGGGTATCGAGTGGTTTCCATCGACCCAATTTATCAATTCAGCGGCGCAGAAATCGAGCAGCGCTTCTATGCCTGTGCCAGCGACATCATTCATCAGGTAAAAGACACGCCCGATGCTTGGGTGTGGGGCTATCATCAGTCGCCCGACGACCTGCTGCAAAACCGCGAAACTGCCCTGCGCCGTTTTCTGGCAGACTATGACCAGGGCAAAGCCGAAGGGCGCTATCTCGTCGGCGAGTTGCCCGACCTGCCGCTGAGCGATCGCCCCTATGATCTAATGCTCTGCTCTCACCTGCTGTTTCTCTACTCCGACCACCTCAGCCTAGAGATGCACTGCCGCTCGATTACCGCCCTGATGACGCGGGGGCAAGAACTCCGCATCTTCCCGCTGCTGACGCTGGAACGAGTGCGATCGCCCCACCTCGAACCGGTCTGCGAAGTCCTCACCGACCTAGGCTATCGCGTGGAAATCGTGCCCGTCCGCTATGAACTGCAAAAGGGCGGCAATGAAATGCTGCGAGTGACTCGCCAATTGTTGACGGTCTAGGGGTGGGGAGTGAGAGAAGAGAGAAGAGAGAAGAACGAAGAACGAAGAGGTTTTGTTTTTCGTTTTTCGTTTTTCGTTTTTCATTTTTTCCATCCCTCCCCCACCCACCCATGCCCGACCCAATCCATCAGTGGTTCTCTACCCAACGCATTACCGATTCTCTCTATCTCATCACCGAGCCGCATTACTACTGGTTTAACCGGGCAAATTTGTGGCTGATCAAAGGGCGCGATCGCGATGTGCTGATCGACACGGGGCTGGGCGTGCTGAGTCTGCGGACATATTTGGCAGATTTGCTGGATAAGCCGCTGCTGGCGATCGCCTCCCACATTCACTTCGACCACGCCGGGGGAATGCACGAGTTTGACCATCGCGCCATTCACGCGGCGGAGGCTAGCGCCCTGCGAATGGGCGACGACTATGAGGCGCTCTGTACGCCGCAGCAGGGCTGGGTCCGCCAGGAAGACTTTCACCAGCTCCCTTACGAGGGGTTTACGGTGGAAACCTACACGCTGCGGGCCTGCGAACCGACGCAGATTTTGAACGAGGGCGATGTGCTAGATCTGGGCGATCGCGCGCTGGAGGTGCTGCATCTGCCGGGCCATTCTCCCGGCTGCATTGCGCTATATGACCCAAAGACGCAGGAACTCTTTTCGGGCGATGTGATTTATGACGGGGAACTATTGGACGAACTCCATTGCAGCCATATCCCCACCTATTTGGCCAGCTACGATCGGCTGGCGCAACTGCCAGTCGAAACGGTGTATCCGGGGCACTACCGGATTTTTGGCAAAGCAGACTACCGGCGAATTGTAGACGAGTATCGGCGATCGCGCCGCAGTCCGGGCTGTCCTGGCGAACCTGTAAAGGCTCAAAACGGCAGGACTTAGCTCCCTCAATGCGTCTGGCAAACCCGATGCATCATGGGGCAAAATTCGTGCTAAAACGGGGCGATAGAAAAGGGCGATAGAAAGGGGCGATCGCCCCGGTCGCTAGAATGGAGTCGTCGATGGGATTTTCTGGACTCGCGGTTACAGTTAAGCCGGGTTGCCGTTTCAGCAGCACACTCGGATTGAAGGGTCACTCAACGTCTGATGTCTGATTTGCAGCAGAAGCATCCGCCAAGAACGTCGTCGCTGGCGCTGTGGTTTCGCGACACCACAGGGCTGCTAGAAGAGCGCGTCCAGTTTCGCCTACGCGGCAATCACCTACACATTCTCTGCGAGGCGCAGCCCTGTCCTGACCGGGCCGCAATCGTGGGGCGGCTGCTGCCCGCACTGCAAGAGGTTGACCTAAATACGCTAGTGCCCGCCGGACAGCCGACGATTTATCAGATTTATCTCTACGGTCGGCGACCCGGACAGCCATTGCCCGATTGGTCGTTTTCAATTGACCTACATCAGTTGAACGATCAACTCCAGCAATTTCTGGGTACACATCTGCTGGCGGAAGAGGCTGCGCCACAGCAAGGCGGCCCCCGCCAGCAGCGATTGGCAACGGTCAGCGCTGGGGCTGGGCATGGCTCAGCGAGCGGATTCAGCGGGCTGCCATCGGGCGATTCGTGCAGCGATCCCTTGGAAAATCGCCCCGCCGAAGGGGATGCGGCCCTGGCGGGGTCAACCCTGAGTCTGGCGCGGCAGGGGCATCCAGGGGCGATTCGCGACGCGACTCCTACGGGAATCGCCCGCTACCTGAGCGACCACCTCAGCAGCTTTGGCGTATCGGTAAAGGCGACGGTCAAGCCGCTGCACTCGTCCTCCCTGCCGGCCCCCTCGACCGCCGCCGATCCACAGACGGATACGCCGCCCGATGCCCCACTCAAGCGGCTCTGGATACTGTGCGAGGCCAACTATTCGCTGGACTCGGCGCTGCTGGCGGAGCCGCTGGCGCAGCATTTGCGCGATCTGCGGCTGGAGGGGTTTCGAGATGCGGTGGTGCGGGTGCAGGTGGCGGGCGAAAGCCAGCCTGACTGGATGCTCCAGGTCGATCTGACCCCGCCTGACGCGATGCTGCGCGAGTGGGCCCGCTGGGGCGATGTGGGCAGCCTGACGCGCCTGCTGGCTCCTGTGCTGGAGATGCTGGAGGGCGAAGTCTCCACGGCAACGCTGCGAGACTCGACCCTGCACCTGTTTTGCAGCCCCCTGCCCCAGAGCAGCCTTGCGCCCAACCCGCCCGATCGCGCCGCAGTCAAGGCCGGTGTGGGAGCGGTGCTGCGATCCGTCGCGCCCCAGGGCATCCATGCTGCCACGATCTATGGCCAGGTGTTGCACCAGGAAACGCCCGCCTGGGTGGAATGGCTGGATTTGCCCGCTGGACAGCAGCCGCACTTGGCCGACTCGACCCTTACCCTGGCTCAGCGGGGCGACTGGGGGGCGATCGCCTTTTTGCTGAATCGCCTGCTCAATCCCGACCTGAATCAGCAGTTGGCGACGGGCGGCATCCGCGTCCAGCTTTTGCCCAAGCCCGACCGCAGCATTGCTGCCGATGCGCCTGCCTCAGAACAGCGCTATCTGCTGCATGTCATGAGCGATGCGCCCGTCTGCCCCGACCAGCGGCGCGTCGGCACAACGGTCGTGCGATTTTTGCGAGATTTAAACCTGCCGCAACTGGCAGGTGTGCGGGTGTATGGGCGGCGGGCTGGGCAAAAGCAGCCGTTGTGGAGCTATGGGGTGGATTTTGCGCCGCGATCGCGCGTCGTGCCGGAGCCAGCGCCAGAGTTCGCTGCGACGGATGCCTATGTGGGTGACTTGCTCACCCCCGGCGGGGCGTTAATCCCGTACGCCGATGCCGATTTGCAAACGGCGTGGCAGCGCTGGTGCGATCGCCTCAGCGCCGCGATTCGGCAAGCGCTGGTGAAAACGCACCTGTTTGCGCCGACGGAAGACGCACCGGAGGACACGACATCAGAAACCTGGCGCTCGGACGGCCGCAGCTACCGCAATGGGGCGCTGGCGGCGGTGTGGGGCACGGCGGGCGTGTTGCTGGCAGTGCAGGCAGACTGGCATCTGGCACGACTGACCCAGCAGCCCGTACAGTCTGCCCAGCCGGATCGGTTTGTGGCGGTGGATGAGGTGCCCTCGCTGGCCCTGCCACCCTCAGATCAGGGGCAGCCCGCAACGGCCGCCGAAGCCGAAGCCATCGCTGGGCGATCGCCCGGCCCCAGTCCTGCACCCGCCGATCTGGAGGCAGAACGTAATCGCATCTTTGACCCGTCGGGCTTTACCCGCAGTGAGGAAGCCGAGGCAGAGTCCCCCCCTTCCCCTTCTCCCTCACCAGGGGTACAGATCTCGTCGCGATCGCTGCCCTACACGCCCGTCAGCGCCACCCAGCCGCAGACCGTGGCAGACGTAATCGCGGCGGGGCTGCCCTTCCCCACCTTCAACAGCCGCCAGCTCGACGAAAAGCTGATGCTCTATTATGAGCGGCTGCGGCAGACGGGCAAACCGCCCGACGTGCTGATTGTAGGCAGTTCGCGGGCGCTCCGGGGTGTAGACCCAGTGGCACTCCAGCGGGAGTTAGCAGCCCTGGGCTATGCCGATGTGTCGGTGTTTAACTTTGGGGTGAATGGCGCAACGGCGCAGGTGGTGGACGCAATTCTGCGACAGGTGCTAAAGCCCAACCAGTTGCCCCGGCTGATTCTTTGGGCCGACGGGGCGCGGGCCTTTAACAGCGGCGCAGTGGATGTGACGTATAACGGCATCGCGGTGTCGCCTGCCTACCGGGAACTGCTGGCAGGGACGCTGGAACGCCCGCAGGTGCTGCCCGAAGACTTTGAAACCCCGGAAGATCCGCCTGAAGTGGCTGCCCCCCCCACCATTCACACGACCCTGCGCGACAGCTACCAGAACATCGACCGCTGGCTGAGTCAGCAGTTGGGGCAACGGTCGGCGGTGTTTGGCCAGCGCGATCGCCTCAAAGACGCGCTCCAGCAGCGGGTGCGCCCTGGTTCCCCCAGCGCCGTCACCGCTGCACCCGCTGTGCCCACGCCTTCCCGCCTGCCCGCCGACTCGGCCGAGTCGCTGGTGGAAGCGGGGCGCGACCTGATCGACTTCGACGGCTTTTTGCCCCTGGCGCTGCGGTTCAACCCCGCCACCTATTATCAGGAATATGCCCGCGTGCAGGGGCGCTATGACGGCGACTACACGGATTTTCGGATTGAGGGGGTGCAGGCGGCGGCGTTTCAGTCGGTGCTAAGGCTGGCGGGCGATCGCAACATTCCCGTTATCTTTGTTAATCTGCCGCTGACGGATGAATACCTCGATCCCGTGCGCCGTCAGCACGAGCAGACCTTCCGCCAATACCTGCTGCGGGCAGACCTAGACAGCCCCAGCCTCGTCTTCCGCGACCTGGGCGAAATCTGGTTGGATCAGTACGACTATTTCTCCGACCCCAGCCACCTGAATCGCTATGGCGCCTTCGCCATCTCCCGCCGCATTGCCCAAGACCCGATGATTCCCTGGAGCTATGCCAGCGGGAATTAGTGCAGGACAAATTAGTGCAGGAAACCTTTACTAAAGCCGTCCCAGGATCTCGATTTCACCTTGGGGCGTAGCGCGGACGAGGACGGCTTCGCCCTCGCGGGGCGCGATGGGGCAGGAGACACCGCTGCGCCGGAGAGATTCGCAGGGGCACAGCCCAGCAGCGCAAACCCGCTCAGCAGGGCGATCGCGCTACGAGTCCATGCCTTGACCCGACTGGAAGACTGCATCGGCTTAACCGTCAGAAGACTGCATGATGTGAACCTAATGTGAACGCGCCTCAGGTGAAGATGTTGAGCTGGCCGGCGGTTTCTCGCAGGCGATCGCGCCGCATCCGGGCGGCTGGCTTCTTGACTGGGCGGGGCGCATCTGGCTCTACCGACTCGCCCCGCAGCCCCACAGCAATGTGAGAATGGCGCTCGATCTGGCTCATCACCTGTCGCGCCCGGTCGATGACGGAGGCCGGCAGCCCCGCCAGTCGCCCTGCTTCGATGCCATAGGATTTGTCTGCGCCGCCAGGCCGCACCTGATGCAAAAAGATGATCTGGTCGGGCAGTTCCTTCACCACCACCTGATAGTTGGCGACGTTGGGCAGCAGCGACGCGAGTTCGTTTAGCTCGTGATAGTGGGTGGCGAAAATCGTGCGGGCACGAATCTCGGTGGCTAGGTGTTCTGCCACGGCCCAGGCAATGGAGAGGCCGTCGAAGGTGGCCGTGCCCCGCCCGATTTCGTCCAGCAGCACGAGCGATCGCGGCGTGGCGTGGTTGAGAATGTTCGCCGTTTCATTCATCTCCACCATAAAGGTAGACTGGCCTGTGGCCAGGTCGTCTACGGCTCCCACGCGGGTAAAAATGCGATCGCACACCCCCAGGCTGGCCGCCGCCGCTGGCACAAAGCTGCCCACCTGCGCCATGAGCTGAATTAGCCCAATTTGTCGCAGATAGCAGCTCTTGCCACTGGCATTGGGCCCGGTGAGGATAATCAGGTCTGGAGCGTCTGTGGGTGGGGAGGAGAGGGGGGGAGAGTCCTCCATCACGCCAGCACCCGCTACTGCGTCACTCCCTAACCTCGCCGAATTGGGCACAAAGAACCCGGCGGGCAACGACTGCTCGACGACGGGATGGCGGCCGTCTGCGATCTCGATGTGGCGAGACTCGGTGATGGCTGGGCGGCAGTAGTTTTGGTAGACCGCCACTTCGGCCAGGGAACAGAGGGCATCCAGCGCGGCGATCGCCCCTGCCACCTGGCGAATCGGCTCGGACTGCTCTGCCACCTGGAGCCGCAGCGCGGTGAAGAGTTCGTATTCTAGCTGATTGACGGCTTCGCGGGTCAAGAAGATCGCCGACTCCCGCTGCTTCAGGTCGGGCGTGATGTAGCGCTCCTCGTTGGTGAGGGTCTGCTTGCGGATGTAGTCGTCGGGCAAGTCTACGCTGGCTTTGGAGCGCGAGATGCTGAGGTAATAGCCAAAGGCTTTGGTATAGCCCACCTTTAGGGTGGCAATGCCCGTCCGCTGGCGCTCACGGGCTTCAAGCTGAGCGATCCACTGCTGATCCGCCTCGATGCTTTGGCGCAGGTGATCCAGTTGGGGGTTGACCCCAGAGCGAATCAGGTTGCCCTCGGTGAGGTAGAGCGGCGGCGTTTCCACCAGATGGGCCCGCAGGGTGCGCCCCAGTTCATCCAAAATCGGCGGCACGGTTTGCAGCGCGGTCAAAAAGGGCGATCGCCCAGTCGCCACCAGTTCCGCAATCTCTGGCAGCTTGCCGAGGGAATCTGCCAGCGCCACCAAGTCGCGGGCGTTGGCCGTGCCCGACCCGGCCCGACCCGTCAGCCGCTCTAGGTCGTAAATTTGCTTGAGGACTTGCTGAATCTGCTGGCGCAGATTCCCTTGGTCGATTAGCTCTTGAATCGTGTCTTGCCGCGCTCGGATAGCCGCAATATCGAGCAGCGGTTGCAGCAGCCAGCGCCGCAGCGCCCGCCCGCCCATCGCCGTCACCGTGCGATCCAGCGCCCACAGCAGAGAACCGTGAAATGTGCCATCGCGCTGGGTCTGGGTGATTTCCAGATTGCGGCGGGTCTGGTGATCGATCACCAGGAAATCGCTGAGGGTGTAGGTGCAGAGCGGCTGGAGCGGGATGCGGGTGGGATAGGCATGAGCAGCAGGCGGGGCCGAAGCCGCGTCTTCTAAATTAGCAGCCTGAATCTGGCGCTCGGAGGTCTCTTCCAAATATTGCAGCAGCCCGCCTGCCGCCCGCACCGCCAGCGGCAAATGCTCACAGCCCATGCCTTCTAGCGATCGCACGCGAAATCGCTCCAACAGCCGCTGACGAGCCTCGGCCGCCTGAAACGGAGCCTGCGGCCGCAGCGTATAGCAAAACTGGGGCGGCAGCGCCTCCGGCAGGGCAGCGGCCCGGCGCGGGTCGGGCGTTCCAGCGCGGGCATCAGGACGCAGCAGCCCCACCAAGTCGGGCGCGTTGGTAGGCAGCAGGATCTCCGACGGCTGGAGCCGCAGGATCTCCTGGGTCAGCGTGTCTAGCCCGCTCGCCTGGGTGGTCAGAAATTCGCCCGTCGAAACATCGGCGATCGCCAGCCCCCAGTGCGCCCCAGCTATCACCACTGCCGCCAGGTAGTTGTTGCGGCGGGCGTTCAGCATTCCTTCCTCCAGCACCGTGCCAGGGGTGATCACCCGCGTCACCTGGCGCTGCACCAGCCGCCCTTGGGCATCCGCCGCGTCTTCGGTCTGGTCGCAAATGGCGACGGCATAGCCCCGCTCCACCAGTTGGGCGCAGTAGCGCTCCATCGCGTGGTGCGGCACGCCCGCCAGCGGCACCCGCCCGACGGTTTTGCCTGCGTCTTTGCTGGTCAGCACCAGCTCTAGCTCCTGGGCAATCGTGATGGCATCCTGAAAAAACGTCTCAAAAAAGTCGCCCACCCGATAGAGCAGCAGCGCCTGCGGATACTCGTCCTTCAGGTCGGCATAGTGGCGCATCATGGGGGTCAGCGCGTCGCGGTCTACGGAGCGGTGATCGGTATAGCGCACCGTCTGCTTGATCAGCCGATCCGGCAGTTCTCCCAGCCGTTGGGCATTAGGCGAATCAGGGACGGGGGGCAGGTCTGTCATGGGCGGAGAGAGGCAGCAATAAGGGCAGACAGAGGCTAGATGAACAGACTGATTGAAAATCCTAATCGAGGATTGGGGAACCCGTAGACCGCAGCTAGCTTCAGAGAGGGCAAAATGGGCTAATCGCGCCGCTGCGATGGAATGCGAATGTACTTTCCTTTTTGAACTTTCCTTTTTGACTTTATCGTATGGTCTGAGGGAGGCGGCGATCGCCCCCAAAGTTTTTCGTTTCCCCCACCGCGCCTTGCGGAAACTCCCGTCTCACCTGTGAAGCTATTCAACCTGCAAGCCCCCTGACAGACTCGACGGAGACCCCCCATGAACCCAAACGAAAATTCCCCCAAGCGCCTGGCTCTGCATCGATTCAGCCTCGGTCTGCTGATCACGGCTGCCGTGTCCTGCCAGGTGCAGTCGCCGCCAGTGTCGCTCCCGGTTGAGACAGCAACCCCAACGGAGCAGCCGTCGCCCATTGCCGCTGCGCCGGATTCTGGCGTATACCGCAGCGATCGCTTTGGGTTCCAGTTTGCCTATCCCGCCGACCAGTTTGTGGCCAAGGGCGAAACCGAGTTTCCGCCGGAGGTCGTCGCCCGCGAAGCCGTGCAGATCTGGACGCTGGAACATGATCGGGCAATCCAAGCGGGCGAATACGAAGGCGGTACGGAGTATCCCGCCAACGTCAGCGTCACCGTTCAGCCCAACCCAGACAGCCTCTCTGCTAGAGACTGGATCGCTCAAAGCGACTGGTTTACCAATGTGAGCAACCTCCAGGATAGAACCGTCGCTGGCCAGCCCGCCATCGCCTTTCGCGCCAGCGGTCTCTACGACATGGAGCAGGTGCTAGTGCCCACACCCGACGGGAAAAATTGGGTGCTGATCACGCTCAACCAAGTGGGGACGGGCGAATCCGATGCCCAATATCGCCAGGCCTATGAGCGGGCGATCGCCACCCTCACATTTCTGCCCTGACG
>JBDNCP010000160.1:0-10621 GCA_046719575.1 Cyanobacteriota bacterium
GCCGCTGCCGCCGCATAGCCAAAATCAAACTGGGCGAAGGCTTCGGTATAGATGTAGTAGACCAGCAGGTTGGTGGTGTTGAGCGGGCCGCCGCCCGTGATGACGTAGGGCTGCTCGAAACTGCGGAGCGTGAAAATTATCGTCGTGACAATGGCAAAAATCAGCGTGGGCCGCAGTCCGGGTAAGGTAATGTGCCAAAACTGCTGCCAGTCGTTGGCTCCGTCGAGTTCGGCAGCTTCGTAGCGGCTCTGGGGAATGGTTTGCAGCCCTGCCAAAAAGACGACGAGGTTAAATCCAAGCTGCTTCCAAATGCTGAATAAGATCAGCACGGGCATGGCCCAAGTTGTGCTGCCTAGCCACGGAATTGGCGACAGACCTAGCCAGCCCAGCGCGGCATTCACCGGCCCGTCGGTTTGAAACAGCCAGCGCCAGCCCAGACCCACGGCCACTAGCGAGGTAATCGAGGGAATAAAGTAAGCCGCTCGCAGCCAGTCCCGAAATTTCACTGCGCGATTCAGCAATACCGCTAGACCGAGGGGCAAAACCAAGCTGGGCAGCACAGTCGCTAGCGTGAAATAGCCCGTGTTGCCCAGCACTTGCCAGAAATCGGGCGTGGCCAGCAAGCGCTCGTAGTTTCGCAAGCCCACCCACTGCACGCCGCTACGGGTAAAACTGCCTTGAGTAAAGCTGAGATAGGCGAGATAGGCAATTGGGAAAAAGACAAAAACACCCAAAAAGGCTAGCGCTGGGGCGAGAAATAGCCATGCGGCAAGGGTGTCTGGCAAAACCGAAGGGCGATCGCCCACCCCTGGCATGGGGGATTGGGGAGACATTAGAAGCCGTCGTGGTCGATTAAATGCTTCACGATGCCAGAAATTACCTGTTTCACAGCGGGTTCGCTGGCGGTGTAGTTGATCGCCACCGAAATCACATAGCGTTTGCCCTTGATGTTCACGCCAACGGTGGTACCCAGCACGCTGGAGTTTTGCCCCGTTTTTTCGCCAATCCACACAGCCGGTCGCCGAATGGCTTCGTAGCCCAGTTCCCAGTCATACTGATTGACCAACCCTTCCAAAATTAGCTCAGATCCGGGAACTTCGTTGTTATAAATGCTCACCATCATGTCGGTGAGTTCGTCCATGTTAATTTCGTTGGGCACACCGCCGACGTTCGCGGTGGGGCTAATAGAGTTGCCCGTAAGCTTGCTGCTGATGCGGGTGTATTCATAGCCGCGATCGCGCAGGGTTTTTTCGATGCTTTGCCAACCTACGTAGTCGATTAACTGGTTGGTGGCAATATTGCTGCTGTGCGTGATCATTTGCAGCAGCACTTGGCGGATTGGGTACTCTGTGCCGACCCAGATTTTGGCTGCGTCTTCGGTGTAGTTGCTTCGGTCGATGAAAATCGGTGTGTTGGGGTCGATCTTTTCGCGGGTCAGCTTTTCCATCGTGGCGATCGCCAGGGGCACTTTGATCAGGCTGGCGGGGCTGGCGGGTGGCTCTTTGCCCTGATAGCGACGACATTCGCGCTCCAGCGTACACACCGTGACGTGAACTTGGCTGCCCATGCCCGTGCTGTCGGCGATCGCCTTTAGAAAACCAGAGCGGGCGGTGTCGTATTCATAGGCCACCACACTCAAGATGCCCTCATATTCCTTCAGTTTCTTGGCGGCTTGTTCCCCCACAAAGGAATCGGCGGACACTTCCCGCAGCGAGTCGGTTGCCGATTTCCAAAGTTCGTAGCGCTTGGCGATGGTTGCTTCGGTTTGGTCAGGCTGTTGCTTGAGGGCAACCGCCTGGTTTGCCGTGCGGATAGCTTGCTCCCAGCTTGCTTTGGAGGCTTCTTCAACACCGATGCGGATTTCGACCGCTTGTAGTTTTTCTAGCAGAGCAGTGTCAGCGGAAGCGGCTCCGGTTGCCCTGGAAACCAGGGTCGGCGGCTGCCTCTCCAGGTCTTGCTGGAGGCGATCGCGGATTTCGTATAGCTCAGCCAGCGACTTCGCTTCGGGAATAAGAGATACTCCCTCTCCATAGGAACGCTCCAGCACTGGCGTAAGGGCTGGATAAGAATGCACCAGGACGGCTCCTGCCATCACCCCGAAGGCGCTAATGGGTGCAACGAGGGCATACCACCACCAGCGATGCGCCACTGATTTCATAACTGCAATCACAGACTCACCCCTCCCCACAGAAGACCAGATGCGTGTTTAATGTGCGACCCTGAGGTTTGACCTTAGACCAGTGCAACCCTGCAACTGAACTTCATCAAGGTTAAATAATAAAACCATTCTTCATAATTAAATGGTGCAATGTGACGCAATCTGGTGAGAAGTTATGGCGGAAAGCTACGGCAAAGAGCTAAGAAGCTGTTTGAAAAGTCCTGCTTTGAGCGAGTTTGGCGACTAAAGTCGCTACTACAAGCGCAGAAACACCGAGAAACCTCCCTAATTTATTTAGGTTCCTTGAGGTTCGTAGTGATGGTTTTAACCATCTTTACCCTTTTCAAACACTCTCTAAGACAAAGAGCTATAGCAGGAGAGAGTGTCTACGACTTCGCATACAGCTTCGCAGTCTGACTGCCAAACCAGTTCAAGTATATGGCTTGCTGATTAAACCGGAACGCTTCGATAGATAGACCTTGGGGCATCTGGAGATAGAGGATATGGACCCGCTTGGGGGCAGGGTGGTGCAGTTTGGCGGGGGCGATCGCCAAAAAGCGTCTGGAAATCGTCTAGAGTGAGGGTTGGAGGTTTTTTGCCATCTGCTCCGATTGCAGTCTACGCATCGCGTTCTAGTTTCATTTTGAGGTTCTCAGAGGTTCTCTAATGGCATCCATCTGTGAGTTGCACCAACAGCTCGTCCGCAAAGAGCGCTCGGCCGTCGAAATTGCCACCGAAGCCCTGGAGCGGGTTCAAGCCCTAGAACCCAAGCTGCACAGTTTTATCAGCGTGACGGCCGATCGGGCGATCGCCCAGGCACAGCAGGTGGATGCCAAAATCGCGGCGGGTGAGGAAATCGGGCCGCTGGCGGGGATTCCCATCGGCATCAAAGACAACCTGTGTACGAAGGGCATCCGCACCACCTGCGGCTCCCGTATTCTGGAAAACTTTGTGCCACCATATGAATCCACCGTGACGCAGCGCTTGTTTGACGCGGGCGCGGTGATGGTGGGCAAGACAAATATGGACGAGTTTGCAATGGGCAGTTCGACGGAAACCTCTGCCTATCAGGTGACGGCAAACCCGTGGGACTTGCAGCGAGTGCCCGGTGGCTCCTCTGGCGGGTCGGCGGCGGCCGTGGCAGCGGGTCAGTGTGTCGTGGCGCTGGGGTCAGACACGGGGGGTTCGATTCGTCAGCCAGCCTCGCTCTGCGGCGTGGTGGGCATGAAGCCCACCTACGGACTGGTGTCGCGCTATGGGCTGGTGGCCTATGCGTCTTCGCTGGATCAGATTGGCCCCTTTGCCCGCACGGTAGAAGACGCGGCGATCTTGCTGAGGGCGATCGCCGGATATGACCCGCAAGACTCCACCAGCCTCAAGGTCGAAATCCCCGACTATGCCGCCGCCCTCAAGCCCGACTTCAAACCACGCGGCAAGCTGCGGATTGGCGTAATCCAAGAAACCTTTGGCGAAGGGCTGGATTCCGTTGTTGAAGCGGCCGTCACCAAAGCAGTCGAAACATTGCAGGAACTCGGAGCCGAAATCCAGGTGATCAACTGTCCCCAGTTTCGCTATGGGCTGCCCACCTACTACATCATCGCCCCATCGGAAGCCTCGGCCAACCTGGCCCGCTACGACGGCGTAAAGTACGGCTTCCGCGCTGAAGACCCTGAAAACCTGCTGGATATGTACGCCAAGACCCGCGCCCAGGGCTTTGGTGCAGAAGTCAAGCGGCGCATCATGATTGGCACCTACGCCCTCTCAGCGGGCTACTACGATGCCTATTATCTCAAGGCGCAAAAGGTGCGGACGCTGATCAAGCAGGACTTTGAACAGGCCTTTCAAAAAGTAGACGTGCTGGTGTGTCCTACGTCGCCAACAACCGCCTTCAAAGCGGGCGAAAAGACCGACGACCCGCTCAGCATGTATCTCTCCGACCTGATGACCATTCCGGTAAATCTGGCCGGATTGCCCGCCCTCAGCCTGCCCTGTGGGTTCGACGAACAGGGCTTGCCGATTGGTCTACAAATGATCGGCAATGTGCTACGAGAGGACATGCTGCTGAGCGTGGCCCATGCCTACGAGCAGGCGACAGAGTGGCACAAGAGAGCGCCTGTGCTTTAAGAGGCAGGGCTGTGGCATCAATTCTCGATTTTGGGTTTGCGATTTTGGATAGTCAGTCAAGCCTGCCAGAGAACCCATGCAGTGGCGATCGCCAGCGTAGCCAGCGTGAGCGGTAGCCCAAACCGCAGGTGCGTCCAGAAAGAGAGCGGAAAGCCCTGACTGGCGGCGGCTTCGGCAGTGATCAGGTTGGCCACGGCCCCAAACAGTGTCAGGTTGCCTGCCAGCGTAGAGCTAACCGCCAGCAGCAGCCAAGCCTGCGTAGCTCCACGATCGATCAGCGATTGCAGCAACAGCACCGCAGGCACATTGGAGATCAGATTGGACAAAAGGGTAGTAACACTGACCAGCCCCACCGGATTTGCGATCCACGGCAGCAGTGCCGACAGCAGGTTGAAAGATTGCAGGCTGCGTGTCAGCACAAACAGCCCCGAAAACAGCACCAGCAGCCCCCAGTCCACATCCTGCAACACGCGCTGGGGCTTGATGCGGCGCGTGATTAGCAGCACGCCCGCTGCTATTAGGGCTGACTCCGCTAGCGGCAGACCAACGGCGAAAGCCACCAGCATCACACTGCTCACCACCAGCGTTTTTCGCAGCAGCGGGCGATAGATGCGTGGGCGAAAGGTGGGCACGTAGGGCCGTGGCTTTAGCGATCGCACGTCGGGATACATCCACCCCAGCAGCCCGATTTGCAGCAGCAGCCCCATCAGGGCGATCGGGATCATCACCCGCGCAAACTCGGCATAGGCAATGCCCGAAAAGGAGCCGACCAAAATATTCTGCGGGTTGCCGTTGAGCGTGGCAACGGAGCCGATGTTGGTGGCGGCCGCCAGCGCCAGCAGGTAGGGAACTGGATTGAGTGACAGGGCTTGGGCCAAGCTGAGGGTAAGCGGCGTAAACACAAGGGCGATCGTGTCATTGAGGAACACCGCCGACAGTGCCCCGCTGCCCAGCGTCAGCGCCACCAGCAGCCCAAAGGGGCTACTCGTCAGGCGGATGAGATACAACAGCGCCAGTTGAAAAAATCCGGCATAGCTGAGGTAGGCGTTGACGATCATCGTGCTGAGCAGAAACACGATGGTTGTTGGGTCGATGGCCTGCCACGCTTCCTTCAGCGACAACGTGCCCAGGGCAATGAGCGCTGCGATTCCGGCGATCGCCATCGTGGCCCGGTTCATCCGCAGCCCTGGCACCGACCCCAGTGCCAATCCCACATAGGTCAGCCCGATCACCGCAGCCTGGGCTATGGGAACCCAATGGGCGAGGGCGCGAAACTCGATGCCAAGATACAGCACTGGTTTGGATGCCCAAAATTCAGGTGATACAATGGTATATCTCAGGGTGACTAGCGCAACGGTAGCGCATCGGACTCTTAATCCGCTGGTTCTGGGTTCGAATCCCAGGTCACCCATTCTAGGGGCAAGTTTTGAGCATCGGGGGGTCAGGCAGCTCTCGCGTCAAGGCGTTAAGTTTGGCAATTTCATCGTGTGGCCACCCCATCGGCGCGAGCGGCCCGCTGCACGGCAGCGGAAACGGCTGTCGCCACGCGCTCGTCAAACACCGACGGCACGATGTATTCGCGGTTTAGGTCGGCGGCGGTGATCAGAGAGGCGATCGCCCCTGCCGCTTCCAGAAACATACTGGTGGTCATGGTCTTTGCGCCGCAGTCCAGCGCCCCGCGAAAGATGCCCGGAAACGCCAGCACATTGTTGATCTGGTTGGGATAGTCGCTGCGTCCCGTTGCCATCACGGCCACGTCGTCGGTCACCAGTTCTGGCTGAATTTCGGGAATCGGGTTCGCCATTGCAAACACGATCGGGTCTTTCGCCATCGACTTCACCATGTCCACCGTCACCACGCCCGGTGCGCTCACGCCCATAAACACATCTGCGCCCGCCATTGCATCTGCCAGGGAACCGCTCTGGTCTACGGCAAATTCTTTCTTCTGATCCGTCAGGTCGCTGCGGCTGTGGCTGAGGATGCCCCGCGAATCACAGATGACAATGTTGGTGGCTCCGGCTTTTTGCAATAAACGGGCGATCGCCAATCCCGCCGCCCCCGCGCCGTTGATCACGATCTGCACCGACTCCATCGACTTGTTGACCAACTTCAGCGCGTTATAGAGCGCCGCCAGCGAGACGATTGCTGTGCCGTGCTGGTCGTCGTGAAAGATGGGAATATCCAGTTCTCGCTGGAGCCGTGCCTCGATCTCAAAGCAGCGGGGGGCGCTGATGTCTTCCAGGTTCACGCCGCCAAACACGGGCGCAATGTTCTTCACCGTTTGCACGATTTCGTCGGTGTTCTGGGTGGCGAGGCAAATCGGAAACGCATCAATGCCGCCAAACTCCTTAAACAGCATGGCTTTGCCCTCCATCACGGGCAGCGCTCCGGCAGGTCCCAGGTTGCCCAGTCCCAGCACGGCGCTGCCGTCGGTGACGATCGCCACGGTGTTGCTCTTGATCGTCAGGGAATAGACCTTGGCGGGATCTTCGGCGATCGCCGTGCAGATGCGCCCTACCCCCGGTGTGTAGGCCATCGCCAAATCGCTCTGGTTTTTTAGAGAAATCTTGCTCTGGACGCTGATTTTGCCGCCCCGGTGCAGGTTAAACGTGCGATCCGACACGTTCAGCACCTTGATATGCTCCAGCCCCTTGAGCGCGGTGACAATTGCCTCGGCATGTTCCACACTCGATGCTTCAATCGTGATGTCGCGGATGATGGTCTTCAGCGTCCGCTCGATCACCTCGATCTGGTCAATATTCCCGCCGGCCTCGCCAATGGCCATGGTGACGTAGGCCAGCATCCCCGCCTGATTGGGCAACTGCACGCGCACCATGAGGCTGAAGCTGGGATTGGGAGTGAGGCTGACCATAGGATTCTCGATGTTAGATTTTTAGATTTTGGACTTTGGGGACGCTGAACGCTGACCGTTGCTTGGGACGGATATCCGTAGCGCAGTGATTATCTTACCGCTCAACGGATCGTCCTTAGCGTAAGGGAGTCTCAGGACTGTAGTTGTGCCAAAGTGAACAATCAATCCGATTTCGAGCGATTGGGTCTCTGGCCCTAAGGAAACTGTCGTTAGGGAAACGACGACCGCCACGGCCCCCTTAGCCCCCGCAACCTGAGCGGGAGTGCCGCCAAACAGGGCCGCGAAAATGCCGACAAAAATTGCGCCATAGAGTCCTGTGGTGGCTCCTGCCCCTGACGAAACGCCAAACGCCAGCGCCAGCGGCAGCGCCACGATAGCAGCAGTGAGTCCGCCCCAAAAGTCGTCTCGAAAATTACGAAAATGGAGGTCTGGGGGTTTTAGAACATGGCTAAACTGTTTTAGCCAGGAGTTGATCGCAGTCACAACGGCAGCCTCCAGGATGCGGCCTAGATGTTGCGATGGGCCCTAGCTTCGCAGAAGATGCCTGGAAATCGGGTTTGGGCGTTTCTTTCAAGATGTCTTTACTTCATTCACCCATTTGACGCAGGCGCTATGGTAGGCTCTCAACACGCTAGAGATAGTCAGGACAATCGGGATCGAATTATTGTGCCGCTGGATGCACCAACGTTGGAAGAGGCGATCGCCCTGGTAGATCAGCTTCCCGAAGTTAGCTTTTGGAAAGTTGGGCTAGAACTTTTCGTCAGCACGGGCGCGACTATCCTGGCAGAACTGAAGAACCGACAGAAGCGGATCTTTCTCGACCTCAAATTTCACGACATCCCCAACACCATGGCCGGAGCCTGTCGCGCTGCCGGACGCTATGGCGTAGACTTGCTCACCGTTCACGCCACCGCTGGCAAGGATGCCCTTATCGCCGCCCACGCCGCTGCCCAAGACGGAGCCGCTGCTGCGGGCAACCCGCCTCCCAACGTCATCGCGGTGACGGTGCTGACTAGCGTTTCACCCCGCACCCTTGCCTTCGAGCTAAAGGTTCCCCTGGAACTGCCCGACTTTGCCCTCCAGATGGCGCGGCTGGCGCAAGACAGCGGACTATCGGGCGTGGTTTGCTCACCCCAAGAGGCCGCCCAACTGCGCCAGGTCTGTGGCGATCGCTTCTTGCTCGTCTGCCCTGGCGTGCGCCCCACCTGGGCCAGCGCCAACGACCAGCGCCGCGTCATGACACCTGCCGAAGCGCTCAAAGCAGGCGCAAGCTATCTGGTGATTGGTCGCCCGATTACAGCCGCCCCCGACCCAGCAGACGCATTTGCGCGAATTTGCGAGGAAGTCACAGGGGTCACTGGATAATATCGATTCTCGATCATCGAGATGCTTCCACCCCAGCAACCTTTTCGTTGCAACCTTTTCGTTAAACCGCTCTTCCTCATGCCTGCCGCGCTCGGCAAATGCCAAACACCGACGTATAGCCGTGCAAAAATGTCGTACTGCCAACGGGGCCGATTTCACCATTGCAGAAGAAACCGCTGATGGGCGTGTGAGCGAAGTAGCGCCGGAACAGCCCAGAATCAAAGTTGGGTTTGCCATACAGCCCTTCGCCGCGCCCCAGACAGGAAAACATCAGCGCTCCGGCAGCGGCAGTTTGCCCCGATTGGGCCCGGTAGCGGCGTAGTAAAGTCTCTAGGTCTAGGGCAGACGCATCGGCATCGCGCAGGTGAAACTGGATGCGCTGACCCGGACGGACGCGATCGCCAATGGCCACCGCCCCCGCACGAGGATCGACCCCCAGCAAATTGCGAATTAAAAAATCGCCCTGCTCAAGCTGCTGCTTGAACTCACTCTGGGCAATGCCGACGAATAGCGAATGCTGAGCCAACTCTCGGTCTTCTTCGCTGAGGTTTTGCAATAGCTCTTGCAGCGCCTCTAGTGGCGTGCTGTCGGGGGTGGAGCCGGGCTGTGCGGCCTCTGGCGCGATCTTGATCATAATATTGCGATCGCCCTCCACCACGCGAAACGGCTGACCAATCGGGCGGCAGCCCTGCGCCACAATGGTTTCCATAACCAAATTGCCGCTCAGCGCCACGCCCACCACGCCGTCTCGGTAGAGCTTGCCGTTGCAAAACAAGTTGCCATGCCCCATACCGCTGCCGTCCGTCAACCCGCCCACCTTAATTGCGCCAGGATAGGCATAATCTAGCCCTTGCAGCAAGTCGTTGATGCTAGAAAACACGGGTTCCGCCATCAGGATGAAATTGGGCTGCTCCGCTGGGTCCACGCCAACTAGCTCAGCCCAGGCATCCGGCGGACTATCCAGGTCGGGCAGATCCTCCGCAGACAGATGGAAAGCGTGGAGCTTGACCCCCGGCAGGCGGGCGAGGGTGAGACTGAGGGCCGTTTCGCCTTCGATTTCCTGGATGCGGTCGGGGCTTTCCATGCCCACAACGCCCCCGCCCCCGCAGCCCACCAACACAGGCAGATCCAGCGCCTCGCCAAGCAGGGGCAGCAAGCGAGGATATTCGCTGGCAAAAGTGGACGAGATGAAAATCAGCCCCAGATCGGCAGGGGACTCCAACTGCGCCTGCGATCGCTCTACCACCTCCCGCACCGCCGCTTCCAAAGACGGGCGCGTGGATAATGCATTGACCCATCGCATCGTGTCAGCCACGGGCAGTTCCCCCTCGTATCAGTGACAACCAGCTACTCATAGAAAAATGGTAGTGCCGAATGGGACAGTCGGGATAGCTTGCCCCACGGGAAAGGGCGATCGCTTGTTAGCATGGAGACAAGACAAACACCGGGTTGATTCAAGATTTAGATAGACAGCGCCTTGCCTTAAGACCTTAAGACATTCCCGTCATCCTCTTGACGGCTCCCGTCCTCAGGGTACTCTAAGAAAAAGGATACCGGCCTATTACCGAGAAGCTCCTTGCACCATCTGTCTGGGCTGCCTGTCTGAGTGCTTTTTCTAAGCGCTTTTGCGGTGCTTTTGGGGCAGAAGTTCTACCCTGAAACTGGAAGCCCAATTTTAGAATCAAACCTGCAACCTTTAGAGCCACTGAAATCTATGAGCGATATCCAAGCCAAAATTCAACAAGAGCGCCAAGAAGCTCGCGAAGTCTGTGAACTGAAAGGCGATGGGTCTGCCGAGTGCGCCGCCGCTTGGGATGCGGTTGAGGAGCTTCAGGCAGAGGCCGCCCACCAGCGCGACAAAGAAGTAGAAAAGACTTCGCTGGAGCAATACTGCGACGACAACCCTGAAGCCGCAGAGTGCCGCGTTTACGACAACTAGACCACTCGACAAAAGCGACTGGAGTCCTCTGAATCTGGCGATCTGATCTGGCAATTTGCTTCTGGGCAAGGGTCGCTGTAGCTCAGCTTGTGGCTGGCAGTTGCTTTGGGTAATGGACAGCGAGAGATGGGCGATCGCACGCTCTATCCTCGCTGTCCGTTGC
>JBDNCP010000161.1:0-10526 GCA_046719575.1 Cyanobacteriota bacterium
GTTCGAGGATGCGGCGCAGGGTGGTGCCGTCGGTTAGGTCGCCGTAGTGCAGGAATAATCGGGCGTTTTCGTTGTGGGGGTCTTCGTAGATGTGGTCGATGCGGTCGGTGTTGAAGGTGGAGGTGCGACGGATGATGCCGTGGACTTCGTAGCCTTTTTCGAGCAGCAGTTCGCTGAGGTATGACCCGTCTTGTCCGGTGATCCCTGTGATGAGTGCGTGCTTTTTGTGGGTCATGAATGTCCTCGTAGGGTTAGCGGTAAGATTTGTAGGTTGCTTCTGCACGTAGCAGGGGCTAAGCATTGGGATTCAGGCTTAAAGCCTCTGTTGTAGTAGGTTTTTCATCTGAGTATGTAACCTATTTGTTTAGCGCCCTATGGGTCTATGCTGATAGAAATCGGATGGTTAGGAGGGCGATCGCCCTCCTAATCCCTATCGCTTAAGTAAGTCTTGATGCAACTTAATGCAATACGTATGTAAGTATCGGACAGGCAACTAATCAGTTATGAATTTGTAGCTCTAGATACAACTCCTTTATTCGCGCCTATTGCTCACGAATGACTCCTGATTTTGTAAATAAACGACCTAATCTGCTTGAAAAAACGAAATTTTTAACTGAGCTAATGCAGGTGCGTAAAAGTTTCTAATCAGTCTTTCCTGAAGAAGATTGACTATCCGGATAAAGCTTATAAATTGTGACTAATTAGCGATACAAAATCCGATTTTCAACTCTGTCCTAAAGTTGCAACTTAGGATCGAATCTTATGTTCAGCACAAAAACCTGAATACGCTTAAAAAGAGATTTATAGCAATCCTAAATGGGTTGTAAGAAGCATACTCTAGCTGGGTGCGTCGCTGACAACCCACTAATCTCACGATTGAGTTAGGACTTGAGTTAGGACTGCTATAGATCGCCCCTCAACTTCCTAAAGCCCCTGGTTGACTGACAAATCTTTTGCCTAAACCATGTTAAGCAACGTCAAACCCGTTTCGGCTTAGATTCGGTTGGGTTAGCGTCAGCACAACCCAACCGAAGAGAGGATCAAGATTGCAGGAGTTTTGTCCGTCAATCAGCTAAAGCCCAAACAATCGCAGGATATTCACAATCGGGAATATCTGCCCGATGGGGGTTGTAATCGCCCCTAACGTATCTGAGAAACTGGCCAATCCCGATCGCCCAACCACAATGACATCATTACCCCGCAAGGCCGGATTATCCTCATCATCCAGTCCATTTGCAAAGTCGATTTCAATCGTGCGTTCTGCCACCGTTCCATCAGGATTCAATCGAATCAGCTTTACCGAATCGCGCCGCGCTCGACGATTGTTAAAGCCGCCCGCCGCCAAAATTGCCTGATTAAGCGGTGTATTCGGCGGCACTTGCACAATCCCTGGCTGATTTACCTCGCCCACCACATAGACCTGAATCGACGCTGGCGAGAAGGTTGCGGCCGCTAGCTCCGTTGCTTCTGCTGGGTCGAGTTCGGTTGCTACCGGAATATAAACCGTGTCGCCATTTTGCAACACTGTGTCCTGGTTCACATCACCCGTTTGCAGCAGCCTCCACAGATCAACATCCAGCGTTTGCACGCGGCCACTGGCGGTTTGGCGGCGCACCTGAATCTGTCGGACGTTCGCCGTTTCGGTGATGCCGCCCGCCACCTGAATCGCCCGCGTAACCGTGGGAATCAGCGCTTCTGCATTGTTGCCACCTGCACCCAATGCCAGCGTGTGTGTGCCCGGCCGTTTGACCTCACCTACCACGACAATATCAATTGGGCGGCGAGTGGCAGCATAGAGATTGGCTCCTGCAAGTCGGCGCGTTTCCGCTAGGTTTAGGGTGCTTGCTGCGGGAATCAGAATCGTGTCCCCGTCTCGCAGGGTTATGTCTTGTGTCAGGTCGCCCTCTTGCAGCAACTCCCAGAGATTTACGGTAATGAGTTGTGTAGTGCTTTGGGTGGGGCTGAGGCGTTGGGTGCGGCGAATTTGAATTTGGCGAACATTGGCCGCAGAGGTGACACCGCCCGCATTTTGAAGCGCTGTCGTCAGAGTCGGCAGTTTGGCAGAGATGAGGGTCTGCCCACCTGAATCGCCCGCCACGTTAAACGTGTAGGAGCCTGGGCGATCGATTTCTCCAGCGACGCTATAGCGGATGGGGCGGGGAGAGAGAAGACTGAGCGTGACGATAGGGCGACGATAAAACGGCGCATAGCGGGCAGAAATCGCCGCTGCTGCCTGTTGGAGGGTTAGCCCTTCCACAAACACAGAGCCAGCCAAGGGTAAGTTGAGCGTGCCGTCTACCAAAACTTGCTGGGGGCCGGTGTATTCTGGCACTCGGAAAATGGTGACCTGGATGCGATCGCTCGGCCCCAGAGTATACGCCTCCTCAACAAACACAGACTGGGCAACAGATATCGGCGCAGCGGGCTGCAACTGGCTGTAGGCCGGCGTGGCAACGCCGCTCAATACAATCAACGCACTTGCAATGGAGGCAGTGTGTTTTTGGAAGTTAGACATTGTGGCAAAACGTTCCAGGAAATTGGCAAAAAAACACCAGCGCTTACGGAATTCATCCGGGAAAAACCGTAATGGGGCACGCTTTCTTCTGCTATTTACACTGCTAAGGACCTAGAACCGGATTAATTACGAAGAGTTTGTTAAAGGAATACAATTCCCTCTGTAAATCCACTTGGTGGGTTCATATCGCTGACAATGGCTCAAAACTCACCATTGACCCGGTTACAGCCAAAACGAGATGCACCGGGCCGTACCACTGGCTCTTCCGGATCTATGGTTAAAACTGTACTAGCTGATACACTTTACTTTTCCTGCATTCGCTGAAAGCCTTGCTGTGCCTAGATATTAGCTGGGCTTACCACCCTGAACCCGGAAGAACCGTACCACTCCCTTTGTAGAGCTTAATGGTACGCCAGAAGAGCGCTTTCCCCCTTAACTGAAGAGGAATATCCTTTAAGAGGTTTTGAGCCAAATAAAGTAGATAGACCAAATTAAAAAAATAGATCCTAAACCCTGCGCCGCCCGCACAGGGTCTTTGGGTTTTATGTTTATTAGTGTCTACCTACTTACAAACTACTGCCAGCCTGTGCGTCTAAGCGTCAACGAGGTGGAATTGTCGAATTAAATTCTCCAAGGTGGTGAAATTCTCATAATGAGACTGACTAAGCTTTCTGCGCTGCTAACGTGGGGGTTCTTGAGATCCGTTAAAGTCAGGCAGAATGTTGAGGCATCAGCACTGGCACTGGATTTCTGGGTTAAGTGTCTGGCTCGGCCCTGTGTGCGACAAGCGGCTGTGTGAGTTGAAGAATAGACTCAAACTGAAAGTTGGTTGCCCAGTTGATTAAAGCATTGGACAGTCGGGAATAGTCTGGCGGGATCTGCTGCACCAAGTGCAAAACGCGGTCGTCAAATCCTCCCGTTGCGGCTTGATGCAGTTCGGCAATCCATTCAACAGGCATGGTCAACAAATCACTGTTCAAATTTTCCGCATTTTCCGCAGCACCATGCACCGCCAGCGGCGGCTTTTTAGCAATTTCCTTTTCAGTGATTTCATAGATGTATTGAACGCCCAAGTGTTCAACAATCTTGCTGAGCAACAGGCGCTCTTGAACGGGCTTGCGAATAAAGTCATCGCAACCAGACTCTAATGCCGTTGCTCTGGTTTCTTCAAACGCATCGGCCGTTAGGGCAATAATTTTAGTTGCCTGGACGGAAGGGGGATTTGGATTGCCAGGTGTTTGCACTTGAGACTGGAGCGTTTGTTCATCTTGGCGGATCTGTCGAACGGCTTCTAGGCCGTTCATACCTGGCATTCGCAAATCCATCAGGATCAAATCGGGATGCCAGGTAGACCAGCGGGCGATCGCCTCATGCCCATCAGTCGCCTCTTGAATCTCGAACCCAATCGCCGTCAGCATTTCTACTAAAAGCTGGCGATTTTGCCACTGGTCTTCCACAATCAAAATCCGGCAGGGGGGCTGATTTTGCGCTAGGGTCAACACGCGGCGAGGCTCGACAGACGGCAGCACCGCAGCCGCATCTTCTACTTGCACCTGGATATCAAACGCAAAGGTGCTGCCCTGCCCCAACACACTTTGAACGCGGATATCACCCCCCATTAAGTTCACAAAATGACGGCTAATCGTTAGCCCTAAACCCGTCCCCTCGCTGGCTCGGTGGCTATGCTTCGCCTGCACGAAGGCATTAAAGAGATCCTCGATTTCTTCAGCAGCAATGCCGCAGCCCGTGTCGATGACTTCAAACTGGAGCCATTGAACTGGAGAAGAGTGCGACTGCGAAAGATTGACGGACGAGTGAGCTGGTGCTTCGGCGACTAGGGCCCGCAGGGTCACGCTACCCGCTTCGGTAAATTTGATGGCATTGCCAAGTAAGTTGAGTAAGATCTGCCGCAGCTTACCTTCATCGGCAACCACATATTGCGGTAGATCTGGGGCGCGATCTAAAACCAGTGAAACGCTCTTCTCAGATGCTCTAAAACGCAGCAGTTGCATCAGTCCATCTAGCAGTTGATACAGATCAAAACTGCTGATATTAAGCTTGATTCGACCTGCCTCGATCTTCGAGACTTCCAAAATGTCATTAATCAAGCTCAGCAAATGTTCGCCGCTGTGGTTGATAATTTCCAATTGCTCTCGCTGGCCGTCGTTGAGTAGGGGATCGTAGGCTAGAAGCTGGCTGAATCCAAGGATGGCATTTAGCGGAGTCCGCAATTCGTGGCTCATGTTGGCCAGGAAGGTGCTTTTTGCAGAGTTTGCGGCCTCGGCCGTTTCTTTGGCTTGCTTTAGCTCTAGCTCGGTGCGCTTGCGATCGCTAATATCTCGACAGATACAAAGCTGAACTTCTTGCCCGTCCCAATTGACCGGGTTGGCGCTAATTTCGACTTCATAAATGGAGCCGTCTTTGCGGCGGTGGCGCGTTTCAAACCTGTGGCTCTGGTTTTTGAACTGGGCTTTGACTTGCAGCAGTTCTTCCGCTGTCCATTGCGCGTCCCAATCAGCGACGGTTAGATTCTTGACTTCTTCTATTGAGTAGCCCAGCATTTGGGCAAAACTGGCATTGGCTTCTAGGATGATTCCATCAGAGAGGACGACAATGCCATCGACTGAGGCTTCAAATAGGGCTTTGCGGTAGGCTAGTTCTCTAGCGAGCGCCGCTTCTGCCTGTTTGCGATCGCTGATATCTTTCATGAAACAGTGATGCCCAGTGAATTGCTGCTCCTGGTCATAGGCAGAGACCATGATGACCTGCTTATAGAAGACAGAGCCATCTTTGCGGATGCCCCGCAACTCTAGCTCGGACTTGCCTTGTTGAAGCATGGTGTCATAGCCCGCTGTGGCGATCGCCAGGTCGTCGGGATGAACGGTTTGCCGCCAGTCCATGCCAGTCATTTCTTCGGGTAAATAGCCCAGGATCGCTGCGTAGGCTCGGTTTACCGAGAGGTATTGCCCCTGTGGATCGAGCCGCGCAATGCCCTCGATTGCGTTGCTCATGGCAATACTCATTTCCTGAAGCGCTAGCTCAGCCTGTCGTCGTTCGGTAATGTCTTCATGGACGGCGACATAGACGATGCCATAGTCGGGGTGGTCAAAGCGGACCGTGTTGGCACGACACCAGAAGGGGGTGCCGTCTTTTTTGCGGTTGCAGATAGTGTAGCTGTATTCGCCGTAGGTATTGAGGTGATAGGCGATGTTGCGGTGGACTTCTTGGGCATCCAGCGTGTCGTCTTCATAGTTCACGGCGGAGGCGTGTTTGCCGTTGAGTTCGCCGCTTTCATAGCCAAACATGGCCTCAAATTTGGGGTTGGCGTAGACGATGATGCCGTCGATCGCCCGCACGAGGCACACGCCTTCGGCCATGTTTTGCACGATGAGGCTGTGCAGTTCTAGAGATTTCTCGGTTTTGATGCGGTCGGTAATCTCCCAGCACATGCCCTGAATTTCGACAATCTGCCCGCTGGGGTCATATACCGGGCTTTTCATGGTTTGGAAGTATTGGCGATCGCCCGTGGCTTCCGACATTTCGACGCGGCTGAGGGGTTCTCCGGTTCGCAAAATATGCTCATCGGCCTCTAGGCACTGCACGACTAAATCGGGGGGCACAATGTCACGGGTGTTTTTGCCGATGCATTCCTCAAGGGTCATGCCCAATAGATCCAGGTAGGCGCGATTGGCAAAAGTGATGCGATCGCTCAAATCTTTGCGATAGAGGAACAGCGGCATTACGTCGGTCAGCGATTGATACAACGCCCGACTTTCGGCCAGTTCTTTTTCGGCTTGTTTGCGCTCGGTGATATTTATCATTACGCCCGTCATGCGGAGCGGCTGACCCGTTTCGTCGTAGATGCCCTGCCCCTTGGTCAGCACCCAGATTTCAGTGCCGTCGGGATGCACCACGCGATATTCCACTTCTAGCAGTGTCCGTTGCGCTAGCGCCTGCTGAAAGGCCTGCTCTACCCACTCCAGATCGTCTGGATGGACGCGATCGCGCCAGGTGGTGTAGTTGCTGGGGTATGTTCTGGGTCGCAGCCCCATCAGGCGGAAGTGGCTATCGCTCCAGATGGCTTCTCCGGTGGCGACATTAAATTCCCAACTGCCCGTTTGAGTCAGCTCTAGGGCCAGCCGTCGGTGCTGTTCGCTGGCTTTTAGGGCGGCTTCGGCTTGCTTGCGATCGGTAATATCGACCCCGACGGTCATTAAATAGTTGTATCCGTCGATTTCGTAGCACTCAGCCGTCATTAAAACTGTGCGGATCTCTCCATCCTTGCGGCGGAGTTGAAACTCGAAATTCGTCACGCTGCCCTGGTTTTGCACCTGTCGCAGTAGGCGATCGCGCTGAGACAGGTTGACCCACAGATTTAGCTCGCCCGCAGTGCGGCCGATTACCTCATTGCGGGTGTATCCGGTGTATTGCTCGAAGGCAGGGTTGACCTCGATATATTGCCCCGTAGACGGGCAGGAAACGGCGATCGCCGCTGGGCTACAGCGAAAGAAGGACGAAAATCGTTTCTCAGAGTCTCGCAGGGCAGCTTCGGCTAGATCTCGCCCCAGTTCGGCGTGTTTGCGCTGAGTGAAATCTTCAGCAACAACCACAAAGCGAATGACCTTTCCCGTCTCATCTCTGACCGGAAAGACATCTGCTTGCACCCAGCGGATTGCACCATTGGGGCGAACGATGCGATATTCACAATGTGTGGCTCTGCCCTCGCGCTGGTGGGACAGGTAGGCCAAAACCGCAGGGCGATCGCTCCGATGCACCGCCTCCAGCCAGGATTCTGGATGTTGGTAGAGGCTTTCGCAACTGCGCCCCCAAATCCGCTCATAGGCGGGACTGACATAGAGATACTGACCCGTCTGGGCATCGCACACCCAAAAAAGCTGGTTTACATGGCTGGCAATTTGCTGAAAACGTTCTTCGCTCTCGCGCAGAGCCGTTTCGGCAGCTTGCTGTTCTGCTTTTAGCCGTTTGCGCTCTGTAATGTCTTCAATGATGCCCGCGCAGCGAGTAAAGTTGCCCGCTTCATCCAACACAGGAAACACCTCCGCCCGCACCCAGCGGAGCGTGCCATCGGGCCAGAAAATGCGATATTCGTGCAAAATGCGATCGCCCTGAAACTGGCACTCTACAACTTCCTCCACATCTGGGCGATCGTCTGGATGCACCGCTTCCATCCAGGACATGGGATCTTCATACAGGCTGTCGCAACTGCGCCCCCAGATGGTTTCGTAGCCTGGACTGGCATAGAGGCACTGCCGCGTCTGGGCATCGCGGATAAAGATAAATTGCTGGATGCTCTGGGCGATTTGGTGAAATCGTTCTTCACTGTGGCGCAGAGCAGTGCTAGTGGCTTTCAATTCGGCTTCCAGTCGTTTTTGCTCGGTGATGTCTATATCCACAAACGCGACTCGCCAGCAGTGTTCTGCGGCATCCCAACGGGGCGACACATGGCTGGCGATCCACCGCAGGCTGCCGTCTTTGTGTAGAAATCGGTACTCCATGCGGCGCGATCGCCCCGCCAAAAGCGCTTCGATTTCTGCTGAAACGACATACTCCCGATCCTCCGGCAGCAGCCGTTCTATCCACAGACCACCCACTAGCTCTGCGGCAGAAAAGCCAAACACCTGCTCGCACCCCGCCGAGATATAGTCATACTGCCAAGTGCGATCGAGATACAGGCGAAACTGCCCAATGGATGCCGCCGCGTGATCCAGCACCTGATTTGCGATCGGATCATAAATCGGTGGAGCAGGGGCAGCAGGTGCGGCGGGTTGGGCGATCGCCGTGATCCACAGGCGCGACTCATCGCCAAACGACAGGACCCGCGCCGACAGCAGCGCAGGCTGGAGGTCGCCCCCACGAGTCCGAAAACAGTCGGCGATCGCGCTTACGGCTTCATCTGTCTGGATCTGCTGCACGAGCCGTTCGTAGCTGCTCTCCGCCGCCCAGATTCCAGTTTCGGCAACCTGCTGTCCCGTCAACTCGCTGGCGCTCCAGCCCACTAGTTTGCAAAACGCCTCGTTAATCTCCAGAATCCGTCCTTCGGGAAAAGACAGCAGCAGACTTGCCGCCGGATTTGCCTGAAAAACCTCGCGGAACATTGCGCCATAAGAAGGTTGTGCTTCCATTTGCTGCTCCCAAGCCCGACCAAGCCCAATCTTTAAAAGCGATTCTTAAAAAGACGTATCGACATGAATTCTGGATCGCCTAGCAGCGCAGAAAACAGGAATCGATAAAAAAATGAGTGTTTTGTTTCTAGTGTTCCAGAATACCCGACGAATCCACGCAAATCCTTATTTCGCTCTTAGCAAAATGAAATCCTCAAAAACTGAGAGATGTTGACCTATTCCCCTGAAGTAAGCCAACTCAGGCTTATTTAAAGAAAAGATTTTTCTAGGCTGCATCTTTTACAGAATCAGTGGATGGGGTCAGTTTTCTAGAGTGTTTTAATTAAGAAGCGATCGCTACTTTTTTATCGTTACGTATTTATCGTTGCGTATTTTGGAAGTACCATAACTTAGCGGTATTGCGGTTAGCTACTGGTTTATCTAAGTGTTCCTTTTTGAGGGTTTTCTGTGTTAAGAGCGATCGCCACTTATATCGCCACTTATATCGCCACTTATCTAGACAAATTGGGCGATCGCCGCTAGGTCTGGTGGCTTATGCCAGCCTGTTTTGCCTGGTGGGGACGCAAACCCAGACCAGCAGTGAGCGATTCGGCACGATGGGCCTAAAGCCGCCTCAGTCACACTGTTCTGTTTCTAACTGTCCTGTTTCTAAGTAGATAGACCAAATTAAAAAACAGATCCTAAACCCTGCGCCGCCCGCGCGCTGATTGACCCAGCGCCCTGCGTTTCCCCAAAAGGCTCTAAATCCAGCCATTGCGGGTGGCCTGATAAATCGCCTGATAGCGAGTCTGAACCTGGAGTTTGGACAGGACGTTGTTGAGATGGAACTTGATCGTGCTTTCGCTGATGATCAGGCGATCGGCAATGTCGCGATCGCGCAACCCCTGGGCCAGCAGTCCCAAAATCTCTCGCTCTCGCTCTGATAACCCCTTGAGGTCTTCGCCCAGCGGGGGCGGCCAGGGCTGATCCCGCAGCACGGTTTCGACGGCTTGGTGCAGTTGATCTGGGGTAATGTCCAGCTCAATGCGGCCCAAAACGGCGGCTGGCAGCGTGGGCAATGGCTGGGATCGGGTTTGCAGCCACAACACCCGACGGGCGCGGGCCGCCGCCGCTGGGTCATCGGTGATGAGCGGTACGTCTGCCTCCTCAGCAGGGCCGACCGATGGCGTTACGGATAGCCCGGCCAGAACCGCTAGTTGCGCCAGGGCGAGTTGCACAATCGCGCTAGTGCAGACGACGCGCACGGTCGGCCCAACTGCCGCCACCGCATCGGGCAGTTGCAACACGACTTGCAGCACGTTTTGCGATGGGTTGGGGAGGAGTTGCAGCGTGCCTCGCAAACAGGTCGCCGCTAGAGGGAACTCACCAAAGGCCGCTTCACTCCAGTCTTTCAGGCGATTGGCAGCAAAACCGGGGGGCACAATCATCGCCTCTAGAATCACCTGATGCGGTTCGTAGCTGAGGCGGCAGTAAGTGCAAGATAGCCCGTGCAGCACCTCTGCCAGCCGCAAAAACAGACAGGCGATCGCCGGAGACAGCACCCGCTCGGTGCCCACCAAGCTGAGGCGCGTCGGCGGCAGCCATTGGGCTATTTGCTCTGAGAGCAGCGGCATAGGCGAACCAGGACGCAGAGCGGCGATCGCCGTTTCGTCCTGCCGCTGTCGCTGTCCTGCATCGATCATCACGGCCAGCGTAGTGCAGAGACTTTGCAGCACCTCCAAAAACTCTGGCGACAGTGGGCGATGGCTAAAGACCGCCAGCACGCCAATCACGCGATCGCCAATTGCCAGTGGATAGCCTGCAAAGCCCGTAATCTGATTGGCGATCGCCCAGTCGCGATCCTTGACCCAGGCTTCATTTGACAGATT
>JBDNCP010000162.1:0-10270 GCA_046719575.1 Cyanobacteriota bacterium
AAGAATGCTGCAAGAATGCTGCAAGAGTGCTGCACGAACTCTACGCAATTGGGTTTGTGCAGTATTCTTTTGTGCAGTATTCTTATGGCATTTTTATGGCGATTTTCCATTGCATGTGGAGCGTTCATCGCAGCCCTCATCGCAGCCTCGTGGGGATTGGGGTTTTGGGTGGTTTCGTCAGTGTTTTCTGAGAATGTTGTTTGAGGTTGATAGCGATCGCCCTTGAACTTGCCCCGGCCCCGTGCCTATAGTGGAAAGCATTTGACCCCTTCATTCCTCGATGAGCAAGCGCCTTCCTGAAACCACCGCCTACGTTCGGATTACCCATCAATCCTGGCAGCAGGGCAAAATCGAAGGCGAGGTACGGGCTAATGCCTATGAGTGGCAATTTCAGTGGTGCTTTCGGCAGGGGCAACTGATTGTGCAGCCGTCTTTGGGGCGGGCGCTGATCAAAGACCCGTTGGAGCGTTTTCTGGAACGCAGCGACTATCAGTTAGAGCTGGGTGGCGACTATTCGTTTACCATTCGGGCAGAAATTTGAGACTCGCCCCGGTTGCGTCTGGGTCGCTTCTGGTGGGTCGCTTTTAATTGGGTTGCTTTTAAGCTGTCTAAACTGGCTTGGAGAGGCGATCGAGGTAGCGCTCGATCAGCAGGATGGCCACAATGTCGTCAATGGGGCGCGGCGGGGTTCGCATTCCCTGGGGCAAAAGGCGCTGCAAGCCAGTGGGGGGATACATTTGCCAGTAGCGATCGCGGGCTTCTAGCGTCGAGTAGCGTTCATCGACCATGACTATGCGGATGGGGTCGGCAAAGGCTTCACTCAGGGATTGTTTCCACTGGCGGGCACTGGTTTGATTGCCCATGACCAGCAGCGAAATCGGGTATTGCTGACGGAGAGACTGGATGGTGGCGATCGCCCGCTCGGCTGCGACGACTTGATGCAGAAACAAATTGCGATCGACCCCCATGACGGCTATTCCACACTTTTGCCGACCCGGATCGAAACCCAGAATCACGGGCTGCCCTAAGGCTTCGGGTGCAGAAGTGGAATAGGACATGGGCAAACGGCAGCAGTAAACGGCGACAGATAACAGGGCGGTTTAGCTGGTTGGCGTTAGGGAATCAGGGGCGATCGCTGAGGTGGCGGCGTTGGATTGATGCGGTTGTCAGTGCTAAACAAAACCCGCCCATTTTGCACAGCAGCCAAGTCGAGCCGCACGGGTCCAGCGGTGAAGATGGTTTCAGAGGCGATCGCATGTAGCTCTACCGGGCGACCGTAGGCTCGAATGTCTTGCAATAACCTAACCACGGCCTCAGTCTGTCCGTCCGCAATTTGCAGCACATCGCCCAATACCCCCGCCTGCCGGGAGCGAAACTGTGCGTTGGCAATCAACAGATTTACGCGCTCCACCAGTTCTTCATCGCGCATCCGGCTGGGATCGAGGGCAATCGTGACCACCAGATCGCCCTCGCGAAACACCACCTGATTGGGCGCAGCGTTGACATACACCTGAATACAAGCCTCGCCCGCCAATACACAGGGTTCGCCAATGATATAGTTACCTGCCGACAAAATCCGCACGACATAATCTTTGCCGTCCTGAATTTGATTAATCAACTGCTCTACCTGGGCATTGGTAATCTGAATCACCTGCTTGTCTACATTGACCGTGCCAGGTTGGATGCGCTGGCTGGCGAAGCGGTTGGCTTCTTGCAGGAGGCGATTGACCGCACTGGGGGCGGCCTCTGGCGTGATGACGCGCACTACTCCGGAGGCCATAGGCTGGTTTCTCAGCACTGCCACACTGCCCTGGCGTAGCCCTTGAAACTCGCGTTCTAGGGTTTGCACTTCTGCTAGCAGGGCGCTGCGCTGGGCCTCTAGGTCTTCTAGCTGCAATTCTTTTTCGCGGATTTGGGCGGTGCGTTCGGCGATTTGGCGATCGCGCTCGGCTACGTCTCGGTCGCGCTGGGCAAGCTGCCGCTGGCGGTCGGCCTGGAGTTGTTGGATTTCAGCCCGAAGCTGTGTCGCCTGCTGCGATACGTCTGTAAGCAACGTCTGGGCTTGCTGATAGTTGGCAGCGACACGGCTCAACTGGGACTGGGTGCTTTGCAATTCCTCACGGGTGCGGGTTTCTTGGGCGATCGCCGCTTGCAGAGATTCATTGGTGCGGCGCAGTCGGCGCTGGGCGGCCTGCTGTTCTCGTTCGGCGCGATCGCGCTGTCGCTGCACTTCGGCGGTTTGCTGCTGCGCCTGGTTTAGCTCTGCCAGCGCCGCGTCGCGCTCCTGCTGCACGTCTTCTAGCTCAAACACCCCCGTCCGCAGTTGGTCATCGACCGCAAACAAAATGCCAAAGGTCATCGCCGAGATCAAAATCCCCGTCATCACAGTGATCAGCGTGGCAGTTTGACGGGGACGCAGGCCAAACAGGCTGAGACGGGCCTTGCCCACCTTCATTCCAAGGCGATCGCCCACCGTGGCCACCACAGCCCCCAGCACCAAAATTGCCGCAATCAAGACCAGCCCGGTGGTCATTGCCGATAAAACTCACACTCAGCTACACCATACTGCAATTGTGCCGTTGAACGGCGTAGCTCGCAGTCGCCTGGCCCCTGCAACACCGCAAAACGCGCTACCCGATTGGCCTCCAGTTGGACTGTTGCCTCGTTAGGCTAGCCGTCGCCCTGATTCCTGATTTTTATAAGCGTCCTAGTAAATGTCCTAAAGCAAGGCCGGCTCCCCAGCCCTGATTCCCTATTCTCTTCTGTCTACGTAAATTGCTGACTCAGCGCCACCGGGTTGTAAACCGTGATCTTCTTTTTGTGAATGGAGATCATGCGATCTTGGCGCAGATCGCCCAGCAGTCGCGTCACCGTCACGCGGGTCGAGCCAATCGCTTCGGCGATCGCCTGGTGAGACAACTTCAGGTCAATCGTAATGCCCTCCGAAGTCGGGACACCAAAATCGCGGCACAAAATTAGCAAAAAGCTGACCAGGCGCGACCCCATATCTCGGTGGGCCAGCGTTTCAATCATCATTTCGGTTTGCAAAATCCGTGACGATAGCCCCTTCAGCATCAGCATCGACAGGTCTGGGTTTTCCTTCAGCGCCTTTTCCACCTGCTCAATCGGCACCGACAGCAACTCCACTGGCGTAAACGCGACGGAATGATAAAATCGGTCTGCCTTTTGTCCCGTAATCAGCGACAGCACCCCAAACACGCTATTCTCTCGCAGCAGCGCCACGGTGATTTCTTCGCCCGCCTCGTACACCCGCGACAGCTTCACCGCGCCCTTGAGCAAGAAATAGACCCGCTCCGCCGGATCTCCCGGAAAGAAAATCGTCTTTCCCCGGTCAAAGGTTTCCACCATCGGTGGAAAGGCACCGCCACTCAACTGGCGAAACACATCTGCTAGAGGCTTTTCGTGTGAGGCAACCATACCGTTCGATTCCCAGTGCCCTCAGTGGCCGAATATGACCAAAATATGACCAAAATACGACTAAAACGAGAGACGAAAGCGAAACCCAGATTTTGCCCAAGGGCAGAAAACCGGGAATAAATGAAGTCTTAGAACACTTAAACTAAGTTCGGGGCCGTTTTTTGTATCTAAAAACACGCTTCTAAAGGAAGAATGATCGTTTCGATACCGATTTCTGCGTTTGCGCCATTGATGAAACCCGATCGAGCGAACCCAAATCCGGCTCTGGTAGACTGGGCGATCGCCTTTGCAACCCCATGTTCCAGTCAGCATATCGCAATTGTATCTAAGAGATACAATTTCAGAAAAAAATTTCTATCTCACGCCCGCACGCCCTCACGCCCTCACGCCCCTATCCTTCCTGCCCCGTTTTTGAGTATTTTGTGAATTGCCCTCGAAAATTTAGACGCTGTTAACCATGCTCGACCTCACCGGAAAAAATGCGCTCGTGACAGGCATTGCCAACAATCGCTCGATTGCCTGGGGCATCGCCCAACAGCTTCATAAAGCTGGGGCAAACCTGGGCATTACCTACCTACCCGACGACAAAGGCAAGCTAGAAAAGAAAGTGGCTGAACTGGTCGAGCCGCTCCAGCCCAGCCTGTTTGTGCCCTGCGACGTGCAAAATGATGAGCAAGTGGAGGCGGCGTTTGAAACGGTGCGCGAAAAGTGGGGGCGGCTAGATGTGCTGATCCACTGTCTGGCCTTTGCCAACCGCGACGACCTCAGCGGCGACTTTAGCAACGTATCCCGTGAGGGATTTAACCTAGCGCTGGATGTGAGCGCCTATTCGCTGGTGCAGCTTTGTCGTGCGGCCAAGCCGCTGATGACTGAGGGCGGTGCAGTCGTGACGTTGACCTATTTGGGCGGTGTGCGCGTCGTGCCCAATTACAACGTCATGGGTGTGGCTAAAGCAGCGCTGGAGATGAACGTGCGGTATCTGGCGGCAGAACTGGGTCCGCAAAATATCCGGGTCAATGCCATCTCGGCCGGGCCAATTCGGACGCTGGCCTCCTCTGCGGTGGGCGGCATTTTGGACATGATTCACCATGTCGAAGAGGTCGCTCCCCTGCGGCGCACTGTCACTCAGACCGAGGTGGGCAACGCGGCGGCATTTCTGTGCAGCGACCTGTCTACGGGCATCACGGGGCAAGTGCTGTATGTGGATGCGGGCTACGAGATTATGGGCATGTAAGGGGCAGGGCTGGTCTCTAATTTTCCTCGAAGGCGATCGCCACGGGGATCGGTGCAGCATCGGGCACGGCATCGGGGTCCAAGACAGATGGAGTGCCTTGGCGGGTTTTGGTGAGCCGCTGGAGGTGGCTAAAGACTTTGCGGGCATTGGTTTCGTTGCCCTGCTGGGCGAAGAGTTCGAGGGCTTGCTGCAAGTCGGCGATCGCCCCAGCGGGGTTGCCAGACCGCGCCAACCCCCGATAGTAGTAGGGCGTGGGCACGTCGGGCGCAAGCTGGATGGCGGCGGCATAGTCGCGGAAGGCGGATTTGATTTCGCCCAGCCTTTGCGCGGCCAGCCCCCGGAAAAAGTAGATCATGGCGCAATTGGGCTGGATGGTGAGGGCGTTGGTAAAGTCGGCGATCGCCCCAATCAGGTCGCCCTGCTCTGAGCGCAGATAGCCCCGGTTGCAGTGGGCATCCATCTGGTTGCGGTCGAGTTGGAGGGCGGTGCTAAAGTCGGCGATCGCCTGCTGTCGCTCGCCCAAGTCGTCGTGACACAGCCCGCGCAGATTCCACGCCAGCGCCTGATCTGGGCGAATGCGTAAAATTTGCTCCACGTCGCTGAGGGCCCCCTGTGGGTCGCCCAGTTCATAGCGGGTCACAGCCCGATTCCAGTGAGACTGCACATCGGTCGGATGCAGCACCGGATTTTCAAACCGCTGGGTCAACTGCTGCACGGTGGCAGGGTCGCTGGTTCGCAGTTTGAGTTCCAAATGGGGAATGCCCAGGTCGTTCACCAGCGACTCATCCAGCCCCAGCACAGCGTAGCGGTCGTCGGACACAAGGAAATTCTCCCGCGTTCCCAAAATCTTGAATTGAAACTGGCTGGGAAACTGCCGCTTTAGTTCCAGCAGGTTTTGCAGCGTCTCTTGCAGGCTGCGGGCTTGCTGGGATGTGGTGTGCCACCGCTGCACCATCGCGCTGAGAAAGCGGGGCAAATCCTGGTCGGCGCTGTAGCACCAGCCAATTGCCAATTGCCGACCCTGGGCCAGAAAATCGTGCAGGCGGCGCACCATTGGGCGATCGATGGGGCACTGGCTCGACCAGGGCAGCGTGACCAACAGGCGATCGCCCGTGGTGTCTAGCGCTTGCTCTAGCACGAGGCGACTGCTGGGCACATCGAGCAGCGCTGCTGCCGTAAAATCGTCGTACAGCGCAGGATGCAGGGCTGTGGCAGCATCGGCTTCGGCAGAGGGGCCGCCGCGAAAATCCAGGACAAACTCGTAGCGCGGCCCCGTCGGATAGGTGCGGAGGTGCTGGTTTAGCTCTTGCAGTACGCCCAGCACTGTCGCTTCAATCTGCATCTGAAAGGTGCCGCCCGTAGGGAGCGCTTGCAACTGCTGGCTGATGCGCTGTAGCTCTTGCCGCAGCATCGCTTCGACTTGAGCCTTAAACAGCGCTTCGGCGGTTTCAGTAGTTTCAGCAGTTTCGGCAGTTTCAGCAGGGGCAGCACTGGAAGCCAGGGCAGGGGGGCGATCGCTCGTTTCTGCGCGATTTTCAGCTATTAGATCTTGCAACTGCTGGCTGATGACCCGTAGTTCCGCTTGCAGCGCTTGCTCAACCTGCATTTGAAATTCCTGCTGTCGCTGCAAGGCGCGAACCTGTCTGACCAAGCCGCTAAAATCTCGCTGAGGAACCAGATCGCCCACCACCCGCAGCAGGCGAGCAATTTCTCGCCGCAGAGAGGTCGGATCAAAGGGGGGCGGCAAATTTGCTACCTGCTGGCTCAGGGTGTTAACCTGCTGCTGGAGCGAGTGTAGCGTTTCGCGGCTGGGCTGGTCGCGCAGTTGCTGGGTCAAGTCTTGCACCTTACGCCGCAGCAGTTCCTCAGCCCGCGCCTGCGAGTCTTGCTGCTCATAGAGCGACTGCATTTCGGTCACCAGTGCGGTCCAGTCGCGCCGGGGCACCAAGTCAGACACCATGCGAATCAGCTCCGACACTTCCTGGCGCAGCGTGCTGGCATCGAAGGGCGGCGGCAGGGCCTGAAACTGGCGATTGAGCCGATTGATCTGCTCTTGCAGCGTGTTGAGGGCGGGGCGCGTCTGGTCGCTAAGGACTTGTAGGTTGGTTTTCAGGTGGGCGGTGTCGGAGCGAATCTGGGCGATCGCCGTTTCCAGATCCTCCACCTGGCGTGAGCTAGATAGGTCGTGCAGCCGCTCGGTGATATGCACCATATCGTCGCAAAGCTGGCTATATTGGTCGCGCAACCGCCGCACCTCGCCGCGCACGCTGCCCAGGTCGCCCGCCTCCAGCGCATCCAGCCGAATTTGCAAATCCTGCTGCAAGGTTTTCAGGTCGGCGGCAAACGCTTCCGACGCTTCTCGACTTTTCACCAGCATGGATTTTTTCAGGCTGCCCATCATCTCTGGTGTCGGGAGGGAGCCAATCTGCTGATTCAGCAGTTCTACATGCATCGAGAGGCGCTTTTCGATTTCGTCGATGGCCACGCCGACCTGATTTTGCATAGATTGCTCAAATCGGCTGCGGTTGGCCAAATTGAGCAACACCAGCAGCGAAATTGGCGCAGAGGTGTAGACCAGTTGTGACGTGGTGAAAGAGGCGACAGAACCCACGCCCAAGCCCACCAGCGATGCGTACTCCGCCAGATCCAGCCAGTGATATTTCTTACTCACGCTTTGCCCCTCAATGCTGTGAAATCTTGCCAGGACATCCTGCCAGAAAATTTTGCTCTCTGGGGCGATCGCCCTTTGGCTAAACTGCCGCGACCAGCCGCGATCAGCCGTCAACCGGCGCATCGTCCCAAAACAGTGTGTAATATTTTCCTTCTTCCGCCGTCGGTCGCCGGGATCAGGAAACCTGACACACCTTGCAGTAATTTGAGGGAGGACTCGTGAGTCGCTGAAGCGAGGAGCGGAGCGGAGCGGGGCGAGCGATTCTCTTGAACAATGCCCTAAAGCGGCCGCCCAAGCGGATGTTTGAAAAGTCCTGCCTTAAGTGAACCTGGCGACTAAAGTCGCCACTACAAGCGCAGAAACACCGAGAAACCCCCTGAGGCTTGTAGTGATGGTTTTAACCATCTTTCCCGTTTCAAACACCCTCCAAGAAAGTCCCCTTATTCTTAATTAAGAGATTAAGAGGCCCCCTCAAGAGACATTAATCTTTAAGAAGCATTGTATAGACAGTCGCTAAACCAGGTCTCCTCAACTGCGAATTGCCTTTCCTCAGCCCGTCGTATCTCCAATTTGGGCAAACTCTGCCTGCCCAAAAATCGCGCTGGCATGGCGATAAAACTTAAACTCCATTAGGTTGTGGAAGGGGTCTTCTAGAAAAAATGTGCGGTGTTCCAAGGGAGTGCCGACGAAGCGCTCCTTGGGCATCTGATAAAAGCGCAGACCCAACCGCTGCGATCGCGCTAGCAAGGCTTCCCAATCAGCCTCGTCGGTAAAAATCACGCCAAAATGACGGGGATATACGCCGCGCTGGGGCGTGAGCGGCTCATGAGCCAGATGCGCCACGATCTGATGCCCGTAGAGGTTCATAATTACTGAACTGGCGTTTTCGCGACCAATCTCGCAGCCTAGTCCATCAGCATAATAGGCTTTGGCCTTGGTTAGATCACTAACCGGAAACGCCAGATGAAAGAGGGTTGCTGCCATAGTGCATCAGAGGAGAGTTTCAAACAGTTTCAAACAGTTGCTCAACCATTGAACCTGCATTGCACGTCAAACTCAGCCTGCTCAAAGCGCATCATCGACTGGTTTATTCCAGACTTATTTTAGCAGCCGTGTCAACGCTGACTGGCCCTGACTTGATACTTGGCAGCAAGACTTTCAACAAACAGGCGAATTGTCGGTTGATGGCTATCCAGCGTTGCACAATCTAACTGGAGATAGTCGGGATCAGTGCCCCAATTCAGCACCTTTGAGAGCAGCTCAATCGGTGCTTGAGAATAAATAGAACGGGCAACCTTCATAATGCAATCGGCTAGCACCTGCTTAATTTGGCTATCGGTGCTTCCAGGGGCATTGAGAACCCGCCGCACAGCAGCCAACTCAGTTTCTAAACGCTCAAAACAGCAGGGCAAAACAGGAGTAACAATAAAGTCACCGGAAGCATCAACTCGACTCGACACTTTTTCAATCGCATTCACTAACAGGTTAAACGCTGAGGGATCATCCCAATCCACATTGCCCCGAAAGAAGCCTTCTTCATAGCCGACTGGCGAACCCTGGAAATAAATTGGAATATTCTTTCCAGATTGCAGAATCTTGTATAAAGCAACCTCTAGGGTTTCAACCGGCCAACCCAGATTTCGACAGACCAAAAATTCCAGTTTTCCAGGTCTAGAAACGACCAGGCTGTTGAGCAGCAAGCTGACTGCTTCATGAACATTTTGACCACAAACATACTTGTCAGGAGCATGGATGTTAACAATCTTTCCGCGCTTAACCTGCTGGTCAAACTGCTCACAGGCCGCACTGTTATCCAGCATGTGAGTGAACCTCACCATGCCATAGATCGTCGAGCCTGATTGAGCCGCTTGGTCAAAAAGCCATTCACAAACCTTCTTAGTGGCTGCATAGACCTCGCCAGTGACATAGCGTGACGCTTTTCCTGTAGAGGAAAAGATACACCTTTTGACTCTGTATTTTTCACAGAATCGAATCACATTATGAGTTCCAATGATATTAGTTGAAACAGCATCTCTGACACGCTGTTCTGCCATTCCAGGGAGACGAATGGCCGCCAAATGAAACACGAGTTCGGGCTTTTCTTGAAGAAAAACTTTTTCCAACCCGTTTTGATCTCTGATATCAACGCCATAAAATGTGAGTTGATCGGCAGAATCGTCTTTTGCGCTTGAGGGAGAGGGTTCATCCCCCATCAGATCGAGACAAATAATTTTCTCAGGCTCAAAGGTCTTTAGTTCCTGGATGAGTTGACTGCCGACACAGCCTCTTCCACCCGTCACCAAGATCCGCCGACCTTTGACCTGTTCTTTGACCTGATCGCGGTAGCAGTGAACTCGACGGTTCCATGCATCCGAGAAGGGATCTTCCCTCAGTTGACCAGCCGCTTGGTAGACCTTGGTCAGTTCCTGTGTCAAGATTTTTAGTTGGCTTAAAACCTGCTCATCTTCTGGCTCGGGGGCACCAGCAGGAACAAGCGTCTTGATTTCGTGGATAATCTCAATTCTTGATCTGGCTGGGGATTGCTTTACAGTGGATGATTCCAAATAATTATCAGATTTAGCATAATGATCAGATTTAACGACTCCCTGAGTTTGTCCCTGCTTGGTTGACATTGGCATAATTAAGAGTCCTGCAAATTAAGAAGTAGATGGTAATTTTCAGAAACCTTCCTGATTGCAAAGATTCACTTAGATAATCTGCATGTCTAGGTCAGTTTTAAGAAATGTGTAGCATTGCTTTGATAGAAAAGCTGACTATAAAGGCGGTTTCTAGCGAAAAGTTCGGTACCTTCTTTAGTGATTATTAGATGCTGCTTCCTCAAAGGCATCCGTAGAGCAAAAGCGGACGAGAATCTTCATGAAAAAAGTTGGGATTATAAAGCTTTGGCAATTGGTCGCGGTGACAAA
>JBDNCP010000163.1:0-10260 GCA_046719575.1 Cyanobacteriota bacterium
ACGGTATACCAACTCAAGACGCGGTTGCTATCGAACTATTTGATTGAGCAATTGAAGTCGCCAAGCCTGCCTATGCGATTGAGCAGTGTCACCCCTCATATTTAGTGTCTCTGCGTAAGTCCTGTGTAAGCCAGTTTAGAAGCCAATTTTTATAAAGCAGTTGATAGGACAGCAGGGCATTCTAATCTTGGAGGATGGTTGAAACAGTCCTGCTGTCAGTGAGTCTGGCGACTAAAGTCGCCACTACCGGCGCAGAAACACTGAGAAACTTCCCTAATTTTTAATTTTTTGAGGTGCTTTGAGGTTCGTGGGGATGGGTTCAAACCTCTTTTCTCGCCCCTTTCAAACACCCTCTTATGCAGTCTGCTGTGTCACAAGGCTATCCTATGATCTAAGCTGATGATCTAAGCTGATCTAACCAAGGAAATTCTCCCAACAGACTGGTTTGGGCTGGTTTAATCTTGTCGTTAACCCTTGTGGGTAACTGGACTAACGTGTTTCGTTGATTTGCTGCCGATTGCCTATGCCACTCGACAATTGCCCAAAATGCCAGCATCGGTTGGGGCCGCCGCTGAAGTCTTCGGGTCGTCAAGTTTGCATGAAATGTGGTTGGTCAGACAGACCTCGCCAGTCTGCCTCGCAGCCGCAAAAAGCCGCACCCCCGCCGCGTGATCTCACACCAGATGAAATTCACAAAATTTTGTCGCAGGCGGCGGCCATTTCGCTTAACAATATGAAGCCAAAGAGCAAACAAGATCCAACCCTCAAAGACGAGTAGGTTGGGAGATCACCGCCTTGTATATCCTGGCGTAGGGGCATCCCGGTAGGTCGGTCTATCCTATTGGAAGATTATCCTATTGGAAGATATAGATGCCCTCTCATCGGAGGATGTCGGGGGCTACTGCTAGGGCTATGCTGGAGTTGCCATATTGTTTTGACTTGGCCGTTCTCCTCGAGTGACTGGCTGAGGGCGGGGGTTGACGAACAACTAGACGCAGTTTGAGGCTTCGGGTTTGAGTTTGGGCATTTCTCTGTCCTCTGCGCTTTGAGCAGCGCAGGCCGTTTGGTGAAAAAGTGAAACCGTTAGAACAACAAATCATCGTCGAGGAGTGTGCGATCGCTCCCCCAAGCCCTACCGACTTGCTGCTGCGAAGATCCGTTCTGGCGATCGCCTCTTACTGCCAGGTTGAGTGTTTGCTGTGGGCCTTGCTAGAGGGCAAACCAGACGAAGCACGTGTGTATAGCTCACCGGGCGCAGGGGCAATGCTTCGCGACGCAGATTTGTGGTCGGGTGCGGGTGATGCTGACGCTAATCTAGCTGACGCTAATCTGGCTGATGCTCATGACGCTAGTCTTGATCGGACTACGCAGCCGCGAGAGGCGATCGCCTGCTATGTGCCCAGTGCTTTTCCAGGGTGGCTGATTGACCAACTCCATGCGCCTCAGTTGACCCAGCTAGAAACGGGCGACCTAGTTGTGCCGATTGTGGCGCAAGTCTTCGATGGCGACAACCTGGCCCCAGAAGCCTATGGTGTTACCAGCGGCAATCTGCAACTACTGCTGCAAGTGCGGCGATCGCCCCAAAACTCAGCAATGCCTAACCGGGCCGAAGACTCAGAATTGAGCCGTGCTGTCGCGATCGCACCGACGCTGGAAGACTGGTCCAGTCGCGCTTCCTTGGAGGGCTGGACGGCGCAAGACCTGAGCGTTATCAAGCGGCTGGCGAATGAGCTTGGGTTGACCTACACTTCGCTGCTGTGGCGAGAAAAGTTTGAGCGATCGCAGCGACAGATTGCCCTGATGGGGCGCATTGCCCACCTGCTGAATTCAGGTCTGGAAACGGATGATATTTTGCAGCAGATCGCTGCTGAGTTGGGGCAGGGGCTGATGGGCGATCGCTGCTTGGTGATGCGGCTCCAGCCTGCGGGGGTGGCACCCGTGGCTCACTGGGAGCGATCGCAGATGGCACTGCCCGCGCTAGAACATCTAGAGCGCAGCGAGGTCTGGCAACCCATCATCGACACTTTCCTAGACGGTGGCGCATCTTACTTGACTGTCCGCCCAGATGCGACCTCTGGCGCTTTGCAACAGTGGCTGCAACTGATGGGCGCTACGTCTGCTCTAGTGATTCCAATCTTGATCCAGGCTGATTTCTTCGGGGCAATTTGTCTGTTGGACTATTTCAAAGTTCGGTGGTATGCGCTGGATGAGGTGCAAACCGTGCGACAGGTGGCCGATCATGCGGCGATCGCCCTTGCCAGCGCCCAGCATCACCACGACTCCCATCGGCAAACCACGGCCCTGCGGCTACAAGTCATGGTTCCCCCAACACCCCTGCGCGACTCGCTGACCCAGTTGCTCAACGCCGAAGCCTTTGACCAGGAGCTTCAGCAATTGAGTCGGCCGGCACTGTGGACAGTGCAGCCGCCCTTTAGCCTAATTATTTGCGATATTGACTATTTCAAGCTGATTAACGATACCTATGGTTATAGCGTCGGTGACCAGGTCTTGAGCCAGCTTGCTCAGCGCTTGCGCCGCCAGTTGCGACAGGGCACACCGGCCTATCGCTATGGTGGCGAAGAATTTGCCATTATCTTGCCGCGCACCTCGTTGACCGCCGCGCTAGACGTGGCTGAGCGCCTGCTCAACGCGATTCACGGTCATCCGTTTGAAACATTGGCGGGGCCGGTTTCGGTCACGGTCAGTTTTGGCGTGGCGCAGCAAGACCCCAGGGGCGATCGCGATGCTCGTAGCGTGCTGCAACGGGCTGAGCAGGCATTGCAGGATGCAAAGCGCCAAGGACGCGACTGCGCCAAAGGACTGGAATTCGGGCTAGGGGCTTGAGGCGTTGGGGTTTTCCTTCCGCATCCCTTCAATCCATTTCGTGCAAGATACGGTGCAAGACACGGTGCAAGACACGACGGTTGGGTGAGAAATCTCACTGAGAATTTGCGTTGGGGAACTGGTATTAATTATTAATTTTCGTTATATTGCTTAATGAAGATATGTATCAACTCTAATCTCCTTTACTCCAGTCGCACCCCTATGAATACACTCCAGCGCGCCACCGGGCTATTGTCCGTTGCCTTACGTCCCAACCTCACGCCTAACTATCCCTCGCAAATTGCCTGGACTGTGCTTCGTGTGATTGCGGGTGTGGTGATGATCCACAACGGACTCGACAAGCTCTCTGACATTCCCAGCTTTGCAGAGGCCTATGTCAAAGTGATTGGGCTACCATTCCCCATTTTCTTTAGCTATCTTGCTGCCTACACCGAACTCTTGGCATCGCCGCTAGTGGCGCTGGGCTTGTTCACCCGTCCAGCCGCACTGGGCCTGTTTTCCACGATGCTGGTTGCCATGTATCACCATGTCAAGGTGGCAGGTTTGAGTATTCCCTATCTGGAGCTTTCGACGCTCTATGCAGCCGTGTTCCTGTTCTTCACGATCAACGGTGCAGGCCTGTTTTCGGTAGATGCGCTGCTGTCGGGCTGGCTGACGGCGACGCTGGGCGGCACTCCGGCCGAGTCAGTCGAAAATCTGGAAAGCGCTTATCAGCTCTCGGAAACGGCTTCTAAGTAGTAGCGCTGGCTAGAGACAACAGCTACCGCTCAAAAACCCAATGCTGAAAAATGCGATCGCCCTTTTGAAGCGATCGCATTTTTAGTGAATCTAAAGTTAACGAACCAAGCTCAGGGTAAGGTTTATGTAAGGCTCTAACCGCTAACAAAACCTTAGTAAGCTTCTCCCTTCGAGCGGGCCTTGGCCTTGGCAGCACTTTTCTTTAGCGCATCTAGGCGTAGCTCATAGCGGCGGCGCTCTTTCTTGTTTTTGCTTTGCTCGACCAAAATCTTGAGGGCGCTGCCCAGGCTCTTGTAGGCATTGGGCAAAGAATAGCCAAAGCGAGTCGCCAGGGCGATCGCCTTTTCGTCTGCTTCAATCGCCTCCCGCAGCGTCTTTTCACCATTATTGCGAGCATAGAGCCGCCAGCCCGACACGCCGCACAGCCCCAGCGCCAACATCAGCAGTAGACCATCCTGCACCCACAGTTCCCCCACTGCACCGCCCAAACCGATCGCCAGGGCCGCCATTTCCCAGCCGTCTTTAGGGATGGTGTCATTTTGGATGCGAGCGACCTCATGCCAAAACAACAAGTTCCGCTGATCCAGCGCCAGTGCGTCCCACTTGGTTAGGTCAACCTGAACCTCCACCTGATCCTTACCAATTTCCTCACTGGTGATCAGCGGCGGGTTTACCCCTGGCGACGCTTCGATCGTCACCCAACTCCGCAACTCAGGCGGCAGCAGCGACTTCAATCGGCGCAGTTCGCTCAAATCGGCTCTGGCAGAGGCAGTTGCGTAGGAGGTCATAGGACTTGTCTAAGAATATAGTCTAACTTTGTCTACGGAAAAACAGAAAAATTAAGAATCTCAAGCACGCTGCAAATCAGTCGTGGCAAATCAGCCATTGCAAACGAGTCATCAATCCGCTATCTGCAATCTTCTACAACCTTAAAAGGTAACACTCTAAAGACGGCACTCTCATCAAAAGCACTTTTATGCAGTATAGCGATCGCCCGCTCTAAATTCATAGCCGGATCTCCGAACTCTAATCAAGCCACCGAGCGCCCCAAAAAATCTTGTTTCTCATTCTTCGTTCTTCTCTCTTCGTTCTTCTCTCTTCGTTCTTCTCTCTTCGTTCTTCTCTCTTCGTTCTTCTTTCTTCTTTCCTCTTTCCTCTTCCATCCTAACTTGACCAGCCGGCTTTGCCCGGTGCGGCAGGCAGGTGCGCGTTTATCTAGACAAGGAATTTCGCCCCGTCGCTCGCTCCAATCGCCAAAGTGCCTCAGCGAAACTCGCGAGTGCCATCGCTAAATAGCCCCAGCAGCGGCCCCAAAATCATGCCAAAAACGAAGCCGCCTGCGTGGGCCCAATAGGCAATGCCGCCCGTTTCTGCCGCAGTGGTCACGTTCAAGCTGGCAAGTCCAGAGAAAGCCTGCATCACAAACCAAAAGCCGAGAAACAACAGCGCCGGAATGCGAAATGGAATCAGGATAATTCCCAACGGCACTAGCGTCAGGATTCGTGCCTTGGGAAACCGCAGAATGTAGGCTCCCATCACACCGGCGATCGCCCCACTCGCGCCCAGCGACGGAATCTCTGACCCAGACGCGACAAACCACTGACACAGCGCCGCCAGTGCCCCACAGGCCAGATAAAAAATCAAAAACTTGCCATGCCCCAGCTTGTCTTCAATATTGTTGCCGAAGATCCACAGGTAGAGCATATTGCCCGCCAGGTGCAAAAAGCCGCCGTGGAGAAACTGGGAGGTAAACAGCGTCACCCATTCGGGAACTGGGGTAAGAGATACAGCCGCCGTACCCTCTCCAAAGCTGGCCGTAAGCTGGCGAGGCACCACTGCCCAAGTTTGCAGAAACCGCTCTAGCTCCGGCTGTGACAGCGAAATCTCGTACAAAAAAACGAGAATGTTGGCAATAATCAACCCGTAGGTAATGTAGGGAGTAATTCGGGTTGGATTTTCGTCGTTTAAGGGAACCACAGGAGATTCTTCCGGCTAACTTATACCGAGTACTCTACTATGGGGATGCTCAAGGGGGGAATATCTATTGCGAACGATATTGCCTAAGGTGGGTAAAAACTTTCAAAAAATTGCTCCATGATTGCCCCAAGTTCTATAGCAGCCCCAAATCAACTGTGAGATTAGTAGGTTATGGGAGGTACGCCCCAGCAGCGTGCGCTTCCCATAATCTACTTGGGGTTGCTATATCACTCAAACCATTCCCAATTCAGAGCAACTGCAACAATGATTTGCAACACTGAGTCTGCGACAATGATGAGTCTGCGGCAGTAATCGCAAAGGATAATCTTTCAACCATGCTCCTCAACAAGATTTCCAGAGATTCAGCAATTAAGGCTTGCGATCCAGCCTGGGCTGACACGAGCATCGGCCACACTGGACTCACAAGCCTTAACTTTGGACTAATTTTGACTGAAGCAATCAGGATGCAAACGTGCGTCAGACGTTGCACATTTTGGAGCAACGGGAAAGCAAACTAGCCTTCAACCGTGATTTTGCCAACCATCCCAGCCCCCCGGTGAGGAGCGCAGTAGTAGGTGTAGGTTCCGGCAGGAAAGTCGCTAGAAAAGGTGATCTCGTAGGACTCGCCCGGAGAAAACATTAACTGACTATGGCTCAGTTTATCAGCCAACTCTTTGCTAGCGCCGGGAACTTGCTTGTCATCAAACAGGATGTTATGGGGAGGGAGTTTGTTATTTACCCACTTCACGGTGTCGCCAGGATGAACCGTAATATTGGCAGGCTCAAACTGGAGCAAGCCGCTATCGGCTCCCATCTTGACGGTGAAGGTTTCAGCCGCAGCAGGAGAAACCACTGCCACAAAACTGCCAACCATCAGCACAAGCGCGAAGAGGGCAAGACTTAGACTCCGTGAAATTTGAGCAATCAACTTCATGGTGACCTCGAAAATTTAAGTGTTAAGTCATGACCCACATAGCATTCTAGCCTGAAGCCGCCATTCTGAAGCAATCATAAAGCCCGTTCAAAAGCAAAAATCTGCTGCTTGTTTGAGTGGGTGTGGCAATTGCGGCTTCAGGCAATACGGGAATCTGGATTGCTCTGTGAATGGATATTGAGTTAGAGATTAGACTTCTTGCGTGAATCGTGGCGCGGTACCGCCGCGCTAACGATTCACGCCCTCAAAACAGCATTCATGCAAGAGGTTTATTGAGTTTAAAGAATGGACATGGGCTAGAGATTCCGTCTGGGCGTGAATGAGCTTTTAACGGGTGGCGAATCGACGCACCGCAAACAGGCTGCCCAGTAGCCCAACGGAGCTACCCAGGGCTAGCAGTGCCAGCGGCAAGATGAGCGCTTTTTCTGGACTGAGGCGGAGTCCTTCGGTCAAAAACTGAATAAAGTCTGCTTGCTGGCTGAGCAGTTCACGAATAAAGCCCTGGACACCCGAAATGAGTCCCCAGGAGGCGATCGCCCCCACTACGCCAAACGCTAGCCCCTGCAAGATGAACGGCAGATAGATCCAGGCAGATGTTGCGCCGACTAGCTGCATCACCTCAATTTCGCGGCGGCGGGCCATGACGATTAGGCGAATGGTGGTGGTGAGAACGGCGATCGCCGTCAGCGTCAGCACGGTAATAATGCCAGCGCTGATCCAGCTCAAACCCTGATGCAGTTGAGCAATGCGGCGTACCGCCTCATCGACATATTGCACCGCATCCACACCTGGCGTTTTTTCGAGCCGCTGCGCCAAGGTCGCCACGCTCTCAGAACTCCGCGCCCGCACCTTTAGCTCGTCTACCAGCGGGTTGCCATTCAACTGCTGCGTCGCGCCGCGAATATCGGAAATGCCTAGTTCCTTCACCAGCCGCTCCCAGGCTTCTTCCTTAGAAACGGGCACAACCTCCGCCACCTCCGGCATGGACTGCACCTGGGGCGCAAGCGTGCTAGCCTGAACCCCCGACTGAAGAAATACAGACACCTGAAGCTGACTACCAAACTGATTCAGCAACCCTTCCAATTGCCAGGACGCTTGCAAGCTGATGCCAAACAAAAACAGCAGCACAGTCATTGTGCTGATAGCGGCCCAGTTCATCCAGCCACCCCGCCGCAGCCCCAGCAGTGTCTCTCGCAGCAGATAATCTGACTTGGTTAAAAAGCCCAGCATGACGAAATCCCAGGAGGTTGCACAAATCTCTAATTCAGAAACTTTAGCGCAACGGGCATGGAATGAAGTGTCAAGTTCTGTGATCGGCGATCGGCGGGCAGGGGTGAGGGGGGGGGTATATGGAGTTGGTTCCATTCCCCAGCCCCCAGCCCTCTATCACGCTGCGCTCAATCCTCCTGCAGCCCCATGACGCTGCGGTATCGGGCCTCCAGCGCATTCCGCGTTGGGGATTGCCGATTGAAATCCCACTGGCTGCGGGCGAAGAGTTCCTGCCGCAGATGGCCGACATCCACCGTCGTCAGGCTGCCCTCTGCAACCACCTGACGGCCGCCGACCCAGGCGCTATGAACAGCCTGCACCGGGCGACCCAGCACCAGTAGCCCGATGGGGTCGGTGCGCGGCAGCAGCGACAGGCTAGTGAGGTCATACAGCACCAGATCTGCGAGTTTTCCGACTTCCAGAGAGCCAATCTGGTCTTGCATTCCCAGCCCAGTTGCGCCGCCGAGGGATGCCATGGTAATTGCCTGACGTGGCGTGATCCAGTTGCGATAGTCAAAGTCGGTGACGTTGTGCAAAATCGAGCCGATTTTGATCGCTTCCAGCAAGTCCTGGGAGTCGTTGCTGGCGGAGCCGTCGCAGCCAAAGGTAACGTTTACGCCGGCCTGACGATATTTCAAGATGGGCGCAATGCCGCTGCCCAGACGCAGGTTGCTAAGGGGGTTGTGAACCACCGTGGATTTTGTAATGGCGAGAAGTTGGATGTCTTGATCGTTGAGCCAGACACAGTGGGCCAGGGAGGTGCGCGGGCTTAGAAATTCCAGCCGCTTTAGGTGTTCCACTGCGGTACAGCCGTATTTTTCTTCTGCCAGCAGCTTTTGGGCTTTGCTCTCTAACAGGTGCGTGTGGCGGCAGAGTCCGTGGCGATCGCTCAGTTCATTGCACCCAGCAAACAATTCGTCAGAGCAAAGCTGTGGCCCCGTGGGAGCCATCACGATATAAATGCCCTCGTCGGGACAATGAAACTGGGCGATCGCCTCACTCATCATCTCCAGCGTTTCCTGCGCCGTGCGGACATACGGCTCATAGACTTGCGGTTTGCCGCCCGTCGGAAGGCTAGACGGCAGCGACTGATCTTGAATCAACGGCGCAACAAAAGCGCGAATGCCCGCCTCACGATAGCCCTTCACCGCCGCGCCAATCGTTTCCAACTCTTGACCCGGCATGATCGTCAGGTGATCGACAACCGTAGTACCACCAGAGAGCAAGGTTTCCACAGCCGTACCAATGGCACTCAGGTAGACTTGCTCTGGATCGGCAGGCACAAAGTCGTAGAGTTCTGCCAGCCATAGCTCTAAGGGATACGGCGAAATCGCTCCCCGCTGCCACAGTTCAGACGAGTGCGTATGGGCATTGACAAACCCTGGCAACAGTAGCTTGTCGCGCCCATCCACCACAGTTCCCACAGGGTCAAGCTGGGCAGCAATGGCCACAATTCGCCCACCCTCGATCTGTACGTCTACTGTGTCATAACCCGTCTCATTTGCAATCCATGCCTGCCGAATCGTATAGCCTGTCAATGGTTTAACCCTCAGAATCGCTGTATATCAAAATCGTTGCTCTCACTTTGGCATCATTATCTGCCAACTGCCGCCACCCTCCTTGGGGCCATTACAGAGAGCATTGAAACAGCATTTTCAAAAGCATCCAAAACTTTTCAAAAATGCTGCCCCCTGCACAGCAGGATTATGACATTTCTTGCCGACGACACGCACATGGCTCCGTAAAGCACCTATTTCACGGGATGCTCATTTTGCGATAGAGTTGCCGGGTGTTTGTGAAGGAATGCAATCACTTGCAGGCTCAAACTTTGTGGCTCAAACTTTGCTCAATAAGCTCAATAATGGGTGTTTAAGCCAGATCTAGATTCAATTCAAGCCAAATTTGAGCCATTTTCTCATCACTACCCACGCATTATTCATCTACATTCATCTACCTGTTCCCAACTATGCTTCAGTACATCACCCTCGATGGTCTACCCTGTGTTGCGCCCTATTGCCATGCTGTGCGAGCAGGCGATTTTCTATTTGTGACAGGGCAACTCGCGGAAGACCCCAACACTGGTGAAGTGGTGCGCGGTCCCATTGAGGAGCAGGCAGTGCGCGTGATGGAAAATTTGAAGATGGTGCTAGAGGCATCAGGGAGCAGCTTTAACCAGGTGGTAATGGCGCGGATTTTTGTCACCGATTTTCGCTTCTATGATGTGGTGAACGACATTTACAAGTCTTACTTTGAACCAGGACGACTGCCAGGGCGTACCACAGTCGGTGTGTCGGCGCTGGCAGATTTTGGCGATGTGGAAATTGACTTGATTGCTTATTGCGGGGAGTAGGAGTTGGGGATCAGGGATTAGCTCAGGAGTTACGCAGTTGCCCAAAAAAGTTGGGTGCGGTAGAACCAAAGGATGAATCCACCGAAAGTGAATGAGTTCGACTACATCAACTTTTTGATTGCAGCCCAGAAGGTCTATAGCTGCACTG
>JBDNCP010000164.1:0-10205 GCA_046719575.1 Cyanobacteriota bacterium
GTATCAATCAGGTTTTTGTTATTCAGTCGAGGTTTCTGTGGCCAAAATTGTTTCCATCCACTCCTATCGAGGCGGCACAGGCAAATCCAACCTCACAGCAAACTTGGCCACGGCGATCGCCCTCCAGGGCAACCGCGTCGCCGTCATCGACACCGACATTCCCTCACCGGGCATCCACGTCATCTTTGGGCTAGACGACCAAAAAATCGACAAAACCCTCAACGACTATCTCTGGGGTCGCTGCACCATCGCCGATGCCGCCTACGATGTCACGCCCTCTTCCGCCAACCCAAACGGCGGTCAGGTGTTTCTCGTCCCCTCCAGCGTCAATGCCGACGAAATCGCCCGCATTCTCAACCAGGGCTATGACTTTCGCCTGCTCAACGACGGCCTGCGCCAGCTTGTGCGCCAGCTCGACATCGACTATCTGCTCATCGACACCCACCCCGGACTGAACAAAGAAACCCTGCTGTCGATCGCCGTCTCCAACCTGGTGCTGCTCATCCTGCGGCCCGACCAGCAAGACTTTCAGGGCACTGCCGTCACCGTAGACGTGGCCCGCCAGCTCGATGCCCGCCAAATGCTGCTCATCGTCAACAAAGTCCTCAGCAGCATGGATCAAAACGCCCTTAGGGAACAGGTCACTCAGACCTACAAAGTACCCGTTGCAGGCGTTTTCACCCTATCTGAAGAGATGATCTACCTGGCTAGCAACGGCATCTTTTTTCTGCGGTATCCTGATCATCCCTTTAGCCAGGAACTCCGTCGCGTCGTTGCTCAGGTTGTTGGTTAACCATTGGTTCAATTGGTTCAATGCTGCAAATCTTTGGCGATTTTCAAGACGACCATCCCCCCAGCCAGGAATTCCTGTCGCTGGCCTTTTCCCCTAGTTCCGCTCCCATTCGCCAGCGCTGGCGCGTGAATGGACTCTCGGCCGATTTTGTGGCCGACTACATGACGACCTTCTTTCCTGGCGAGGATGATTTATCATCTCCTTCTCAGCAAGATAAGGTTCGTGATGCCGTAAGCTTTATTGCGAATGAACTGCTGGAAAACGCAATGAAGTTTAGTGACGAAACTTCCTCCTTTCCGATTCAGATTCAGTTACATTTGCACAGCGACGCGCTGATTTTTTACGTGACAAACAGCATCAAACCTGATGATATTACCCGATTCCAAACGCTGATTCAGGAAATTGTTTCTAGCAATCCCGACGAGTTATACATTCAGCGGCTAGAAGCCAACGCGCTAGACGATAACAACGCTGGGTCGGGGCTGGGGTTGCTGATTATGCTGACCAACTACGCCGCCTGCTTGGGGTGGAAATTTGAAACCCTACAAGCTGAACCGTTGCTCACTGCCGTTACCACAATGGTTAAAATGCCCGTCTAATACACCCGATCAATTACACCCGCTCGATCAAGACACGACAAATGACGGATACATTAGAATCAGCAAAGATTAATTTGAGCGCTATGGAACTTCGGGACAACGACTATCAAATCTGGTATGACGCAGAGACGCAGAAATTGACCTGCCAAGGGGCGCTGCGTCTGGGCGGGCCTGACGAATACGCGCCGATCGCTCAACTGCTGGATGAGGTGGTCAAACAAGAACCCCAAAACCTGGAGCTAGATCTGCGGAAGCTGGCGTTTCTCAATAGTTCCGGCATCAACACACTCTCCAAGTTTGTGATTAAGGTACGGCAAAATAGCCAGATTCAGTTAGTGATTCAGGGATCAAACGAGATCCCCTGGCAAACCAAGTCGCTGCCCAACTTGCAGCGATTATTGCCCACGCTCAAGCTCCAGTTTGATTGAGGGCTTTATTCCATCCGGGCTTATCCCATCGGGTTTATCTCATCGGGTTCATCTCACGGATTCTGTCTCACGATTTTTGACTCGCGTTTTCGGTCTATCACTATGGGCACGCAATATGGGCACGTCCGCATCGCTTTCTGAGCAGGCTCCCGACCCGTTGTTGTCGGAGGTAGTCGTCCTGCAACAGCAAGTCGAGCAGTTGCGCCAGCAGCTTTTGCAAACTCAACAGGAAAAGACTGACCTGGAAGTGTTGCTCAACACGGTGACGGGCCATTCTGATCAGATTTTGTCGGAGGTCGAGCAGGAGAGGACAGATCTGGAAATTTTGCTGGAAACCGCAACCGAGCATTCGATGCTGGTGGAAACCGATTTGCAGCAGCAGGTTGAGGAGGAGCGGCGGCAGCGAGAGGAACAGTTTCAGTCCATCACGGCTGCAACGCCGGTGGGGCTGCTGATTGCTGAGCTGGAAGAGGGTCAAATTCTGTACGCAAACGAGCGGCTGGGGGATTTGCTGGGGCGATCGCCAGAGGCACTGCTGGCCCAGTCTACGGTCGATTTCTACGCTCAGCCAGCGGAGCGAGTGTCGGTGCTAGAGGCGATCGCCCGCCACCAGTCCTATCAGGGCGAGCTGTTGTTTCGGCGGCCCGATGGCAGCGTGTTTTGGGGGCTGATGTCGATGCGGCCATTTCGGTTTAACGGGCAGCAAACGCTGCTGACGGCGATTCAAGACATTAGCGATCGCAAACAGGCCGAAGACGCGCTGCGAATTGCTGAGGCAAAATATCGCGGCATTTTTGAAAACGCGGTGGAGGGCATTTTTCGGACGGCTCCCGATGGTGACTATCTAGAAGTGAACCGGGCGATGGCGGGCTTGTTTGGCTATGCTTCTCCGGGCGAAATGCTGGAAGCGGTTCAGGGCAAAACGGCTCAGCTTTATGTTGACCCAGCACAGCAGCAAGACTTGTGGCAGCGCCTTGAGTCCCAAGACGAGATCAAAGACTTTGAATATGAAGCCCGCCGTCAGGACGGCAGCCGCTTTTGGGCCTCGGCTTGGGCGCGGGCTATTCGCAGCGAGTCGGGCGAGCTTCTGTATTATGAAGGAAGCTGCATCGACATCACACAACGCAAACAGCAGGAAGAAGCCCTAAAACAAGAAATTCGCAAACTGCGGATCGAAGTCGATCAAACCAAGCGCCAAAAAGAAGTTGCCCAAATTGAGCAAACCGACTATTTCCAGTGGCTTGTGTCTCAGGCTGATGACCTACGCTTGTTCAAAGAGTCTCCCCAGCAAGAGGATGGGTAATTCGTTCTAATTCATATCGAAGTGAATCTGAGCAGCGGCGGCATCAACAAGCTGGCGGTCTATCAGGGGCTAGGCGTGCCCGAAGTGCTGATCTGGCAAGACGGCGACCTGACGCTGTATGACCTGCGCGGAGAGACCCATCGCACCATCAGCCGCAGCTAGTTTTTCCCAAATTTGGAGATTCAGCAGCTTGCTCAATTTGTCCGACCCTATGACCAACCCCAGGCGATTAGGGATTTTCTCAACAGCTTATAGGGCCTCTGCCGTTGTGCCGAAGCGTCCCTCTCACTGATTCCGAAATTGCCATGCGGCCTCTAGCACCTGCACCCAGCGCTTTTGCATCTGTTTGGGGGTGCAGCGGAGCGCTTGGGCGATCGCCGTGTCGGGTTCCCGCTGAAGTTTTAGCCGCAAAAGCTGGCGCTGGTCAGCCGTCAGTTGTGCCTGAAACGCCTCCCACTGGTGCTGCGGCATTCCCAGGTTTTGATCGAGATCTGCGCCGAGCCACTGGTGAACCAACTGCCACCGATGGGAGCGCGAGAATTTTTCGACGTGATACTTAAACCGCTGCTGCAAATAGTCGCGCTGGCGGGGCGACAATCCCAAAATTTCGTCGATTTCTGGAGCGGTGAGATCTTGCATCTTCAGAATGAGATAGTCGATGCAGTCCTGCTGCTTTTGCGACTCTAGATATTGCACTAGTTCTACCAAGACGCGATCGCGCAATACAGAATCCGCCGGATCGAGCGCTTCGGACACCATCTGCTCGCGCACCTGTTGCACCACGGGCGATCGGCTGTGGATGTCGGCTTCGTCGCCCCGTGCCGATTCCACCGCCAGATCCAGATCCACAGAGGTTTCCGCTGGCTGGCGACGAGCAAACCCCTGCGCCCGCAGCACGATTAATTGCTGATTTCGGCGGCCGGGCAGGTTGATGCGGCGCTTGGCATATTGCTCCATAAACGCCATGTATTCTGCCAGTTCTAGTCGGGTTTGCGGGCTATAGTCGTCGGGCAAAAAGTTCTCTTTGCGAAACGCCTTTAGCACTTCGATGTAGAAGATCTGCATGAAGTCTTCGATCATCTCATAGCGAGCCTGGAATCCAAGCTGGGCGCGGCTGCGCGTGATGTGGCGATAGACAATGGCGCTGAGGTGGCTATGTAGCTCCACACGACCGCGCCGCGACCCCAGGCGATAGTAGGTCAGGCACTTTTGCAGGCGATGTTGGGCCAGCGTCCACTGCCAGGTTTCGACCTGTCCCGAAGACTGAATGCGATCGCTCTTGATGCAAATCCGCTCTACCTCGGCCACAATCCGCCGGATTACTGTATCGGCGCTGGTCGGCCGCTTAGACAGGGCAGATTCCAGCTCGTTCAATAGCCGCTCCACAAGCTGGAGATTCTGAATCTCTGGCGGCTGGGCGGATGGGAGGTCTGCATCATCTGCCTCTGCATCATCTGAGTCTGCCGATGGGGATGGGTTATGAGTGGGGGCGATCGCCAGCGATTCTGTGTCTACATCCCCCAGCAAATCGATAGAATCCAGCATCGGAGCCGAGTCTGGCCCAGCCGCAAACAAAGAATCCGCAGAATCCGCCGCTGCTGGGCAATCTGGCGAAAATGCCGCCGAAGACGATGCGGTGTGTGTTTCGTGGGGGCTGGGTTGATTGAAGTTGGCAGAGGCAACCGGAGCATGAAAACCAGAAGCCGTAGACGCAGGCGTGGCACAAGTCGGGAATTTAGCGGGTTCGAGATTCATGACGGTGTTGGTGATGCACGGGTTGGTAGAGCAACTGCCGGAGGCGCGGAGCAAATTGCGAGGCCGCGTCGCCCCGCTTGCCACCCAACTCAGCAGTCATAATCAGGTCTACACGCTCCCCCGGAGGGAGTACGGCTTCGTCCGGATGGGGCTATGTCACTTTTTATGCTGGTCTCTTGGGGCAAGACGCGGAGAGGTCTTCACCCGTGTTCACCAAACCGCTGAATTTTGAAGGAACTCCAGACGAATCGGGCAGACGACGGGCGGGTAGCTGTCCCTGAGGGAATCGAATCAAAGGGGGTGCCAGTTGACCGGGTGGCTAAATTTTGGTTTAGCCCTGATCGGACGAAGGCACTGGGCGAATGAACCGGGCGAATGGATCGGGAGGACGACCGAGTCCAGGACTTTGACCGCAAGGATTCGCAGAATCCTTGCAAAAAGTGAGCTTTCAAAAGTTCCTGCTCTGTAAAGGGGGCGGCAGGAATTTCAGCCCTCCGGCAGGATGGCTCAAGCAGGCGACTAGTCCAGTCCTGGTTCCATCACCAACCCGGCGATCGCCTCTATTCCTAGACCCTTTCGCAAGAGAATAGGTTCCTCTCCCGTCAGATCCAGCATGGTAGACACCTGATATCCCACGCGAGAATCGTCGTCGATGATGAGATCCACTAGCTTATCAAAGCGATTGAACAGTTCAGGTTTAGAAATATGACTGGGTGGCGCGGGCGATTGAGAATCAAACGCTGTCGTTGCAGAGGTTGAAATAATTGGGTTGCCCAGCGTCGTTAGCACCGCCTGACAGACCTTGTGGTCGGGGACGCGAATGCCCGTTGTTTTGCGTTTGGGGTCCATCACCAGCCGGGGCACCAGCTTGGTCGCAGGCAGCAGGAAGGTATAAGGGCCAGGAATTAACCGCTTGATCAGTCGATAGGCCGCATCGCTAACCGTGGCGTAGCTGGCAATATTCGACAGCGACGAGCAAAGAAACGTTAAGGGTTTATCGCTAGAAAGCTGCTTAATTTTGCGGACTCGCTCGATGGCCGATTTGGAATTGAGATTGCAGCCAATTGCGTAGACCGTATCGGTGGGGTAGAGCAGCACAGCCCCGTCCTGAAGCGCATCGCAGACTTGATCGATCTTGCGCTTTTGGGGCGTTTCAGGATGGATGCTGTAGACGATCGCCATGAAGTTTTTCTTCGGAAAGATGCCGTGTTGTCGTCGGGTCTGCCATGAGTACGTCGATAGATTTACGGACGCGGCCGCTCCATCGGTTTGCCAGGGCATCAAACTATCGTACTCTTGCGGACGGTGAATCGTGGGACGGGGGTTTTTAATTCAGTACGAGATGAATTTCTCCTGATTTTTGGGGCAAAGGGCGATCGCCCGCCAAAGTTTGGAGTATCCTGGTAAATCCTGCGCTCTTTTGGGAGCGGCATGGCATGGCTGGGGAGAGTTTGGCTTGGGTGGCTCTACTGGGGTTTTCCACAAAATTCGCTGGGGAACCTACCGACTCAAAATTTCATCTGAGTCACTCAACCCGCAAGCCCCAAGCCGACTGAATCTAATCGCTGATTCAAGCACGCTTGATTGAAGAAAGTTCGATGAAGAAAAGCTAAAGCCTCCGCAGTGGGTCGTAATTCCATCGGTGGGTGCTGATAACAGTAGTAAGCTGGCAGGCTGGTGTTTCCAGCAGCAGGCTGACGGTTCCCCGAAAGGACAGTTCCCCGAAAGGGCGGTTCCCCGAAAGGACAGTTCCCCGAAAGGGCGGTTCCCCGAAAGGACAGTTTGCTTGAGTCACCCCTTGTTTCAGAACCCGCTTCAGGCTCAAACCGACGAAAAACCGAAGGAAAGATTGCCGGAATCTGCATTGATTCAGTTTTCTATCCGACCTACCATTCTCGGTAAATCAGCAAACCCTGTTTTAGTTTCACTTTAGGCTCTCAAACCAACTTAGGCTCTCAAACCAACCGTTTCCCAGACTAACCGTTTCCCAAACTAACATTCAGCAAACCCCAAACAACCTAAACAAATTGATGAGGAGGTGAACCCACCATGACCCCGCTGACCTATGCAAGACTAATCAAGTTCTTGCGCGAAGAGCTATCGGTTTCAGATGCATCAATTGCGATCGCCCAAAAGCACATCGAACATGACCAGGGCCCGCTGCCCATGATCCTGTGGCAATACGGGCTAGTGACGCTGGAACAGCTTGACCGCATTTATGACTGGCTGGAAACCGCCTGACGCGCTGGCTGTGGCGCTTAAAACTGCCCAAATTAGGGCTGTTGCAAGATCTGCCGACATTCCTCCAGCGTCGTTGGGCGGTTGATTGTACTGCCGATCCACGATCCAAAAAACAGCATTAGCAAGATGACTAGCACGATTGGGCTGGGATCGCCCCATCCATCAGGATTGCCGGGTGGCTCAATTTTGCTCATGGCGATCGCCTCACAGGAATTTGTATGCTAAACGTTTTACGCTAACTGGTTTTGGAGCGCTGGAGTGACAGAATGACAAACTCAGCGAATCTCCTCATCCCATCATCTCCCACTAGAATATCTTCCCCACCACCCCATCACCTCGTTCGGCGAAGCTCACGAGCCGCCATCACCCCACCACTCTCGGATCAAGCCACCCATAGAGCAGATCCGCGACTAGGTTCAGCAGCACCACGAGGATAGAGAAGATAAAGGCGATCGCCATCACCACAGGCGTATCGCTGCGGCTGATGGACTCGATCAGCAGCGCCCCTATCCCCGGCACGCGAAACACCTGCTCCACCACCAGCGACCCGGTAAATAGGCTGGGCAAATCCAGCGCCACCAGCGTCACCACGGGAATCAGCGCATTTCGCAAAGCATGAGCCAGCACGATGCGCCGCTTCGACAAACCTTTGGCGTGGGCCGTGCGGATGTAGTTTTGCGGTAGCTCGTCGAGCATAGCCGCCCGCACAAACCGCATCAGCGCCGCCGTTTGAAACAATACCAGCGTGGCGATCGGCATAAGCGACTGCTTCAGTTGCAGCACGAAACTCGGCCAATCGCGCACGACCAGTGTGCTGTCGTAGATGAAGGGCAGCCAGCGCCGCTGCACGCTGAACAGGATAATCATCAGCAGACTGGTGACAAAGGTGGGCAGCGAAAAGCCCATTAGCACAGCCGAGGTCAGCACCTGATCTGCCACAGAGTCGCGCCGCAGCGCCGAGAAGATTCCCAGCGGCAGGGCGATCGCCACGGAAATTAGATACGACAATCCCGCGATCCACAGCGTCGTCGGCAGCCGCTGCAAAATCAGCCCGCTAACAGGGCTACGGCTGGTAAAGGAATAGCCTAGATCGCCGCGCAGCAGTGCCCCCAGCCATTTGACGTAGCGCACGGGCAGGGGCTGGTCAAGTCCGAGCGATCGCCGAATGTTTTCCCGCACTTCCGCCGTAATCGCAGGATTGCTGGCAAACTCCGCCATTGGGTCACCCGGAGCCAGCGCCAAAATCGTGAAAATTACCAGGCTAATCGCCAGCAGCGTCAGCACCAGCCCCAGCAGCCGCGTCGCCAGATAGCGCGTCATAGGCTATTCTCCTAGCAGCGAAAGCTGAGTCGCGTCCGACGCTTCCAGCGCTGCCGCCTGCGCCAGTTCTACCACCGCCCGCTCCACGTCGCCCCGGCGATAGAGCAGCGTACTGCCGCTGCCCCGCGTCACCACTCGCCCCTCAATGCCCAGAGACATCAGCAGTTTCACCGCTTTCTTTTGCCGCTGCCCCAGCAGTTGCGCTGCATATTTCAGCGGCATCACCTGGCGGGCAAAGCGAGCCAGCAGCGCCTCATCTGCTTCGTTGCAAATCTCCGTCAGCAGGCGCTCGGCCAGCAGCCAGCAGGCCAGCGTGTCCGCAGCCGCCCGGTGCGACGTGTCGATGGGAAACTGGAAATGCTGCACCAGCTTGGGCAGGCTGCGCGACGGCAAATCCGGCAGCATTAGCCGCGACAGCTCAACGGTGCAAAGCTGCATCAGCTCTGGGCGCGTGAATTCTATTCCCAACCGCTGATATTCCGCCTGCAAAAAGCCATAGTCAAATTCCAAATTATGCGCCGTCAGCACGCCCGTCTGCAGCAGCGGCAAAAAGTCGGGCAGCGCCTCGGCCGCCGTGGGGGCCGTTTCCACCATCTCCGGCGTAATGCCCGTAATCCGCACAATCTTCGCCGGAATCAGCGCCTCCGGATTCAGCAGGGTAGACTGCTGCTGCTGCACACCCCTGGCTAAGCTGGCGTGCAACACCGACAATTCAGTCATGCGGTGCTTAAACGCAAGACCACCCGTTGTCTCCACATCCACCACCGTCAGCGGCTGTTGGCTCAGTTGGCGATAGTGATGCAGCAATTGGGGGGAGAGCATGGGGAAGAACGAAGAGGGAAGAGGGGAGAGGGAAGAACGAAGAGGGAAGAGGGAAGAACGAAGAACGAAGAGGGAAGAACGGGTTTTCGTTTTTCGTTTTTCGTTTTTCGTTCTTCGTTCTTCATTTTTGTTTTCAATCTTCTTGTGCGGATTGCCGCAGCATGGCTAAATCGCCGCCGCAGATGGCAGGCAGGTGGCGGGTAATTTTCTGAATATCCCAGTCCCACCAGCGGATTTGTAGTAGCTCCTGGATCACAGCGTCGTCGAAGCGCTTGCGGATGAGGGCTGCTGGGTTGCCGCCGACGATGGCGTAGGGTTCTACGTTGCGGGTGACGACGGAACCCGTGGCGATGATGGCTCCGTCGCCCACCTGCACCCCTGGCATTAGGGTCACGCCATAGCCAATCCACACGTCGTTGCCGATGACCGTATCGCCTTTGTTGGGCCAGCTATCGGGCATGGCGTGTTCCCAGCCGTTGCCAAATATGGGAAACGGGTAGTTGGTAAACCAGTCGGTGCGGTGGTTGCCGCCGTTCATGATGAATTTGACATCCGAAGCGATTGAGCAGAACTTGCCGATGATCAGGCGATCGCCCTCAAAGTCAAAGTGATACAGCACATTGCGCTCGAAGTTCTCCGGTGTTTCAAAATCGTCGTAATAGGTGTAGTCGCCGACGATGATATTGGGATTCTTGACGATATTTTTCAGAAACGCCAGTCGGGTCTGTCCGGGCATCGGGTAGCGGGCGTTGGGGGAGGGTCCGTGGGTCATTGGGAGGGAGGGGAGGGAGGGAAGAGGGAAGAAAGAAGAGCGAAGAGTGAAGAGTGAAGAGGTTCCGTTTTTTGTTTTTTGTTTTTTCCGTCCTGCTCACCTCCTAAAAAAGCGCTGCCGCAACCGACTGACAAATGCATCGACCTCCGGCAGCCCCAGTCGCGTGGCAAAT
>JBDNCP010000165.1:0-10108 GCA_046719575.1 Cyanobacteriota bacterium
ACCCATACTTGGGGACATCGACATTGGGGAGGGCTAACTACCGGCCGTCCCCGTTTGGATACAGCCTTTGTAAGGGCTAACAACCGCACAAATACTCTTGCTATTGGGGCAGATAGTCAGTGGTCAAGAAACGATACGTCTAACCTATTTTCCTGGAGAAGCAGCCTAGTCAACGCGCCAAAGCAAATTCTATTCGGTAGTGCGACCATCAGATTTACCAACAGAGGACAACAGGTTAGCGGCAGAATTGAATTTTTTGGCAATGGCTTTATAGAACCAGGTGCCTATGCCTATGCAGCAAATTTTTCAGGAGTACGGCTGCGGCTATAGGTGCTTCTGACTAATCTAGAACCGTTCTGATCTAAAACCGTTCTAGAGTGGGGAACTGCTTAGAGGCGATCGCCCTCGCCGCTTCACCACAAGTCTTGGGCGTGGGGAAGATCTTACCCGGATTCGCCAGTCCTTTGGGGTTGAATACGCTGCGGATGAACTGCATCGTCTCTAGATCGGCGGCGGAGAACATTTCCGGCATATAGCAGCGCTTGTCTGCACCGATGCCGTGTTCGCCCGAAATACTGCCGCCCACCTTCACGCACAGCTTCAGGATGTCGCCGCCCAACTCCTCGACTTTCTCCAATTCTCCAGGAATCGCGTTGTTATAGAGAATCAGCGGATGCAGGTTGCCGTCGCCCGCGTGAAACACGTTGGCCACGCGATAGCCGTGCTTTTGGCTCAGCGCCTCAATTTCCTGCAGCACATATTGTAGCTTCGTCCGGGGAATCACGCCGTCTTGTACATAGTAGTCGGGGCTGATGCGGCCCATCGCGGCAAAAGCGGCTTTGCGACCTTTCCACAGCGTCAGCCGCTCCTGCGGATCGCTGGCGGCGGTGATGTTGCGGGCCCCGTTTTGGCGACAGAGCGCTTCCACGCGCTGGGTGTTGGTGTCCACTTCGACCTCGGAGCCGTCTAGCTCGATCAGCAAAATCGCCTCGGCATCGCGGGGATAGCAGTTCGTGCCAACGACATCTTCCACCGCGTTGATGCTGAAGTTGTCCATCATTTCCATACCGCCAGGAATGATACCCGCGCTAATGATGTCCGACACGGTTTGTCCTGCCGCCTCCACGCTAGAAAAATCCGCCAGCAGCACGCGAATCGTTTCGGGAGCTTTCAGAATCCGCAGCATAATTTCCGTGGCGATGCCCAGCGTGCCCTCAGAGCCAACGAAAACCCCGGTTAGGTCATATCCGGGCATTTCGGGAATCTTGCCGCCCAGATCGACCACTTCGCCCGCCGCCGTCACCACTTTCAGCCCCAGGACGTGGTTCACTGTTACGCCATACTTCAGGCAGTGGACCCCGCCGGAGTTTTCTGCCACGTTGCCGCCGATGGAGCAGATGATTTGGCTGGAGGGGTCGGGCGCGTAGTAAAAGCCAGCGCCGCTCACGGCCTGTGTCACCCAGTTGTTGATGACTCCTGGCTGCACCACGACGCGCTGATTGTCTAGGTCGATGTCTAAAATCTGGTTCATGCGGGCGGTGACAATCAGCACGCAGTCTTCGACGGGCAGCGCTCCGCCGGATAGCCCCGTGCCTGCACCTCTGGCGACAAAGGGAACCTGATGGCGATCGCACACGCGAATCACCTGCGCCACCTGCTCTGTCGTGCGCGGCAGCACCACCACCGCCGGCCGCTGCTTATAGCTGGTCAGCCCGTCACATTCATAGACCAGCAGTTCCTCCTTACGCCGAATTACGCCAGATTCTCCCAAGATTGCGTCAAATTCTCGCAGAATCGGGTTCCAGTCGCGTTGGGAAGGTTTGTCGAGCGTCAGCATTTTTAGGGGTTAGGGATTGGGGGTGGGGGTGGGGGTTGGCGAAAAGGTTTTGAATTTCAAATAGGGCTTACGCAGTTGGACTATTTCTCGCGGGTGCAGCCCGCGAGAAATAGTCCGAAATCCAAAAAATTCATTGCAGGGGCGTAAGTCCTGTCAAAATTTGAATTTCAAAAAATGATCCGAGGCTAGGGAAGCCCTATGGACGAGAGGCGGGTAGTGATTTGTCCTAACCTTATCATCAGGCGTTTTGTTAAAAGATGCTAGTCGTAGCGAAGGGATGCAGATCCCCCTAAATCCCCCTTGATCAGGGGGACTTCCGAACCCCAGACCCTAACCTCCAACCTCTCATGAAAACCATCGCCGAAATCAACGACAAGATTCAGCAGCAAAAAGCCGTGGTGTGGACGGTGGAGGAGCTAAAGGCGCGGGTGGCGGAGGTGGGCGTGGCGAAGGTGGCAAAGACCGTGGACGTGGTGACAACGGGCACGTTTGAGCCTGCGGAGTCGTCGGGGGCAGTGCTGAACCTGGGACACACTGACCCGCCGATTAAGATTCGCCAGTGCTGGCTGGATGGCGTGATGGCCTATTCGGGGTTTGGTGCGGTGGACTTGTATCTGGGGGCAAGCCAGATGGCGGAGATGGGCGGCGCATGGGACGCGCCCGACTCAGAAGATTTGCGCGATCGCCCTTCGCGCAATGGGCAGCGGGAGCGGGGTGGCGGCCACGTCATCGCCGACCTGATCGCCGGAAAGCCTGTGAAGCTGCGGGCGATTGGCCAGGTGACGGACTGCTATCCCCGCGCCTCGGTGGAGACGACCATCACCCGCGACACGATCAACCAGTTCTATTTGTTCAACCCCCGCAACCTGTATCAGAACTTTATCGTGGGCGTGAACGGGGGCGATCGCCCGCTCTACACCTATCTGGGCCCGCTCCAGCCGCGCCTGGGCAATGCGGTCTATGCCAATCCGGGGGCGCTATCGCCCTTGCTGAATGATCCCGATTTGAATCTGGTAGGCATTGGCACGCGGATTTTTTTGGGGGGCGGCGTAGGCTATGTGGCTTGGGAAGGGACGCAGCATTTCCCGCTGCAAAAGCGGCTGCCCAACCGCACACCCATTGGCCCGGCGGCGACGCTGGCGCTGATTGGCGATGCCAAACAAATGAGCGATCGCTGGGTCAAGGGCTGCTATTTCAGAGGCTATGGCCCGTCGCTGATGATCGGCATTGGTGTGCCGCTGCCCGTGCTAAATGAGTCCGTGGTGGAGCGCTGCGCGGTGCAGGATGCAGACTTGGTGGCTCCGGTGGTGGATTTCTCGATTCCCCGGCGGGTGCGTCCCACCTTTGGGCTGGTCAGCTATGCCCAACTGAAATCTGGTCGCATCACCATCGACGGCCGCAGTGTCCGAACTGCGCCGTTGTCTAGCATCTTCCTAGCGCGGCAGGTAGCTGAGGAACTAAAGCAGTGGATTAGTGCGGGGGAATTTACGCTTACGGAGCCAGTTGCATCGATTCCGGGCGATCGCACGTTTCTCGCCCAGGATCGCCTCGGTTCACAAATCAGCCTGGAGTAGCGGCCAATCCTACACTAAACCTAACTTAAGCCTGATTAAGCCTGATTAAGCCTGATATTTAAGCATCTTTCGGGCGCTTTACCGGCTTAGACACGCCCTCGCGCCGTACTGGAGCCGGAGTTGACCCGCCCTCGCCAGCACGAACTGGACGAGAGGGCGCACCGCCCCGGTCGGGAAATCGCTTCTTGCGAGCAAAGTTGCTGCGCGGGCCACCCCCCTTAGACTTGCGCTTCTTAGGCGGCACTAGGCCAATCATCGTGCCGCTCTGCAAGGTCAGGTCGTTGCCCCGTCGCTGCACATGCAAATCCCAAAAATAGCCAATGGTTTTGCCTTCCAGCGTTCCGTGTAGGATGATTTTAAACATCCGCTCCTTCTCTTCACCAGGCTTGCCAGTTTTCTTGGGAGACTGCTGCACGCGCACAACAACGCGATTCTCTTCTGGAGAAACCGATAACACCTCGCCCCGCACCGAGAAGTAGCCGTCGGTGAGTCCATCGGGCATCCCGGTCTCCTCTATTTCAGGTGCAGCCTCTGAGGCCGTTTCCGATAAGGCTTCCTCCGTTTGCGATCCATTGGCCTCTCTAGGTTTAGTCAAGCTTTCGGGTTCCCAGACTCCGACAATCTGAGCGTGCAGGTCTGCTGCCTTTTCGCGGGTGCGGGGATACACCACCCACAGGTGCGCCTGGGTCAGGTCAAGATGCTTTTTTACTAGGCTCATGACTCGTCCCAGCAGTACGGCATCAATTACGGTGCCGTCTTCTGTCGTTAGGGTGCCACGGGTAAACTGCTCTTCAGAAGGGGTATAAACGCCGCGCACTAGCCCAATTGCACGATACTGCATGGGTTCACTGGCGGGCGGAATGGGATGATTTCGTGAGGTATTTTTTGCGGTCACGCCTGCGTTGGTTGCCTCAGAGTCGGCCTCGGCGCTTACCTGAGTGGTTGCCTCAGCACTGGCTTTAGTGGCGCCCGAAGGCTCTGATACTGCCTTATCTGACCGTGCTGCGGGGCCTGCTGCTGACGGCTTGACGCTCTGAGGCTTGGGGTCTGCTGTGGAGCTGGCAACGGACGGGCGGACGGGGGGCTTAGGCGGGGTTAGCGGTTTCACGTCAGCCGTCTGAGCAGCCCGATTAGCGTCTAGCGGGCTTTCTGAAGCGTCCGATGGGGCAACATGGGAGGTGGCAGGATCGGGTGCGGACAAATCGGATGTCAAGGTCGGGGCATCGCTGGACAATGCAGGGGCGGAAATCTGATCCATATCGGTCGGTACTGGTGAGGATAGCTCAGGGGCAGGGGATGCCTGAGACGGTTCATTGGGGGACGACGATGACCCAGAAGACTTGGACGACTGAGCGCGAGACGAACTCATGCAACCTCCTTATTGCGGGAACCCATCCACCCGCAAGCGCTGACAGGTAAATGCCAGTGAAACAACAAGCAAACCACTGGGAAATTAAACTCTAGGTTAACACCCAGGTTGATGCTGGCTGTCAGTCTTGATAGGCATTTTATCCATCGGACGGTTTCTGGGACAAGCGGATAGGGTCGGCTAGAGGCGCGTCCCCACTTGCAGGGAGTGAGCCTGTGCAGGCCCGGATTTGCCCGTTGCAAGCGCGGGGCATAATTATTCCCTGCTGATTTATACAGGGGCGATCGCCCAGCATCAGGGATTTCGGCTGATGTTTTCAATGTTGGATCATAATGGAATGGCATTTAGCAAATGACAATTTTGTATTTGACAGGACTTACGCACCTGCGATGAATTTTTTGGATTTCGGACTATTTCTCGCGGGCTGCACCCGCGAGAAATAGTCCAACTGCGTAAGCCCTATTTGAGTTTAGTTGGGTCGTAATTTGAGTTGTCTTTGAGTTTGGGGTTTGGCCGTGTTTGACAAGCGCAATCGTTGGATTGTTAACGGGGTGATGGCGATCGCCGCCTTCGCCTTCTTGGCACTGCTGTTTCTGCCGTTTATGACGGCGCTGCGATCGGGGGTGGCCAGTTCGGGCGCGTCGCCCAGCGCAACACCCGGCGCATCGCCTGCATCGCAGCAGGCTGAACTGGCGGATCAGGCGCGGGGCTATGAACTGGTGCTGCAACGAGAGCCAGATAATCAGACCGCGCTGCGGGGGCTGTTAGAAACTCGCATTCGCCAGGGCGATGTGCAGGGCGCAATCGAGCCGCTAGAAAGGTTGGCCAAACTCAACCCCGACCAGAGCGACTACACCGTGCTGCTGGCCCAAGCAAGACAGCGCGTGGGCGATCGGGAAGGGGCGGCCCAAGCCTATCGCAGCATCTTGGACACCCAGCCGGGAAATATCAACGCGCTGCAAGGATTTGTAGATCTGATGCTGGAGCAACAGCGCCCCGAAGCGGCCGTCAGCCTGCTGCAAGACACCCTCCGCACAGCGGATGAACGGAATCAAGTGACTCCGGGCAGTGTGGATGTGACTTCGGTGCAACTGCTGCTGGGACGAGTCTACGCACAGCAGGGCCGGACGCAAGAGGCGATCGCCCTCTATGACCAGGCCATCGAGCAAAATGCCCTCGACTTTCGCCCGGTGCTGGGCAAGGCGCTGGTGCTGCAAGCCACCGGACGCACTGAAGAAGCCAAGCCCTTGTTTGACAGTGCTGCTGCCCTAGCTCCCGCACAATATAAGGATCAGATCAATCAGTTGGCCAGCGGCGGCATACCAGGTCAAACCGCTGTATCTCCGTTGGAGTCGGCTCCATCAGACGCACCCGCAGGCACAACGCCCTTGCCCAGCCCGACTGCTCTCCCAGCCGGTAGTCCCGCCGCCGACAGCAGCCCCTCTTCGCCCTCCCGTGTCACAGGCAATCCCTAAGCAATCCCTAAATGGTTCGCCTGCCACACCCATCCCCTTTGAGAATTCGCAACCAGCACCCCCTCAGCGACCTATGAACTTTTGCAGCGATAACGTCACCGGAGCATCGCCCGAAATCTTGTCTGCGCTGATTGCGGCTAATGGCGGAGTCGCCATGCCCTATGGCGACGACGAGATTACCCAGCGGCTCCAGCAGCGGTTTTGCGACCTGTTTGAAACGAATCTGGCGATGTTTCCAGTTGCCACAGGGTCTGCGGCAAACGCGCTGGCGCTGTCGGTCGTCTCGCCGCCCTACGGCGCGATCTACTGCCATGCCGAAGCCCACATCAATGTGGATGAATGTGGTGCGCCGGAACTATTTACCGGCGGCGCAAAGCTGGTGACGCTGGCCGGAGCCAACGGCAAAATCACGGCGGCGGCACTAGCCCATGCGCTAGAACATGCCGGAATTGGATTTGTGCATCACGTCCAGCCGGCCGCTGTCAGCCTCACTCAGGCGACCGAAGCGGGTACAGTGTATACCCTAGAGGAGATTCGGGCGATCGCCCAAGTTGCCCATCAATACAATCTGCCGCTACACATGGACGGGGCGCGGTTTGCCAATGCCTTGGTCAGCTTGGGCTGCACGCCCGCGGAGATGACCTGGAAAGCAGGCGTGGATATGCTGTCCTTTGGCGCGACGAAAAATGGGGCGATCGCCGCCGAAGCCGTGGTCTTCTTCAATCCGCAGCAGGCGCAAGGATTTGAATATCGCCGCAAGCGGGGCGGACATCTCTTTTCCAAAATGCGCTTCCTCTCTGCCCAGCTCGAAGCCTACCTCACCGACGACCTCTGGCTGCGAAACGCCGCCCACGCCAACCGCATGGCCCAGCGCCTCGCCGCCGGCCTCCAGCAAATTCCTGGCGTGACCCTCGCCTATCCTGTCGAAGCCAATGAGCTATTTGTCCGCTTTCCAGACCCCGTGCTAAAAGGACTCCAGGCAGACGGCTTCCGGTTCTATGCCTGGGAGTCGGATGGCGGCTCGATGGTGCGCCTGGTGACGGCGTTCAACACCGCAGCGGCCGATGTCGATGCCTTCCTCAGCGCCGCTCAGCACCACAGCCGACAGACGGTAGAAGGGGCGATCGCCTCTTAATGTGCTGAACGCTGTATGTGCTGAACGCTATGCTGCATGATACGCTGAGCGCTGGCCCGCAAAAGAAAACCATCACACCTTACGTAAGTTTATCTAGTCATTTTCATCACAGGCTTCCGGATGAACTCCGTATCTTGCTGATAAAGTGAGCGGGCAAGTTGAAGTTTTTAACTTGAGCTTGCTGACGACCCTTGTAAAGTTGAGTATGGCTATTTCAGTAAGCCTGTTAGATGTAGACCTGTTGAACTCATGGGATCTTTGAATGATCCAGACATTGCGATTTACCCGGTGGTGGCTGCCGTCGCAAGGACTCGCCTTGGCTCAATCGACTGGATCAATGCCGCTCTAGCCTGATTCTGCGAAGAACTGATTAAATTTTCTATCGTGAAAATACTGTGAGTTCTCCGTGAATTTGAGTCCGTAATGTTGCACTATCCCGCAACCAGAGACAAGATAGAGCTGGATAACCACATTGGGTGGTGTCTAACCTTGAGTTATCAGACGGGCTTCGGATGCTTGTTGGCGTGGTTCTCGATGAGCGCGTTCCGTGCTAGTAGCCGTCTGCCTTGATCTACCTAGTGGTGCATTGCCAAACCTGTTCCAACAAACCACTTAGATAGGTCTTCCTTCAACTTATGAAATTAACCTCAACGTTTGCTTTGACGGCGATCGCCGCTGCGGTTTCCGTCCTGTCCGCTCTGCCTGCCGAAGCGCTGAACATTTTTCGGGGCACTGGTCCCCAGTTCTGGCAATCACTGCCGCCTACAGGTGTGATTGATTTTGAGACCCCTGCTCCTGGCATCTACAACACGTTCAACGAAAACTACGGTGGTGCCACTGCCACAGGGACCAACCTACGGATTCTCCCTGCCAGCTCTGCTGCTGACAACTACCTGCGCTTAAGAACCCTGAGCGGCAGTACCGTCACGTTTACTAGCAACTACAGCACTTGGGACTCTTTCGGCTTCTTGTTTGTTGGTAGGAGCGGACCTAATGCAAACATGAACATCGTTTTTAACTTGGTCGGTGGTGGCAATTTCACCACTAACCTTTCCACCCTGCTCAATATCGCGGGTACAGGTAACTACTTCAGCTTTGTGACTGATGCGGGCGATCCCACCATCGAATCTGTCACCTTTACTCGTACTGCTGGCTTTATCAATGTCGACAACGTAGCCTTTCGAGTCGTGCCCACGCCCGCACTGCTTCCGGGCATTATTGGCATGGGCATCGCCGCTCTCAAGAAGCGCCGCGAGGGTGCGCTAGACGAAGCCGAGGCGGATGCCGAAGCCTAGCAGGGTTCGCTGGGGAAATTCAGGACTGATCTGCGCTGAATACCCCACTTGAATCAACCCTTTAGACAGGTTTCCTGAACCTGTTACTCTTCATTCGGGCCTGCGTTAGATGCCTATGGGATCTAGCCAGGCCTTTTTTCTATTTTTTCGTCAATGTTTCCTTCAAACTGTCTTTCAGCTAGCCCACCCGATGCAGCGCCGGGCGAACACTCAGTCCGCAGGTTCGCAGCGGCGGGAAAATAGTTTCTCCGTTTACCTCCACGCCGACTGCGCCATCTACGCCCAGCGCTAGCGCCACTAGCTCGTGCTTGACTTGGGGGTTGGAAAAGCGACCTGTCAGCAAGACGATCGCCCCCCGCTGGCTCACGCGCAGCCCCAGCAGGTCATCTGGCCGACAGTGCTGACGAAAACAATGTTCGACCCGCTTGGAAAGACCGTTGTAGTCGTATTCGCCGCATAGCCCAACCCGCTCTGGCGGGATTCGACGAAATAGTGGCAAGACGGGAGAAAAAACTGACCGAGCGCCAGAACTGTCGCTATTCTGGTTCTCTTCTGGCTCTGAAAGAAATTGCCGTAAGCTCATCTTGAAGGATGCCACCTTAGGGATTGATCAAAGCCAAGACATCAACAATGGGGGAAGACACAAAAAGGGAAAACCTAGACCAGACCATGAACACACAAACCAAAAAAGGTGCGATCGCCCAAATCGTCTACCCTGAAGCTGCCTTAGGCTAATCCGATGATTGGAGTAGCTCTGATTAAAAAAGGCGGCGGGGAACTCATTTGAGTAGCTGTTGAGTAACTGTTGAGTAACTGTGAACTGTCCATCTCAGGAACTGTCCATTTTGCTCCTTAGTCATATGCACAGGTCATGTGTAAACAAGTAAGGGGCAATTAGGGTACAAACAGGTTCTCCAGGCAACACAGGGGTGGACTACTGAAAAGCGATGCTGCAAAGGCTCAGCCGCTTCCGAAAATAGAAAAGCCTGATAAGAAAGTTATTTCTTGATAAAAACTTATCACAGGCTTTTGGGCTTTCCGTATTTCAACTGAGTGTGCCGTGCAACGTATACATAAGCATACCGTGTAGCCCGCAAAAAATCAACTTTTCTGTGTAATAATCGTTACTTCAACTAATCCACTTGCGGATTTTCGAGCATTGAGTCCGTAAAACTCCGTAAAGCCCTGATGAGGATAGGCTAAATCTTCATGGTTGTACCCACACGCGGGCACGACTGCGGATTTGCTTAGGAAGTTCCCACCAGACAGGCTCTTTGGCATTAAGCTTGACTCCTGCGGGCAAGAACCCTAGGTTCTGTTTCCGACGGTTATCGAAGTGAGGGAGCCTAAAATTATCCTCTTTCAATAAGATTACGCAGGTTTACGGCTGATCGAACGGCTGATCGAACGACAGTAAGTAATT
>JBDNCP010000166.1:0-10075 GCA_046719575.1 Cyanobacteriota bacterium
ATCTTTTCCAGGTTCGGGCGGCGAGACTTTAGCCTTGCTTCGCTTTCACTCCGCTTCGGCTGTCCTCCCGACCGCTTTACTAACATAACTCCCTCTCCTCGGCTTTGTCAACTGCTTTTTGGAAAAAGTTTGACGGCTCCCTGAACGCACGGCAAAACAGGGCTTGACGTGTGGCTTGTCTGCTTTGGGACGGATGATTAAGGAGCGATCGCCCTCTTCCCACTTCATAACCTTCTCCTCTCCTAAACATTTTTCAGTTACCACATATCCTTCTTGCCCCGTAGGCGAGCAAAGCTTTGCACTGCGTCTTGTGTGTTCATGGCTGACAGGAGTGCTGGTACATCCCATCGCAAGAAGGGATTGGTCTGTTTCTCGATGTCTAGGCGTGATGGCACTGTCGGCTGTTGAAGCTGTCGTTGGTGGAGCGTCTCCTGATAGCGCAACCTGAGGGTCTGGTTTTCGGGATCGACTGAGAGCGCAAACTGAAGATTCTTTAGTGTGTATTCATGCGCGCACCAGATGTTTGTGCTGTCTGGCAAGGCACGCAGTTTGGCGAGAGAGTGAACCATTTGAGCGGGGGTGCCCTCGAATAAGCGCCCGCAGCCGCCTGCGAACAGGGTATCTCCGCAAAACAGATCGCCTAGCTGCTCTGGGCTGGCAGGTGGGAAGTAATAGGCAATGTGAGCGCGAGTATGGCCGGGGACAAAGAGAATGTCGGCCGGGCGATCGCCCAACACGATGCGATCGCCCTCTTTCAGAAACTGCTGCTGTCCTGGAATCCGTCCTCGATCTTCTGCTCCGCCATAGACCACTGCATCGGGAAATCGCTGCAACAGAGCCAAGTTGCCTCCAACGTGATCCCGATGGTGGTGCGTATTCAGAATTGCTACAAGCTGAGCCTCTAAACCGAAGAGATATTCCAGGACTGGCTCTGCTTCCGCAGGATCAACCACAGCGGCCTGCTGAGTCTCAGGAAAATGCAGCACAAAGATGTAATTGTCCGACAGGGCCGGAAGGCGATGGATTTGCATGGTGAATTTCAGGTTAGGTGGGGGATGGGTTCAATGAAGTCTGCGCTTCTTATCTGCTCTTTACCGTAGACTCATTTCACACTTGCTGACTAGAACTACATTGATGGTTGACCAGTATGGTTGACCGGGTGCGGGTACAAACCATCGGCTGCGATTCCAGGCTGCGATTCCAGGCTGCGATTCCAGACAGTTACCCTAAGTGGCACAACTTGGCACAAGCCAGAACATTCAGCAACTACATTAAATAAAGAAGTGACTGCGTATAAATCTGCATGTAAGTTTTTCGTGTGGGTTTGACCTCGCTTATTAACCCGCCTCAGCGGCCTACTGGGCTGACCTACTGCATGGCTTCAGTTGCTCGCAAAAACCTATTTGAGGATATTCCCCGGTTTCTCGTTGCCCAAGCCGGGATTATGTTTGCTGTTAGCTTGGTAACGATTCAGACTGGGATTCTGAACGGATTTAGTCGATCGACCAGCACTTTGATTGATGGCTCCGGCGCAGATATCTGGGTTGGGGCGCAGGAGATGGTGAATCTACAGCTTACGCTCCCAATTCCAGCAGGATTGGTGCAGCAGGCGCAAGAGGTAGACGGCGTAGCCCTGGCCGAAGCGATGATTACGCGAACCACGACTTGGCGCAGCCCCAGTGGCGATATTTCCACAGTGCAGATCATTGGGTTTGACCCAGCCAGCAGCCTGTTTAACTATGGCAACCTGTCAGAAGGGAGGGTGGAGGATTTGCAGCAGCCTTACACCGTGATCCCGGATCAAGCCAACAGAGCGTCGATCCATGTCAATCAGGTGGGCGATCGCGCAAATATCGGCTCCTTACCAACGCAAGTGGTCGGCTTTACGCGAGGCACCCAATCAATCGCATCCAGCACCTACGTTTTTACGTCACTCAAAAATGCAAATGCCTATTTGAATTCTGCCTACACGTCTACCACAAGCTGCCGATTACAGGACGGTCAACTGATCTGTAGCAACCTGTTTGAGCGGACAGCGAATCCCGACGCTGTGCCAGAGCCTCGCGCGCTATCTCCCACAGATGTGATCACCTACGTCTTGGTCAAAGCAGAACCTGGGGTTGACCTAGAAGTGCTGAAGCGTCGATTGGAGGAAGCCCTGCCCAATACCAGAGCTTATACCAAAGCGGAGATGTCTGATCTGACACAGCGGTATTGGGTGCGGCGCACAGGGATTGGCTTTGTCTTGGGGCTAGGCGCTACTGTTGGCATCATTGTGGGAATGGTAATTGTAGGACAAATTTTATACTCATCGGTTGCCGATCACATTCGAGAATTTGGCACCTTGAAAGCGATGGGCGCATCCGACTGGGTCATCTATCGCATCATCATTGAGCAAGCGCTCTGGATGGCAGTTTTGGGCTACATTCCCAGTGTGGCGCTGTGTTTGGGGTTAGGAGCCTGGACCTTTGCAACACAGGGCATCACGATTCTGATTACCCCAATGACCGCTGTCGGCATTCTAGGCATCACAGTTGGTATGTGCGTCACTTCAGCATTATTTGCGATTCAGAAGGTGACCCACGTTGACCCGGCTATTGTGTTTAAGGCTTAGACAATTGCAGATCGGAAAGCTAGATAGAACCTGGATGACCAATTTAAGTCAGCCAAAACTTTATCAAAACGCAAATGTTTTCGTGTATGGAGTTACGGAGCCTGGGTAGAAAGACTTATTACACTGGAAAGAAGCGAAACTCGCCATTGCAGAAAGATTGGTTCAGAAAGATTGACTTGAGTTCAGGTTCAATTTGGTTCAAATCTGCCGAAAGGAAGATGGATTCCGAATTTGAAGGATTGGCATGTGAAGTATTGATTAGAAAAGGTTTGAGGGGTTTGTCCACTGAGAAGGGGGGCGGTCAACCGGGCGAAGGCAACTTGCAATATCTAAACTATTGTGAAGTTGGAGCGAGAAGCGAAAGACAGGTCTTGAGAGATGCAACCTGTGCATCGGTTTTAGAGTCTTAGGAGTCTAGTGAGGTAGCTGCTCCAAGGTTTCGAGTTTGTTGGACGAGCTGGTTGGAACTGTGGGTTGGTGTCTTACAGATTGCTTTCAAAACTTGGCTTGCTTCGCTATCGAACAAACTTGAGGTATAGGGTTTTGAGGTGGAATTGAAGTAACTAAGCGCCTCGCCGTTCTGTGGTTTAGTTCTTGCCCGGCCTATCGTTGTGGATCACGCTGTGGATCGCGCTGCTGTTTACGTTCTAAGTTCATGACTGTATCGCATCTGAATCTAGCTTCATCCTTTGCAGTTCCCCTGCCTTCTCAGTATTTGGCAGAGCGAGAGATGACCCCTGCTGTGTCGGAGGCGATCGCCACTCGCGGCGTAGAAATGGTGTATGGGGAAGGTGCTGAGCAGTTTCAAGCACTCAGCAACATTAACCTAGAAATTCCCGCAGGCAGCATCCAGCTCTTGATGGGGCCGTCTGGCTCTGGTAAAACAACGCTGCTCTCAATCCTGGCCGGCATCCTGACCCCTTCCAGTGGCAACGTTCGGCTCTTGGGTCAAGAGATTACTGAACTGTCGCGATCGCAACTTTCGCAATTTCGCCTGCAAAACATTGGCTTCATCTTTCAAGGCTTTAATCTGTTTCCAGCGCTGACGGCTCTGGAGAATATTGAACTGGCGCTGGAGATGAAGGGCATTCGGGGTAAGGCTGCTCGCTATGAGGCCATGTCGCTTCTAGAAGCGGTGGGCCTGGGCAGCCGCGCCAAAAACCTCCCCAAGAATCTCTCTGGCGGACAAAAGCAGCGAGTGGCGATCGCCCGCGCCCTGGCCGGAAACCCGCCGCTGATTATGGCAGACGAACCGACCGCAGCCCTCGACTCTACTAGCGGCCACGCCGTCATCGACCTACTCAGCACGCTGGCCAAAGAGCGAGGACGCACCGTCCTCATCGTGACGCATGACCCCCGAATTATGGACGTTGCCGATCGGGTCCTTTACCTAGAAGACGGGCGGCTGAAATAGCCGTCGGTTTAGCACTGCAATTTAGCACTGCAATGAAACTTTGAGCGATCTCTGTTTGAGCGATCTCTGGAATGCTGGGCGATCGCCCTGATGAAACCTATCGTGAAGCTCATCATGAGTGAGACATCAGCGAGACATCTGGCTTTCGCAAAACTTTACTTTACATCCACAGGACTTACGCACCTGCGATGAATTTTTTGGATTTCGGACTATTTCTCGCGGGCTGCACCCGCGAGAAATAGTCCAACTGCGTAAGCCCTAATCCATTTACACTCAGTAGAGTTTTCTTGACCCCCATCGCTCCAGCATCTTGCTTTAGTCGAGGCTAAAGCATCTCCAGAACTAGAGCCTGTTCGGAGGGAGTCTTTTCGAGTATCTTTTGCTGACAGCCTTCAGCAGGTAGGTAGACCAAACTAAAAACCGGATTCCAAACCCTGCACGGGCAGCACAAGGGTTCTTGATTTTATGTCTATTTGTGTCTACCTACTTATCACCTACTTACTAAGGATTGCAAAAAGAAGGATTGCAAAAAGAAATTACCAAAACTCAGGGATGGCAAAGGATCGTCCTGTAGTAACCCAGGGATAAGCAGATTTAAGCAGATTGGTGTACGCCCAAGTGTCTGCCGATCACACGTTGCTGCATACGCCACTCTATATCCAGTACCCACCTGGACTTTAGAGCAAGCCTCAATCAGCGTTGGACTCAAAGCTTTTGCACCAGCAGTACAAGAAGTACGCCCTACCTAGGTTTGGTGCTGTCTGATAAAACTGCCCATAATCGCAAATGCCCATAATCGGAAAAACATCCTATACTCCGGTTAAGAAATCTTTCCGACGTTGCTCTGCTGTCAATTCTGTGTACACTCGATAAAACCTGGTTAAAGTTCATCAACTTTCTGGGTCAACCTCACAAGCGGTTTTCATTAGGGCAATTTCCTTAAGGCAATTTCCACAGTCATCACTCCCAGTCCTACCCGGTTTCTGCCAAGCCTCGAACCCACCCTCGCATGACCACTGTTCCTGTTCCACGACAGCCTTCACAATCGCCCGACTTGCCTGGCGGCACGCCCGCGCCAGACATTACGCCTGTGTTTGCGCTGAAGGAGCTAGTGTCTCGGCTGAACCGGGAGCATAACAAGGTTCAAGATTTGCTGAGTTCTTTAGGATTTGCACTACGGAGCTTTACCAACTTAAATCAATTCTTGGAGTTGACCCCGCTTATTGCCAGTCGGGTCACGGATGCCGACGGGGGGGCCTTGATTCTATTTCGCCCCAATGGGCAATTGCGCCTTGAGCGGATTCACTGCCAGGACGGGCACAACTGCCAGACCATTCGCAAAGCCCTGGAAACAGCTACGTTGCAGCTTACAGCTTCACCACACACGGGAGGAACTGCGCTGGTTCCATCTGCTGATTTGACGGCTGCCCTCGACTATCAGGTCAATCGCTACCTGGGCGCAGACGTGCAGATGTTTGGCACGGCGATTTTGTCCAAAAACGAGGAGCGGGGACGGCTCTATGTCTTTAGCTATGATCCGAATTATGAGTGGACGGAGACACGGCAAAAGCTGGTGAGGCTGGTAGCGGATCAGACAGCAGTGGCGATCGCCACGGATGAACTCACCGTCGAACTCCGCAAAAAAGAGCGCCTGGATCGAGAATTGGAAATTGGCGAAGAAATTCAGCGGCAGCTTTTGCCTCGCCAGTGCCCCCAGATCGAAGGGCTAGAGCTGGCAGCCCGCTGCAAAAACGCTAGCCGGGTCGGTGGAGACTATTACGACTTCATCCCCGTGAACTATGACCAGGTGCGGTCTAAAAAGGGCACGCTGAGCCACTGCAACCGCTGGAGCATCACCATCGGCGACGTAATGGGTAAGGGCGTTCCCGCTGGACTGATCATGACCATGCTGCGGGGAATGCTGCGGGCAGAGGTGCTAAACGGACACAAACCCTCGCGGATTTTGCAACACCTAAACCACGTCATGTATGCGGATTTGGAAAACTCTAACCGCTTTGTGACGCTGTTTTATTCGGAATACAACACCGAAACCCAGGTTTTGTCCTATAGCAACGCCGCCCACAACCCGCCGCTGCTGTGGCAGGCTGCAACGGGCACGATCACCCGGCTAGACACGCTGGGAATGCTGATTGGGTTGGATGTAGACACGCAGTACTTCGACGCACAGGTTCAGCTTGCCCCAGGTGATACGGTTATCTACTTCACCGATGGATTTACCGATGCGTCCAGTCCGAATGGCGATCGCTACGATGAAGAAAACCTGGTGAAAGATGTCGAACACGCTTGCCAAACCTACGGCAACCCCCAGGAAATTTTGGAATATCTGTTTAGCCAGGTGCAGCAGTTTGTCGGGGCAGGGCGCGACGCAACCGACGACATGACGCTAATTGTGATGCGGGTCAAGCCAAGTTAGCGAGTTGCTTTGCTCAAGCTTCTGTCTTGCAAGGCATTCACCACAACTCCTGGGCAAATGGTGACTACTCCTCAGCAAGTTCTAACGATTCCTCCGCTGGAAAATGGCGATCGCCTCTCCCGCACTGAATTTGAGCGGCGATATGAGGCGATGCCAGAGTTGAAAAAAGCCGAACTGGTGGAAGGAGTGGTTTACATGGCATCCCCGCTGCGAATCAAAAGCCACAGCGAACCGCACGGCAATGTAGTTACCTGGCTAGGAACCTACAAAGCCTTTACACCAGAGGTGATCCTCGGCATCGAGCCGACGGTGCGCCTTGACCCCGACAATGAACTCCAGCCCGATGCGGTGCTGTTTATTCCTGGACAGCGAGCCAGCATTAGCCGAGACGACTACATCGAAGGTGCGCCAGAACTCATCGTCGAAATTGCCGCCAGCAGCGCCGCCATCGACCTGCACGACAAGAAGCGGGGCTATCGCCGCAATCAGGTTCAGGAATACCTCGTCTGGCGCACGCTGGAAGGGCAGCTAGACTGGTTTGTGCTGGAAGCAGAAGAATATCGGGCGATCGCCCCCGACGAAGCAGGCATCATTCAAAGCCGGGTGTTTCCGGGGCTGTGGCTGGCAGTTGATGCGCTGCTGGCGGGCGATCTGTCGAAAGTCTTGTCTACCCTTCAGGCAGGACTGGCGATCGCCACCCACCCAGACTTTGTGCAGCGCCTCTCTGCTTCATCCGCCTGATTTGCACGGGCATGGCGATGCAGCACAAGCCTCATCCGCCAAGCCTGAATCCCGTCGATTCACCAGATCAAACGCTTGCAAATTACGGTATATTCCGTAGTATTTTATGGCTGCCGTAAATCAGCGGCGGTATTCAGGATTCTTTCACGAGGCTTCAACACCAATGATGTGGATCGATTTGGCGCATCACTTCGTTGCATGGGTTTTTAACGCTACACCTAGTCTGGCCAATGGTCTGGCTGACCCTGCAAGCTGGAGTCTGGCTCCCGATGGGCTGCTGTGGCACTGGCATTTCGACTATCCAACGTTGGCACAGCAGTTCGACACTGACGTATTTGCGGGAGTGCGGCGGGCCGCAGACAACTTCGTCAAGACGGGGCAAGTTTGGGCGCTGCTGATTGGAATTGTGATTGGCTATCTGCTACGCGGCTTCACAACCTACGGCTAGACTCGCGTGCAGTAATTCTCGCGTGTAGTAATTTAGACGGCACTAGACGGAAACTCTTTGCACCCTCCTTCGCAACTCCTTCAGCAGTTCTTCGCTATTCATTCAGGACAAGACTTTGGTCAACACTTCTCCGCAGCAAACTTGGAGCCAGCGATTTGAGTCGGCCCTGCATCCGGCGATCGCCCGCTTTAATGCCAGCATCGGCTTTGACATCGAGCTAATTGAATACGACCTGACGGGGTCGCAAGCCCACGCCAAAATGCTGGCCCACACGGGCATTATTTCGCCGGAAGAAGGCGAACAGTTGGTCGCAGGGCTGGAGCAAATCCGCCAGGAATATCGAGCGGGCCAATTCACCCCCGGCATCGACGCGGAGGACGTGCATTTTGCCGTGGAGCGACGGCTGACGGAAATCGTGGGCGATGTGGGCAAAAAGCTGCATACTGCGCGATCGCGCAACGACCAGGTGGGCACCGACACGCGGCTTTATCTGCGCGACCAGATTGGGCAAATTCGCCAGCAGTTGCGCCAGTTTCAGGCTGTCCTATTTGCCCTGGCAGAGCAGCACGTCGAAACGCTGATTCCTGGCTACACGCACCTGCAACGGGCGCAGCCGCTGAGTTTGGCGCACCACCTGCTGGCCTATTTCGACATGGCCCAGCGCGACTGGGAGCGGCTAGGCGATGTCTATCGCCGGGTTGACCTGCTGCCGCTGGGGTCTGGGGCGCTGGCGGGCACTACCTTTCCCATTGATCGCCACTATTCTGCCGAGCTATTGGGCTTTGGCGGCGTGTATTCCAACAGTTTGGACGGCGTGAGCGATCGCGACTTTGCCATCGAGTTTCTCTGCGCCGCCAGCCTGATTATGGTGCATCTGTCGCGCCTGTCAGAAGAGGTGATCCTCTGGGCATCGGAGGAATTTAGCTTTGTGACGCTAAAGGATAGCTGCTCGACAGGTTCCAGCATCATGCCCCAAAAGAAAAACCCCGACGTGCCAGAACTGGTGCGCGGCAAAACCGGACGCGTCTTCGGGCATTTGCAAGCTCTGCTGGTGCTGATGAAGGGGCTGCCGCTGGCCTACAACAAAGATTTGCAAGAAGACAAAGAAGCCCTATTCGATGCTGTGAAAACCGTGCGCGGCTGTCTGGAAGCAATGACCATTTTGCTCCAAGAGGGCATGGAATTTCGCACCGAACGACTGAACAGCGCCGTCGCCGAAGACTTTTCCAACGCGACGGATGTGGCGGACTACCTGGCTGCCAAGGGCGTGCCTTTCCGCGAAGCTTATAACCTTGTGGGTAAAGTTGTGAAAACTTCCCTGGCGGCAGGCAAACTGCTGAAAGACCTGACCCTGGAAGAGTGGCAATCGCTGCATCCCGCCTTTGAGAGTGATATCTACGAGGCGATCGCCCCGGCCCGCGTCGTCTCTGCCCGCAACAGCTACGGCGGCACTGGGTTCGACCAAGTGCGTCAGGCTCTCGACCGGGCCCGCGCTCAGCTTGCTTCCTGAATATGGCTCATCGCACGACCGGGCTACTTCCCCTTGTTCGCCAGCATCTGCGCGTGCTGGGGCTGTTTTGGGAAACGGCGATCGCCGCCGAGTTGGAATATCGCATCAACTTTGTGCTAGCGACCCTCAGCAGCATCGGCAGCTTAGCGGGCAGCCTATTCGGCTTGTTCCTGTTTTACCGCACCGGCTACACCTTCCAGGGCTGGAGTTGGGAAGAGGCGCTGGTGGTGCTGGCCATGTTCACGCTGCTCCAGGGCTTTTCCGCCACATTTCTTTCGCCCAACCTCAGCCAGATTGTGAAGCAGGTGCAGCTTGGCACGCTGGATTTTGTCTTGCTCAAGCCCATCAGCGCCCAGTTCTGGCTGTCTACGCGCACCGTGTCGCCGTGGGGCATTCCCGATTTGATCTTTGGGTTGATTATTTTGGGCTATGCGGGGTCGCGGTTGGGGCTGCCCGCTGGCGTGTATGGCATTGGGGCGATCGCCCTCGCACTAGGGCTGATCAGCCTGTATAGCCTGTGGTTCATTTTGGGAGCCACCAGTATTTGGTTCGTCAAAGTCTACAACGTGACGGAAGTGTTGCGCGGCTTGCTAGAGGCAGGGCGCTTTCCCACGGCTGCATACCCCACCGCCTATCGATTTTTCTTCACGTTTATCGTGCCCGTGGCGTTTCTCACCACCGTTCCCGCTGAGGCTCTTTTGGGGCGCACAGCCGGGGGATGGATTGGCGCATCGGCTGGGCTGGCGATCGCCCTATTCCTGTTTGCCCAGCAGTTTTGGCGCTTCGCTCTGCGGTTTTACACCAGCGCCTCCAGCTAACCCCAAAAGGGAAAGGCTGGGGCTTAGTCCATGCGCCAGATCCCCAGATCCCTGGTTTCTGTCAATGCGCTCCCAATTAGACACACCGATCTGAAA
>JBDNCP010000167.1:0-10042 GCA_046719575.1 Cyanobacteriota bacterium
ACCACTTATCTACCTAAGAGTAAAGCAGAAATCATCCAGTAGAGGCGTACTCTTGAATACGGAAATAGCGTCGGAAATTGTTGATGGATTATATGGATTATTGTTGATGGATTGCAGATATGAAGACTTTCTCAGGTTTTGGGAATCGGGCAACAGCCAATGAGATGATAAAATTTGAGATATTAATACGGCTTAATTCCTATCGGGATACCGGAAATATCTGCCGACGGCATCCTCTCCAGCGTTAAACTCTAAACTGGGCGATCGCGCCGATCCTTTTTACCCGCCATTCTCCAGCTAGTCTATGTCTCCTACCTCCACACCCGCCGCTCCCAAGGTTTCCAAAGTTGAAGGCATCAAAGAGCGCAGCCACGGGCTGAGGGAGCCTGTCGCCACCGAGCTGCGGCAAGACACCACCCACTTCACCGAAGATGCGGTGCAGATCCTCAAATTCCACGGCTCCTATCAGCAAGACAACCGCGATAACCGGGTCAAAGGTCAAGAAAAAGACTATCAGTTTATGCTGCGGACGCGCAGCCCCGGTGGGATTATTCCTGCTCAGCTTTATCTGGCGCTGGATCACCTGTCGGAGCAATATGGCAACCACACGCTGCGGGCGACAACCCGCCAGGGCTTCCAAATCCACGGCATTCTCAAAAAGAACCTGAAAACGGTGATAGCCACCATCGTTCGCAATCTGGGGTCTACCCTGGGAGCGTGTGGCGATTTGAACCGCAACGTCATGGCCCCGCCTGCGCCATTCAAAAATCGCCCTGAGTACGGGTTGGCCTGGGAATATGCCAACAATATCGCCGACCTGCTCACGCCGCAAACCGGAGCCTATTACGAAATCTGGCTGGATGGCGAAAAGGTGATTTCCGCTGAGGAGCATCCCGATGTGGTGGCAGCCCGCCAGCGCAACGGCAACCGCACGATCTTTCACGGCCATGAGGAGCCGATCTATGGCACGCAGTATATGCCGCGCAAGTTCAAAGCCTGCGTCACGGTGCCTGGAGACAATTCCGTTGATCTGTTTTCGCAAGATCTGGGGCTGGTGGTGATCACTGACGACCAGGGCAACCTAGAGGGCTTCAACATTTACGCGGGCGGCGGACTGGGGCGGACGCACAACAAAGAGGAAACCTTTGCGCGGGTGGCCGACCCGATTGGCTATGTAGACAAGGCGGATATTTACGATGCGGTGAAGGCGATTGTGGCGACGCAGCGAGACTATGGCGATCGCGCTGAACGTCGCCATGCCCGTATGAAGTATCTGATTCACGACTGGGGCGTGGATAAGTTTCGCAGTGTGGTGGAGAGCTACTTTGGCAAACCCCTGCAACCGCTGAAGCCCTTGCCGCCGTTTGAGTACAAGGATTTTCTGGGCTGGCATGACCAGGGCGACGGCAAGCTGTTTTTGGGCATTTCGGTAGAAAATGGTCGGGTCAAAGATGAAGGCGCATTTCAACTGAAAACCGCTCTGCGCGAGATTGAGCAGACCTTTGCGCTGCCCATGCGCCTGACCCCGCATCAAAACATTCTGCTGCACGACATCGAACCGGGCGATCGCCCCAAGATTCAAGCTATTCTGACTCGCTGCGGCATCCAGGCAGAAACCGAAATCGATACGCTGGTGCGCTATTCCATGGCCTGTCCGGCGCTGCCCACCTGTGGACTGGCGATCGCCGAATCGGAACGCACCCTGCCCAGCGTGCTAGAGCGGATTCGCGCCCTGCTAGATCGCGTGGGTCTGCCTGATGAACATTTCGTCGTGCGGATGACGGGCTGCCCCAACGGTTGCGCCCGCCCCTACCTGGCAGAAATCGGCTTTGTTGGCCAGGCCCCCGATGCCTATCAGATCTGGCTGGGAGCCGATCCACACCAGACCCGCCTCGGCCTGATTTATATGGATAAGATGCCGATTCAGGAGTTGGAAACCACGCTGGAGCCGCTGTTTGTCTTGTTCAAGCAAAAGCGCAACGCGGGCGAGAGCTTTGGCGACTTTGTTCACCGCGTCGGGCTAGAGACGCTGCGCCAGTTTGCGGCAAAATACAAGCCCGGTCAGCTTGCCAAAACCGCCCGTCCTGGCAAAGCCCGCTATCGCATCGGCATCCGCGACGAGGTGTATGAAAAACTGAAGGCGATCGCCACCGACAAGGGCATCTCCATGACCGACATCACCACCCAGGCGCTAGAGGAATACCTGAAACAGTTTGGCCGCTAGCCGTTCCAGCGCTCTGCCTCTGGGCAAATTTAGCTCTATCTTTGGAAGAATCTACTGAATCCAGGCTGCTGAATCTAGGCTGTATGCTGTTCGGGCGTCAGAGCATCTACAGGATGAAGCGGTTTGGCCATCTGCTGACGCACCGTAGCGATGGGTCGGGAGCCTGTTGTGCTGCATTGCTCCCACTTACGATAGGCCTCTTGCGTGAATCGTGGCGCGGTACCGCTGCGCACAGCATTCATGCAAGAGATTTGATGTAGTGCATCGATGTAATGCTTTGTAGTGCTTGATGATGTCAGCACTGTTGATTGCGCTGATGCAGCCTGTGCTTCTACCCGCTATCCTTTGGTTTTGACTGGGGACAAAAGGAGTGCGGGGCTTATCAAATTTTAAGTGAGGAGATAAAATTCATGCAACGGCTCTATCATTCACCTGTGATGCCGCTGACTATGCCGACTATGCCGACTATGCTGACTATGCTGACTATACTGACGAAGGTTGCAGGGACGATGGCCGCAGTGTTGGTGTCCGCGCTGTCGGCTGGGGCGGCTCCAGCACTCCTGAAAACTCATCAGAATCCGCTTCATCCTCAGCAGGGCGGAGCCGACTTAGCAGGGGTTGACTTGCTGGCTCAGGCGGGGCAAGTGCCCGAATCGCTGGAGCAGCTCGAAACGGAGACAACGTACAGTCAGGGGCGCAGTCAGGGGCGCAGTCAGGGGCGCAGTCAGCCCGTTGCTCAGCCGTCTGCGCCGGAGCCAGAAACCATCGTTGCACCGGCATCCGACGCTTCGACCCGCGCTGAGGATTTGTGGGTTGAGGAAATCCTGGAGGTCGAGCCGACCTTTTCCCCGCGAAATGTGCCCGATGGAGCAGAACCGCCTGTCTTGGTGCCTGCTCAGCGGCAATCTTCCCTGACGGCGATGGATTCGGAGGCGATCGCCCAAATCCCGGCTTTATATGACTTTGAGCAGGGCAACGCCCTCCGCTTTCAGTTGTCCAGCGATTTACCCGATCCGACAGCGCTGCAAAGTCCCCTACGGCGGCGTGTGGTGCGGACGACGATCCAAAGCACTGGCCTGTCGGCAGTGGCCAGCCTGCGACAGCCGCTCAGTGCAGACAGCTACATTCACCTGGCAGTGGTGGGTGGCACCACGGCGCTGGGAGCCGACTTGGGTGTGGTGTTTGGCAACTTTGGTGCGAATGTGTTTAGCCAGCGATCGCACCTGGGCGCGTTCAAAGGGGGCGATCGCGATGTAGACCTGCCCACGGGCGACACGCCCTGGATTCATCGGCTGGGCGGCGGCGTAGAATACACCTTTCCGATTGGCAACGAAATCGCGTCGGCCCTGGGAGTGACCTATCAGCGCGTGTCGGTGCGCGATGATTTCTTTTCAGACAATATTTTCCCCAGAGACGAAGACGGCAATCGCTTTACTGTAGAAAACAACGGGATTGACGACCTGGTGAGCGTGGACTTTGTGGTAGCGGTTGATCGCCGCAACGACGGAGCCTATTCCACCGAAGGCTCTCTGCTGCGATTTGGGGCAAGCCAGGGCTTTCTCATCGACACGGACGACGCCTTTACTCGGTTCGCTGGCTCCTATACTCACTACCTGCCCTTGAATCTATTTGGCTTTGACCGGGGTCCCCGGACGCTTGTGCTAAACGTGCAGGCCGGCACGATTTTAGGCGATGTGCCGCCCTACATCGGGTTTAACCTGGGCGGCAACAACTCGGTGCGGGGCTTTTCGGGTGGCGGCATCAGCACCAGCAGCAGCTTTATCCAGGCCACCGCAGAATATCGCTTTCCGGTTGCCCGGTTGAACCTGTTTAACCGCGACATTGACCTGCGCGGCATTCTGTTTATCGACTATGCCAATGACCTGGGCACTGCCGATGATGTCATTGGCGAACCCGCCATCGCCCGCGACAAGCCAGGGGATGGTTTTGGGTTTGGGGCGGGGTTGCAGGCCCGCACGCCCTTGGGCTTTGGTCGGCTAGAGTTTGGCTTTACTGATACGGGCGAGAGCAGGCTGATTGCCACCTTTGGCGATCGCTTTTAGGCGATCGCTGCTAGAAAGCGCGTGACGGGGTTATGGGGTAATAGAAGAACGAAGAGAGAAGAACGAAGAACGAAGAGAGAAGAACGAAAACCGAAACCTCTTTGCTTTTCGTTTTTCGCTCTTCATTCTTCTCTAACCTAATGCTGCCAGACCCGCACTGTATTGTCTGAGCTGCCGCTGGCGAGATAGCGACCGTTGCCGCTGAGGGCGATCGCATTCACGCTGTCGCCATGCCCCACCAGGGTATCGATCAGCCGCCCGGTCGCCATATCCCACAGCTTGATTGTGGCATCGCTGCTGCCGCTGAACAGGGTTTTGCCATCGGGACTAAAGGCCAGGGCGTTCACCTCGCGGGTGTGGTCGGTGAGGTTGTGCAGCAGTTCGCTGGTTTGTAGATTCCAAATCTTCACGCTCTTGTCGCGGCTGCCGCTGGCCAGCGTCAGGCTGTCGGGATGAAAGGCGAGGGCATTGACAGCGCCGACATGGCCCGACAGCAGACGAAGCTGTTCGCCCGTTTGCAGACTCCAGATCCGCACCTTGTTGTCTAGCCCACCACTGGCGAAGGTGCGCCCGTCCCGACCGATGGCGATCGCCTTAATCATGCTCAGCACTCCCGGCAGCACCTTCACCACTGCGCCATTGGCCAGGCTCCACAGGCGAATCGTCCGGTCTTCCCCACCGCTAATCAGCAGCCGCCCGTCGGGGCTGACGGCCAGCGCATTCACGTCGCGGCTGTGACCCGACAGGTTCCGCAAAGGCGCACCTGTGGGCAAGTACCAGGCTTTAATCAAGCAGTCGTCACCCGCGCTTAGCAGGGTGCGTCCGTCAGGACTGATTGCCACTGCGTTGACATCGCGGCTGTGACCCGACAGGTTAAACAGCAGGCTGCCCTGAGTCAGGTTCCACACCTTGACCGTATCATCCAAGCTGCCGCTGACCACGACCGATCCGGCTTCGTCTACCGCTACACTGGTCACCCAGGAGGCGTGCCCTACGAGGGTGTGAATGCAGCGCCAGCCCGAAATTTGTGGCACCGTCGGGCGCACCAGCGGCGGGCGCGAGGTGGGCGGCGCAGAAGTAGGCGGCGCAGAAGTGGGCGGCGCAGAAGTGGGCGGTGTAGACGGGCGAGCGGGCGAGGCGACTGGAGATGCGGCTCGCTGCGGTGCAGCCGCTTGGGGCGAAGCCGCCGCACGGGGCGAGGGAGATGCAGAGGGTTGGGCAGAAGGTAGAGTGGTGGGCGATCGCCCCGGTCGGCTCGTCGGCATAAAATAGTCGGCATTCAAATCGCGCATCACCTCATCCGCCGACTGATAGCGCTCCGACACCAGATCCTTCAACATCTGGTTGAGGATATGAGCCAGTTGATCGCTGACCAGCGTGCCCTTCTCGGCCAGGTATTCTCGCCAAGTCCAGCGCCCCTCTAGCGGGTCATAGAGGTTATCCGGCCGCACCTGCGTCATCAGGTGAATGCAGGTTGCCCCCAGGCTGTAGAGGTCGCTGGCAGGATAGGCGCGACCGCTGCGAAACTGCTCAATTGGCGCATAGCCTTCCGTGCCGATGCGGGTTCCCGTAGCGACGGGCGCATCGCTCAACTGCTTGGCCACGCCAAAGTCGATGAGAACCAGGCGGCGATCGCCCTGTCGCCGCAGAATATTCGTCGGCGTAATGTCGCGGTGGATCACCTGGCGCTGATGCACAAACCGCAGCACCGGAAGAATATCCGCCAGCACATCTCGAATCTGGCGCTCCCCAAACGCGCCCGTCTGCCGCATTTCCTGGAGCAGACTTTGCCCTTCCACAAACTGCTGCACCAGATAGAGATAGTTGTCCTGCTCAAAATAGGCCAACAGCGTGGGAATTTGCGGATGTTCACCCAGTTCATCCAGCCGCACCGCTTCCTGATTAAACAGGCGCACGGCTTTTTCTAGCGACTTCGTACCCTGCACCTGGGGCGAAAACTGTTTCACCACGCAGCGCGTCCCCAACCGATCCTCATCCAACGCCAGATAGGTGCGCCCAAATCCGCCCTGCCCAATGGGATGCTGAGGGCGATATCGCCCCCGCAGCAGCGGCGTGAGCGTCGCTCCACAACTCTGACACACGTTGGCATCGTCAGGGTTCTGCGGACTCTTACACTTGGGGTTTAGGCAACAAATCATGGTGGTAGCGCACTGAGGCTCGTATGGTTCATTGTCCCCCGGATCGGAACTGAGCGAACAAGACAACGACTCCGCTGCCGCCAGAGATTTCCTGACCCGGTTGGTATTGCTGGCTGAAACCCCGTCGTCAAAAAGCGCGTCAACAAACTTTATATCTCATGTTTCAGATACAAAGCTTGAGTCTGGGCGGCAATACCTGCACTTTCCCGCTCCAGAGTGATCGCTTGGCTTCGGTAGGTTTAGTGCGGCAGCAAAAAGCAGTCTGGCGATCGCGCTCCGTTCACACTTCAAAGCAACACCCTTCGCTAATGCTAACCCCAAGCCCGCCTAACGGAGAAATTTGGTTAGGGTTTCGGGACGTGGGTTGCAGAATTTTGACCCAGATCGGGCGATCGCCGCTGCACAATACCCCGCCGAAACCCCAGCACCACCAGCACATTCGCCAGGGTCAAAAACGCCTCCGCGCTGCCGTGTAGCCAGTCCACGTTGGCCAGCGACTCGCCCACCACCTGTTCCGCATAAATGCCCGCCGGAATCGTCACCGCCACAAACACCAGCGTCATATAGAACCCCACCAGGGCCAGCCGGGGCGTATTGCCTGCCTTTGTCAAAAACCACAAAAAGCCTAGGTAGGGAAAGAGAGACAGGGCAAAGAGGGTTTCTTTGGAGAGCATCACGGAGAGCAATGTAGGATGAGTAGGAGTTTTGCAAACTAGACTGGAGATTGGGAAGAGGAGGCGATGGCGGTTGCGGATGCGGAGGAGTTGCAGTTGCGGCTCTGGTAGCGTCTGAGGAAAGTCCGGGCTCCCGAAAGACCAGACCTGCTTGGTAACGCCAAGTGCGCGTGAGCGTGAGGATAGTGCCACAGAAACATACCGCCCAGGCGATTTTGGAGGTAATCCCAAAATCTAACCCTGGGTAAGGGTGCAAAGGTGCGGTAAGAGCGCACCAGCAGCGTCGAGAGGCGCTGGCTCGGTAAACCCCGGTCGGGAGCAAGGTCGAAGGAGCAACGGTTGGTCTTTTACCGGCTCCGAGGTGCAGTGTACACTGCATCTGCCAATCCGCTAGAGGTGTCTGGCGACAGGCATCCCAGATAGATAACTGCCCTCGGCTGGCTTGCCAGTACGAGAACAGAACCCGGCTTATGTCCGCCTCTTCCCTCCCATTCTCTCTAAAATTCAGAACTAGCTCTCCACGATTTCGGGCAGACGAATTTTGTATGGACGCACGCAATCTACCCATACGAAATCAAAGGTTTTAGGCATTGCTACGAGTGGTTTTTACACAACGTCGCAGAGCCTTTGGACTGACGCACTTGCGGTAAATTTTCTGGATTTTGGGCTTTTTTTGAAACACTAAGCTTGAACCCTAAATCAGCAGCACGTTGCCGTTTTCGTCAACCGACAGGTTAATCGTACCCGAATCGTCCGAAAGCTGTTCGCCGACAATCACTTGAATCACGTTGCCCTCCACGAGTACGTCCACGCTCAGCCCGATGTTTGTGCCGAGTGGATAGACCAGCAGATTGATGGGCAGCGGCAGAAAGCTGGTTGTCGTGGTGCCAAAGGCGGTCTGGCTATTGGGGGCGATTTGCCGTTCGGCGGAGGCGGGCTGCGTTAGGGCGGCGGCAATCGTTGCTCGACCACCGTTGATGATTTCAATCCGAATGGGACGCGCTGGGTTGATGCGGCCGACTCGCTCTTCGCTGATTTGGGCGATCGCCCCCGGTGCGAGAGAGGTGACTGTCTGGGCCTGAGCAGGGGCAACCAACAGCGGTAGCCCGATGACTCCAGCCAGGGCGATCGCACTTCCGAGCGTCCATTTCAAGCCTATGTTCCAGCCTGTGGCTAGGCTAGGGTCAAACTCCGGCTCAGGGTCGAGGTTGTGTTCAATTTCATGGAAGTTTGATTCATAACAGTCTGAATCCATATGATTCATAAAGGTCTGATTCGTAAAGATCTGATGCATAGCGGTTGGGAGTCCTGACTTGCAACCATTCTGCTGATTGCTGCTAGCTTCTGCTGACTCGGTCTTGCAGACTAAAGCAGCAATTTAGCAGTGTCCCCTCATCCTGAGCAACATAGCATCCGTCAGGATTTTCTGCGGATTCGCAGCGCGACACCAGCCTTCTGCCAAACCATGCAATAATATTTATCGATTGAAGGGGAGTAGCTATCCGGCGCGTTCTGGAAACCTGAATCAACACACTGGGGATGACCCTGGTTCAGGTAATGCAACTGGGCTTTCGCGCACAGCGCTTGCCAGGCATTCAGTGAGACCTTCACTAAGTCCACAAGTTGAGTGGGCTTGGTGGAGTGCGCTGCCTCTCATCGAGTCCACTCAGGCATTACTACCGAATCCTGACCGAATCCTGAGGAGAGACGAGAACATGATTGGGGCAGATTTTTTATCTCAGCTATATCAGCCCAGTTTGTTGGAAGCGTTTGTTGCGGGGCTGCTGCTGATTACGGTTTCAGAACTGGGCGACAAGACCTTTTTCATCGGCGTGATTTTGGCTACGCGACATCGGCGCTCGCTCGTCTTTATTGGCGTGGTGGGGGCGCTGGCAGCCATGACGCTCATTTCGGTGATGATGGGGCGCGTTGTGTCGCTGTTTTCCCCAACGGTTGTGCATTATGCCGAGATTGCGCTGTTTCTGGCGTTTGGGATGCAGCTTTTGATCAAGGGCTGGCGCATGGCCAACGAACCCTGCGCCGAGGCTTGTGAAGAGGCGATGGAAACGATTACGCAGTCGGAACAGGTGTTGCCCAAGCGGCCGACGAATCTGGCTGTGGTTTTGCAAGCCTTTGGGCTGACGTTTTTGGCAGAATGGGGCGATCGCACGCAAATTGCCACCATCGGCCTGGCGGCGGCCAAAAATCCCATTGGGGTGTCGGTGGGCGCAATCTTAGGACACGCCATCTGCACAGCGATCGCCGTCATTGGCGGCAGACTGATCGCCGGTCGTCTGTCAGAAAAGACGTTGACCCTGCTGGGCGGCGCACTGTTTCTGGTCTTCGCGGCGATCGCCACCGCCAATGGCGTTTAGCACTGTGATTCCCCGCACTGTGATTCCCCACTGTGATTCCCCAATGAACCCTGCATGAAGCTCACCACTCGCGGACACTACAGCGTCAAAGCCCTGCTAGACCTGGCCCTGCAACCGGGCGGTGGGCCGGCCTCGGTGCGGGCGATCGCCACTCGGCAGCAGCTTCCCGCGCCCTATTTGGAAAAGCTGCTGATCGAGCTGCGTCAGGCGGGATTGGTGAAATCCGTGCGCGGTGTGCAGGGCGGCTATCAACTGGCGCGATCGCCCGCTCAAATTTCGCTGGGGCAAATCCTGGAAGCCGTGGGGGAGCAGGTCGATCCCCTACCGCGCCACAGTCCCGATGCAGATCAGGCCGAAGACTGGGTGACGCTGACACTGTGGCATCGGCTGCATGATAAGCTGCGCGATGCCCTGCACAGCATTTCTCTAGAAGACCTGTACTTTGATGCCAAAAGTCATCAGGCGGCCCAAAGCGAAACGCCCCACTTTATCGTTTAGCGATTCATCGTTTAGCGATTCATCGTTTAGCGATTCATCGTTTAGCGAT
>JBDNCP010000168.1:0-9933 GCA_046719575.1 Cyanobacteriota bacterium
TGAAGGGCGATCGCCTCGGCAATTCAACCAGCAATTCAACCCGCAGCTATACAATGAAGCTTGTCTAAAGCGCTTGCCAGCGCGACTCGCCAAAACTTGACCATGACTGCTGCCGCATCTCCCCCGTTTTCACCCGAAGAAATCGCCGCTGAAGGGCTAAAGCCCGAAGAGTACGAAGAAATCGTCCGGCGGCTGGGTCGCCATCCCAACAAAGCGGAGTTGGGCATGTTTGGCGTGATGTGGTCGGAACACTGCTGCTATAAAAACTCGCGGCCGCTGCTGAAGCAGTTTCCGACGACGGGAGCGCGCATTCTGGTTGGGCCTGGCGAAAATGCGGGTGTGGTGGACATGGGCGACGGGTTGCGACTGGCGTTTAAGATCGAGTCGCACAATCACCCCTCGGCAGTGGAGCCGTTTCAGGGCGCGGCGACGGGCGTAGGCGGCATCCTGCGCGACATTTTTACAATGGGCGCTCGGCCAATTGCCGTGCTGAACTCGCTCCGCTTTGGCAACCTGGAAGATCCACGCACTCGGCGACTCGTGAACGGAGTCGTAGCGGGCATTGCCCACTATGGCAATTGTGTCGGTGTGCCGACGGTGGGCGGCGAGGTTTACTTTGACCCGGCCTATGCGGGCAATCCGCTGGTAAACGCGATGGCGATCGGGCTGATGGAAACGCCCGATATCGTGAAAGCCGGCGCATTTGGGATTGGCAATCCGGTGCTATATGTCGGCTCCACGACGGGACGCGACGGCATGGGCGGAGCCAGCTTTGCCAGTGCTGAGCTAAGTGACGAATCGATGGACGATCGCCCTGCGGTTCAGGTGGGTGACCCATTTCTGGAAAAATCTCTGATCGAAGCCTGTCTAGAAGCCTTTAAAACTGGAGCCGTCGCCGCCGCACAGGACATGGGCGCAGCGGGCATCACCTGCTCGACTTCGGAAATGGCAGCCAAAGGCGGCGTGGGCATTGAGCTAGACCTCGACAAAATCCCCGTCCGCGAAACGGGCATGGTGCCTTACGAATTTCTCCTGTCGGAATCGCAAGAGCGGATGCTGTTTGTCGCCCATGCCGGACGCGAACAGGAGTTAATCGACATTTTCCATCGCTGGGGTCTACATGCGGTTGTGGCTGGGCGCGTGATTGAAGAACCCATCGTGCGGATTTTTTATCAGGGGGCGATCGCCGCTGAAGTGCCTGCCACTGCCCTTGCCGACAACACGCCAATCTATCACCGCGAACTGCTAGCCGAACCGCCCGACTATGCCCGCACTGCTTGGAGGTGGACCGACACCCAACTTCCTCCCAGCACCCCCGATGGCATCACGATCAACAACACGCTTTCCACCTGGAACGACCTGCTGCTGCGCCTGCTCGATAGCCCCACTATCGCCTCCAAGCGCTGGGTCTACCGCCAATACGACCATCAGGTGCAAAACAACACCGTTTTGTTGCCCGGTGGAGCCGATGCTGCGGTTGTCCGTCTTCGCCCGCAGGAGCCAGAAGGCAGGAATTCGCCGGCAGGGGTTCGTGAAGATGCCGCCATTCCTCGTGCCTCTGTTCACAAGGCCGTCGCCGCCACCGTCGATTGCAACGCCCGCTACGTCTATCTGCATCCTTACGAAGGCGCAAAGATGGCCGTGGCCGAGGCCGCGCGGAATCTAAGCTGTGTGGGCGCTGAGCCGCTGGCGGTGACGGATAATCTCAACTTTGGCAGTCCCGAAAAGCCGATTGGCTACTGGCAACTGGCAGAAGCCTGTCGGGGGCTGGCAGAAGCCTGCCGGGAATTGCAAACGCCTGTGACGGGCGGCAACGTGTCGCTCTATAACGAGACGCTCGATTCTGAGGGCAAGCCACAGCCGATTTACCCGACTCCTGTAGTAGGGATGGTTGGTCTGGTAGAGGATTTGCGCCAGGTGCGCGGGCTGGGTTGGAAAACGCCTGGAGCAGCCATCTATCTGCTCGGAGCGGATGTCATGCCGACGCTGGGTGGCTCGGAATATCTGGCGGTAATTCACCAAACGGTGGCAGGCCGGCCGCCGCAGGTGGATTTTGACCTGGAACGGCGTGTGCAGGCGGCCTGTCGCGAGGGCATTCGGCACGGCTGGGTCGAGTCGGCCCACGACTGCGCCGAGGGCGGGCTGGCGGTGGCGCTAGCAGAATGCTGCATCGGCGGTGGGCGAGGCGCAACGGTGGCGCTAGGAGTCAGCAATATCGGAAGCAATGTCGGAAGCAATATCGGAGGGTTGCCGACGGCTCAACGTCTAGACACCCTTTTATTTGGTGAAGCGGGCGCACGGATCATCGTCTCGGTTTCGTCTGAGCAGATGCCTGCCTGGGAAGCCTATCTCAGGGATGTGTTGGGCGATCGCTGGCAACGGCTGGGTCAGGTCGAAGACGCAACGGCCCCCCTACAAATTTCTACCGCCGACGGTCACCTCCTGATCAGCGCTAGCATGGCCGAGATGGGCGATCGCTGGCTCAATGCCATCGAACGTCGCCTTGCCGCCGACTGAATCTTTTCTGCCAGCCTGTCAACTGGCGTTTCGCCAAACGTTTGCAAAAATGTCCGCAAGATTTCTGCTTGCCTCCCTGCAAGCCCGTGAGAGGATTAAGAGATTGTTACAAACAAATTAAGCCTCTAGCCATGAGGGGGCTGTTTTAGCCTGTATGGTTTAGTCCCTTGAACTTCCGATCCCTAAACCCTTTGGAGAACCTGCGCCATGATGCCCGACGATGACGATTGCCTGCCGTCTGCTGATCTGGATTTGCTTGATCTGGAGGTGGGCGATCGCCCCGACAAGCCCGAAGAAGCCTGCGGTGTGTTTGGGGTGTATGCGCCCGGTGAAGATGTCGCCAAACTGACCTACTTTGGGCTGTTTGCGCTCCAGCATCGCGGGCAAGAGTCGGCGGGCATTGCCACCTACGAAGGCACGTCCGTTGCAGAAGTAAGCCGCTATCGCAACGTTGCACCGCTGGATCTGCAAGTACATCTATTTAAGGAGATGGGGCTGGTAACGCAGGTCTTCAGCGAACAGATTCTCGGTACGCTGAAGGGTGGGCTGGCTGTGGGGCACACGCGCTACTCCACCACCGGATCGAGCCGCGTGGTCAATGCCCAGCCTGCGGTCGTGCAAACCCGCCTGGGGCCGCTGGCGCTGGCGCACAACGGCAACTTGGTGAATGCGGGAATCCTGCGAGAAGAACTGCTGCAACAAAATGCCCAACTTCAAACTACGACCGATTCTGAATCGATCGCCTTTGCAGTTGCCGAAGCGGTGAACAGCGGCATGGATTGGCTCGACGGGGCGATCGCCGCCTTCAAGCGCTGCCAGGGAGCCTTTAGCTTGGTCATCGGCACACCCGCTGGGCTGCTCGTCACCCGCGACCCCAACGGCATTCGACCGCTGGTGATTGGGACCTTACCAGATGATGAGCGCGATCGCACTCCCCGCTACGCCGTTGCTTCAGAAACCTGCGGTCTGGACATTATCAACGCCGACTATCTGCGCGACGTGGAGCCAGGTGAACTAGTGTGGATTACCGAACAGGGCTTGCACTCCGTCCGCTGGGCCGAACCCGAAACCCGCAAGCTGTGTATCTTCGAGATGATTTATTTCGCCCGCCCCGATAGCCTCATGCACGAGGAAAGCCTCTATAGCTATCGGCTGCGGCTGGGCAAGCAACTGGCGCTAGAAAACCCCGCCGATGTGGATTTGGTGATGGGCGTGCCCGATTCGGGGGTTCCGGCAGCGATTGGCTATTCCCGCGAATCCCAAATCCCCTACGCCGAGGGGCTGATCAAAAACCGCTATGTGGGACGCACCTTTATTCAGCCGACCCAAAGTATGCGTGAGGCAGGAATCCGCATGAAGCTGAATCCGCTGCGCGATGTGCTGGTGGGCAAACGGATTCTGATTGTGGATGATTCGCTGGTGCGAGGCAACACCAGCCGAAAGATTGTCAAAGCCTTGCGCGACGCAGGCGCAACGGAAGTCCACATGCGGATTTCCTCGCCCCCGGTAACACACCCCTGTTTCTACGGCATCGACACTGATTCGCAAGATCAGCTCATTGCCGCCACCAAAACTGTCGAAGAAATCGCCCACCAGATCGGCGTGGATTCTCTGGCGTATCTAAGCTGGGAGGGAATGCTCCAGGCGACCCAGACCGACACCGACAGTTTTTGCTCAGCTTGCTTTACAGGCGACTATCCTGTGCCTGTGCCAGAGCAGGTGAAGCGCTCGAAGCTGATGTTCGAGAAGCTAGAGAAGGAAAGACTCAGCCAAGAGAAGCTCGACAAAGAAAAGCTGGATAGCGAGAGAGTTGTCCAGACAAAGCCCGAATCTCCGCTTTCGCAGCCCGCCTCGGTGTAGCGGCTCATCCGCTTGCTTCATCTTTCTTAAAGATTTTCCCTAAAATAGAGAGCAGAACCCTTGAACCAGGCTGCTCTCTATTTTTTGTATATCTACTGCGTTTTATGCCTTCAACGCCTTTATCATCTGGCATTTCGGAACCTCCGGCTGAGTCTTCGGCTGCACCGACTTGGCAAGTCAAGCTGCTTTATGACGGCGAGTGCCCGCTGTGTGTGAAAGAAGTCAACTTTTTGCGGGCAAAAGACGGCGGACGCGGACTGGTGGAGTTTGTAGACATTGCGGCAGATGACTACGACCCGGCCGAGCATGGCGGCGTGGATTTTGAAACGGCAATGGGTCGAATTCATGCCGTTTTGCCCGACGGCAGCACGATTAAAAACGTGGAAGTCTTTCGCCGGGTTTACGAAGTGCTGGGCATGGGCTGGATTTATGCCATTACCAAAATGCCTGGGATCGGGGCGATCGCCGACTGGCTGTATGGCATTTGGGCGGCGTGGCGCTTGCGGCTGACGGGCCGCCCCGACCTGGCAGAGCTGGTGCGTCAGCGGCAAGAACGGCGGGCCTGTAGCGAGGGCGATCGCTGCCAAGTGTAGGGGTTAGAGAACGGCAGAAACCCTTGGTCACGCAAGCCTGTGGGCATCTTCCCAGGCGAGAACCAGCAGCGCATTGACAATCGCCGCAGCCACGGCTGAGCCGCCTTTGCGCCCTTCAACTCTAATCTGAGGGAGCGTCGTGCTTGCCAGGGCAGCTTTTGATTCCAGCACCGAGATAAACCCAACAGGTGCGCCGATTACCAGCGCGGGCTGAGTTTTTGCGGTTTGTGTGGCGTGGCAGAGGGCGAGGAGGGCTGTTGGTGCGTTGCCGATGGCGTAAATTGCGTCGGGATACTGCTCATAACAGCGCAAAATGCCCGTTTCGGTGCGGGTCTTTCCTGGCAGGGCTGCGTCGGCCGCTTCGACAGCCGTCACGATCGGGTTGCAAAACGTCTTGGCAACCATTGTGGCGATGCCTTGGTGCACCATGCTGACATCCACCACGATCGGCGACTGGCGCTGCAAAGCGGCGATCGCCCCCGCAATCGCGCCCTCGCCAAACCGCAGCAGATCTTTGAATTCAAAATCCGCTGTGCTGTGAATCACCCGACGGGCGATCGCGTATTCCGCCGGGTCAAAGCTGTGTGGCCCGATTTCTCGGTCGATCACCGCAAAGCTCTGCTCCACAATCGGATGATTCAGCGGGGACAGAGAACGTTCACCGCTCATCCTTCATCCTTTCAATCAAAAACGAACCAATCAAAAACGAACGGCTCAAAAACTCACGGTTGCCCAGTCTGGCTCACGATAATAGCGCGTCATGTCGTCAAACTTTCGCAACTCAGCGCGGTGAACCCAGAGCGGTTGCGGATCGGTCGCGTTGAGCCAGTCGTTGTTGATGCGGCTGAGGCGATCGCTCAGGGCTTCGCGGTCGAGCGTGTCAGGCAAATTACCAAAATAGCCTAGCGTGACATGCGCCGTCAGGTGATATTGCTGCTCGATGCCCAGCGCAATCAGGTCATGGTCTTGATAAATCAACCGGCGCAGCGCCACGATCTGCTGATAAGAAGCTTCATCTTTGGGCAGCAGGCACACCCCCACGGCGCGGGGCATCACAATCAGCCCCAAGATCTGCCAGTAAATGGGCTGTCCGCCCTCTACGGAAGCCTGGAACTGCTCAAACAAGATGCGGAGGCGATCGCGCAATTTTCGCTCAAACTCGGCATCTTCTTCTATCGCATGGTGAAAAGCGCTGTCCCAGATCAAGTCAGCCAGCGTCATGTGAAAGCTATCGGGCGGCACAGGCACTAGCATCCCCGGCTCAAGCTCCTGCACGACGCGCTGCTGAAGCGTTTGCAACTGCTCATAGAACGAGCCATTTTCCGAATCGTCTACCCACGGCGGCGTAATGATGCTGTAGCCAGGGAACGGCGACGGCTGGATTTGTCCGTCCTTCAGCGAAAACTTAGGAGAGGATTGAATATGCTGCACCTGGGTCTTGCGAGCTTCGGGCAGCGTCATCCGGGCAATCCGGTTAATGTGAATCTGAAAAGTCTCGTCCAACGCTCAATCGCCTCGTTTACTAAACGGTGTTGCCGATTGGTAAATTACCAACTACAAATAACCAACGACCTACAAATTAACCACTACTTAACCACTACAGTAGAGAACCTAATAGAATCAGCGGCTCTGCCTGACAACCAGGAACACCGTACCGGAATTTCGTACCGAAACAGTATCACCACGCCTCACAAAACCCCTGCACCTGCAAAAATATCCTTTTTAAGAACCTTAAGAACAGTTTAGAGAACTATCGCCTGGGAACATTCCCTTAATGTAGCGGGAAATGGGGCATGGGGGGGTGATCTTGCAGGGCGATCGCCCGACCCTGAATCTGCTCAAAATAGCCATGACATCGCCTCAGAAAAAATCCCAGAGCAGTGTCACCCATGCGCCGCAGCAAGCCTGAGGGCGACGCTACATAAACCGCGTCATTTGCACGCGATAGCGATCCTTCTTTGTGACGGCAATTTCTCCCACCTCCAGCCGCCCCTTGCCACGAATGGCGACCAGATCGCCCGATTTGAGCGGGTGGCTGGGTTGGGTAATTTCTTTCCAGTTCACCCGCACATCGCCTGCATTGATCAGGTCTACCATTTTGCTGCGCGACATCCCAAAGCCCGCCGAGGCGATCGCATCTAGCCGCATCGATGCTTCTACGCTGGTCATTTCCTTTTTCTTGGGTTCGCGGACTTTTAGCTCCGCCAAGTCTAGTCGGCGCGTCTTCACAGGCACCGACCGCACCTGCGTCAGCCCCATTTCCAAAAACGCCACCAGTTCAGGCACCACCACCGCCTGCGCCCCGCGTTCCCCCAACACCAAAATATCGCCCACCTTTTCGCGCACAATGCCCGTACCCAGCAGCGCTCCCAAAAAATCGCGGTGGGTCGCCGGGTCAAACAAAAAGTTGCCGTTAATATCCAGCGCCGCCAGCGCCACCTGGCTCTCATCGAGGGGAATTTCGGGACGGGCGATCGCCACGCGCTGCCGCTCGGCCTGCGGATAGCCGCCCCACGCCAGCAACTGCACCTCCGCCAGCCGCCCTAGCATTTGCCGCGCCTCGACCAGCTCTGGCGGCGACAGAAAATCCGTACACACCACGTCCCAGGTTTTAATCGCCTGCTCTGCCTGATCTAGCACGCGCACCGCCATCTCGCGGTTTTCGATTCCCTTTAGCAATTCGTCTCTGGGCAGCATAGGCGAGTTATCCAGACGGTAATCAACAGAATCCTCGAACCTTCATTCTATCTGGGGACAGCCTGGCACAGGGGTCAGATTTCTGGTAAACAGAACCCGCGAAGCGGCATTCAAAAATTAAACCTTCTGCACAAAGGCATCCGTCCTGTGAAGCCGATTGAGCCAGAAACTTGAGCCAGAAACTTGAGCCAGAAATAAGGGCGATCGCTCGGCTGATCAGATAGAAAAGTTTTGCATCGCGTTTTTGCATCAAACTCCTCACAGCAGTCCAAATTCATAGCGAAAATCAGTGAATCAATCAAGGTAGTTAATCCCAACAAACTGCCCAGCTCAAATTCACTTTTTGATCCAAATCGTGGCAAAAACAAATGCGTTAACATAATGGACAAATTTCGTCGTAACAAAGACCTTTACATTTGCTCACACTACTTTACGAAGTTTTATCCACAGTTAAATTAGTGCCTCTGTACGATGAAAAGGTTGAGCTTGTGTCCACAAGTATGAAACTTCAGTCTATGGTGCCAATGCTGGCGGTCGCAGATGTCGGTCGCAGCATCAATTTCTATACGCAAACGCTTGGGTTTCAGTTGATAGGTCTATTGGAAAATGGCGGCACACCCTTTTGGGCCCGCTTTAAGGCGGCTGAAGATGTGGAGCTGATGGTGACCACTCGCGATGCCAGTGACGACCGTGCAGACGGCGAGTTTCGGGATGTGGTTCTTTATTTCTACCCAGAGAGCGTGGAGCGAGTTCGTGCCCACCTGATCGACAGCGGCATGGTAGTTGGCAAAACTGTTGTCACGTTTTACGGCATGAACGAAATCCGCATCACTGACCCAGATGGCTATGAGCTTTGCTTTGGCGAAAACGTCCAGCTACAGGAAGCCTGACTTTTTAGCTGCTGTGCGCTCTATCTTTGACAAATCTTCGACCAAGATGTAATCTGCGTCTGAATTCATCCCTCTTTGAACAAGCGCTTTCGCATCAGCCTTTTGAACGGCAATATTTTGAGAGTTATTACCCAAGAGTTTTTGCACGTTTTGTTAACCTCTTAAATAGCAAGTGAATCTAGCAAATTCAAGCTTTATTTGAAAAGCCCCCCTATTTTGAAAGCCCCCTCCAAAGTTCTTGCAAAAAAATCTTAGTGTGTCAGTTTTATTCTCATTCCATTCCTTACGTCATCCCTCGTTCTGATGGGAATTCTCACGCTACTGACCGACTTTGGGCTGGCAGATACCTACGTGGGAGTGATGAAAGGGGCGATCGCCCAGATAGACCCCACACTCACGGTCATCGACCTGACGCACCAAATTCCGCCGCAGGACGTGGCCGCCGCTCGCTTTCACCTGATGGCGGCCTATCCATATTTTCCGGCGGGCACGGTGCATGTGGCGGTGGTCGATCCGGGCGTAGGCGGACAGCGGCGGGCGATCGCGCTTCAGCTTGCCAACGGCTATCTCGTCGGGCCAGACAATGGCTTGTTTAGCGGCGTGTTGGAGCGCAATCCCGTGCTGGCAGCAGTGGAACTGACCAATCCAGCTTATTGGCGCGTACCCTGCCCCAGCGCTACGTTTCACGGCCGCGATGTGTTTGCCCCCGTGGGCGCATACTTGGCTCGCGGCGTGGCGTTGGCGGAGTTGGGACGGGCGATCGCCCCCGATTCGCTGGTCAGGCTCGACTTATCAACCTGGCAACAAGACGGACGCAGCGTGACCGGGCAGATCCAGGCGTTCGACCATTTTGGCAATGCTATCACTACGATTCCTGCCGCTGCCACATCGGGAAGCGCGTGGGAACTGCGCGTGGGCGCTCGCCCAATTCCGGCTGGCAAAACTTACGCCGATGCTGCACCGGGCAACCTACTGGCGCTGATCGGCAGTCACGGCTATGTGGAAATTGCCTACAACCAGGGCAGCGCCCGACAAGAGTTGGGACTGGCAATAGGCGATGCAGTCCGGCTGGTCTTGGGTTGAGGGGTTTAAGTGAAGGGGTTGAGCGCGATCGCCCACCGTTTTCCCTCAGCGCCAGCGCAGATAGGACACGCCGCGATAGGTCAGCCGCAGGGCGGCATCAGGCGCTTTTGTCGGTGTTTCAGGTTCTACCTGAACCGATGCCCCGGCCTGCGGGTCGAGACGGCTGGTGGTCTGCTCCAACCGAGCCGCACTCCAGCGGGCACTATTGCGCCGCAGGGCCAGCACCAACGCCCACAACGCCAGCCCCACCAGCGTCACCGCCGACCATTGCAGCGCCTCATCCATCGCAAAAA
>JBDNCP010000169.1:0-9898 GCA_046719575.1 Cyanobacteriota bacterium
TTTCAGCAGCCCCAGTCGCTTTCCCAGCCCATCCGCAAGAAGCTGCGATCGCCCGCCAAAAGCACAATTGCGGCCGAACTGGAGGCGATCGCCACCCTTGCCTCGGACGCAACCCCAGATCCAGAGCGATCGCTCTCGGTGCCGAGTCGCCAACCCTGGATTGACGCAGCCCTCTCAGCCGTTCAGTCCAAGTTTTCGTCCTCGTCTGCGTCCCCCGCCAGCCAGTCCGCTGGTTCTCAAGCATCGCAAACCCCTCAAAGCGCTCAAGGATCTCAGGCATTTCAAGTATCTCAAACCCCTCCAGCGCCGGATTACTTGAGCTATCTGCGCGTTCATGCCCAGTCCAGGGCGCAGAGCCAGCGGATGAGCCGTGGAGAAGGGCGATCGCCCTTACCCCCGCCGCCCCAGGCTGACCTCTCAGGCCGTGTCTCTAGCCCGCACACCATCGCCCCTTACACGCCTGACCCAGCGCTGCCAGTTGCCTTTCTCGCGCCGCCCTCCGAGGCTTTTTCCCCTAGCCCTGCTCTCCCTGCCGCCACGCAGCCGCCCCTCAACCTGAGCCAGCCGCCCCAGCCCCAGCCCCATAGCCTGACAGACCCGCTACCAGACCCAGCTTTGACCCTGGCAGAACTGCGGAAGATCCAGGCAAAACGAGCGCAAAAGGAGCAGGAGTAGTGGGGGCACGAGGGAATGGAGTCATCCCACCAACCCACCAACCCACCAGCTCCCCTACCCCTCATGCTGCTCGTAGGCCGCCACAATCCGCTGCACCAAGGGATGGCGCACCACGTCTGATTTGGAAAGACTGCAAAAGGCAATGCCTTCGACGTGTCGGAGGATCTTTTCGGCGATCGCCAGGCCAGACTGCTGGTTTACAGGCAAGTCGGTCTGCGTTACGTCGCCCGTGACCACCATTTTGGAACGAAAGCCCAGCCGGGTCAGCACCATTTTCATCTGAGCAGGCGTGGTGTTTTGCGCTTCGTCGAGGATGATGAAGGCGTTGTTCAAGGTGCGTCCGCGCATATAGGCCAGTGGCGCAACTTCGATCACGCCGCGCTCCATCAGTCCGGCCATTTTTTCGGGGTCGATGAGTTCATACAGCGCATCGTAGAGTGGGCGCAGGTATGGGTCAATTTTTTGCTGCAAATCTCCGGGCAAAAAACCCAGCCGCTCTCCCGCTTCGACCGCTGGGCGGGTCAGGATCAGCCGCTCGACTTGGTTAGCCAGGAGCGCCTGCACTGCCAGCACCGCTGCCAGAAACGTCTTCCCGGTTCCTGCTGGGCCGATGCAAAAGGTCAGGTCATGGGTGCGGATAGCTTGGACATATTGCCGCTGGCGAAAGGTTTTGGCGCGAATCTCATCACCCCGGCGCGTGCGGGCCAGCACATCTCGCTGGAGTTCTTCTAGATCGCCCTGCCGATGGGTGTCGAGCGCTTGACGAGCCGTGAAAATATCGGCTAGAGTGACCGCTTTGCCTGTGCCCCAGTAGGGTTCGAGCGATCGCACCAGTTTTTTGCCCAGTTCAACCTGGCTTTCGGTTCCCGAAATTAAAAGCTCCTGCCCCCGCATCACGACCGTTGCTCCCGTTTGGCGAGCCAGCAGCTTCAGGTTTTCTTCCTGGTAGCCCGCAAGGGCGATCGCGCTTTCGGGACTGGGAAACGGAATAACGACAGAATTACCCATGCAGAGGGTCAGAGTGGAAGGGCATAGGCGAAAGCTAGAGGAAATCTAGGTAAGCACAAAGCTCGAAACGCGCCTCAGAATCTTGCTCAGGGCGCGGGGCCATACGCTATCGGGGGCGCGATCGACGGGGCATCGGCTTGGCAGAACCAGGACGACGATCAGACGAGGACTCTCGACCGCTCTCGTCTCGTCCGGCAGGCTGTCCGCCAAACACATCTAGATGCAGAGAGTAGCCAGAGGTTCGCGCAATCCCCTGCAACACAGTCCGAATGGCTTGGATGTTGCGTCCGCCGCGACCGTACACCCGCCCCCGATCTTCACCATCAAACGCAACACGCACTAAGACTCTCGAATTGCGAGGCAGTACTTCACAATCGACCTTGAGCGAGGCTGGCGACTCCAAAAACGGCTCCAACAAAAACTTTACGACAGCCACATAGTCGGGAGTCGCAGAAGAACTTGGCAAATCGGGAGCAGTTGCGTCGGACACGACCTCACTGAGCCTTAAGCTGTTCAAAAACGTTTTGCTTTTCTAGGATATGGCGGACGGTATCCGTCGGCTGAGCGCCTTCTTTTAGACGCTTGATAATGGCGGGCACATTGAGCTTCACTTCATCGCTCCGGGGATTGTAAAAGCCCAACTCTTCTAGAGGACGACCATCCCGACGAGAAGTACTCTTCACCGCGACGATCCGGTAGCTCGCCTCAAACTTTTTGCCGTACCGCTTTAAACGCAGCTTAACCATGCTTGAACTATTTGCTCCTGAGGGAATTCACAAAAACTTGCCGCAATCCAGTCTCTTATTCTACTATGCCAAGGCTAACTCTGCAAAAGCAGCTTACGCTGGTTCTGCTAAAACCAAATCTGCTAAAACCTTCTACCCTAGGACAGGCTGGATTATTCATTGGGGCGGCCGCGGCCAAGCGTTGTAATGTACAGCACTGCTTCATCAGGCGGAATGCCCAGCACTTCGTTCACCTGATCATCAAAAAATCCGCCAATGCCGCTGACCCCCAGCCCTAGGCGCACGGCCGCCAAATTGAGCCGCTGTCCCAAGTGCCCCGCATCCATGTGCAAGTAGCGATAAGCGCGATCGCCATATTGGGCTACTGCCCGCTGCAAATCGGCTGTGTGAAACACCACTGCGGCTGCATCACGCCCCAGGTCTTGCCCCAGACAGAGGGTGTGTAGCTCTCGCCGGAAGTTTTTGAAGCGGATCTGGCGAAGTTCTTGTGCTTTGGGGGCGTAGTAGTAGCAGCCCTCTTCTAGACCCTCCACGCCGGAAATCGCAATGAAGGTTTCGATCAGGCTGAGGTCAAAATAGTCGGGCGAGCGGTCGAGTCCCTGATCCAGATAGTGGGCAGGCTGGTAGGTGAAATCTAGCAGCAGGCGCAATTCCTCTAGCGTCAGGTCGGCTCCGCTGTAGGCGCGGGTGGAGCGGCGCTTGAGCATGGTTTTTTCTAGCTCGGCCAGATGGTCGCCCCAGGCGATCGCCCCGCTTTCCATCGACACCTTCAGGCAAAAGGGGAAGTTGTATTGATCCGAATCGCTGTCGGTTTGAGAGAGGGGAGCGGGCAGGCGATCGGGGGCCGGATCGCCGCTAATCTGGGTTGCCTGGTGCATATAGCTCAACAGCTTGCCGTCGGGAATGTCAGGATAATCGGTCTGGATAGCGGAAGGGAGCGTCGTGGAGGTGGGCGGTAGGTTTTGGTCAATATCCCACAGGTCGGCGAGTGGAACGACGGCGATCGCCCCTTCCTGCGCCGCATCCAGGTACATGAGCTGGTTCACCGCTTCATCTCGAAAGCCGCCGATCAGATGTGGGCGATAGTCGTTGATGGCTGCCGCCAGTTCGATATTGCCCAGCAAATGCCCCGAATCCAAAAAAATTCGGCGATAGGCCCGGTCTTGATAGCGCCAGGCCGATCGCCCAAACACAACCGTCACCACTAGCGCCATTTGGGTTGCATCTAGGGCCGGATGCCAGAAACAGGCTTCCTGAAGTGGCTTCCAAGCCTCTGTCTCCCAAAAGTGCAGCAGCGAATTGGTCTGGGTTTGATAGTGATATAGCCCTGCGGGAAGTTGGGGCGTGCCCCGCGAAATTAGATAGACCTCGGCTGGATATAGCCCCCCTGCTGACGGCGCCGCTCGCAGGTAGACTGCTTCGCCGTTCATCATGGTCATTTTCATCGTCAGCCCGTAGCTGCAAAACAGGAAGCGAGCCAGCCGTTGCCACTGCTTGTCGCCGTTGTCGAGCGCGGGTTCGGCATTGAGATAGGGCTTTAGGTCATAGACAGTGCCAATTTTGTATTCCTTAAAGGGAATGGGCTGGTTGCGCCAATCCAACTGCTGGGTTTTGCTGGCCAGCGTGGTGGGATCATATTTGGTGCGATCGTGAAAGTGCTGGGCGATCGAGCGGCGTTGATCTGGCATGGGTTCCACCGTAGCGTTCCACAATCCGTCCTGCTCTACGATCTTGACACCCTAAACTCAGTTCGACGAGAGCAAATCATACAAATTTTGATCAGTAAACTTCTTGCGTGAATCGTAGCGCGGTACCGCCGCGCTACGATTCACGCCCTCAAAACAGCATTCATGCAAGAGGTTTAGTTATTTTGATCAGTTGATCGACGGAATGCAGCGATATTGAGCGACCAGTGAATCTGTGAAAATTGTTTGTGAATCTTTGAATAATGAATAAGCACTTGATTCAGCCGTCTGTTCGCTGATCAAATTTTCCAGTGCGGCTTTGGTGGTTCCGTTTGGGCGATTAGCTTGCCCCGCGAAATAACGTAGCGCACAGTGGCGCGGCGGCGGATGGCATCGTAGCGATCGCCCGCATCCAGCACAATCAAATTCGCGGGTTTGCCCACCGCAATGCCGTACTGATCTTCGAGATGGAGCGTCTTTGCGCCGTTCCACGTCACCATGTTGTAGCAAGCGTCAATTTCTGGAACGCCCGTCATCTGGCAAACGTGAACCGCCATGTTAGCCACATCGAGCATATTGCCCGTGCCCAGGGAATACCAGGGATCTTGCACGCAGTCGTGCCCCAGGCTGACGTTTTGCCCCTGCTGCCACAGTTCTTTGACGCGAGTCACGCCGCGCCGCTTGGGATAGGTGTCTGCGCGTCCCTGCAAGGTGATGTTGATCAGCGGGTTGGCGACAAAGTTGATTGACGTGCGCTGCAAGAAGCCCATCAGCTTAAAGGCATAGGCATTGTTGTAGGAATGGAACGCAGTCGTGTGGCTGGCCGTCACGCGATCGCCCATGCCCGTGCGAATAGCGTTGGCCACAATCACTTCCAGAAACCGGGATTGCTCATCGTCAATCTCGTCGCAATGTATATCAATCAGCCGGTCATACTGGGCAGCTAGTTCAAAAATCTTGTGAATGGACTGCACGCCGTCTTCCCGCGTCAGCTCGTAATGGGGAATGCCGCCGACCACATCTGCCCCCATCAGCAGCGCCTCTTCCATCAGCGTCTCGGTTTTGGGGCTGCCATACACACCGTCCTGCGGAAAGGCGACCACTTGCAGCGTCATCCAATCCTTCACTGCCTCACGGGCCGACAGCAATCCCTTTAGCGCCGTCAGTGTGGGTTCGCTCACGTCGGCATGACTGCGGACGAATAGCACGCCCTGGGCGGCCTGCTGCTTCAGGGTGGCGATCGCCCGCTCGGTCACATCCTCCAGCGTCAGCGATTGCTTTCGCTCCCGCCAGATTTCAATCCCTTCAAACAGCGTGCCGCTCTGGTTCCAGCGGGGTTCGCCCACCGTCATCGCTGAATCCAGGTGAATGTGTGACTCTACAAAAGGCGGGCTGACCATCTGCTCGTGCAGATCTAGCTCCGTCTGATGTGGGGCGGCGGGTGGCAGTTGTGGGGCGATCGCTGTAATGGTGCCGTCTTCAATGGCGATATCAACCAGTTCAGCCGGGCGATCGGGATGCAGCAGCCGACCCCGACGCAGCAGCAAAGCAGAAGCAGGTTCAGGCATGGCAGGAACGTCACGAGGCGAAACTTTCCTCAGTCTACTCTGGAGGATTCACCAGAATTGCCAAGCTGCTGACAAGATCGACTTGAACTAGTCGGAACTAATCGACCACCCGCAGCATTCCCCGGCGCAGCGCCTCAAACACCCGATCGATTAGGGCCCGATCTTTGGGATTGAGCATCGTTTCACCCAAGGCAACGCGCATAAAGCTCTGCTGGTCGCGTCGAGAAATGCAACGGGTTTCAAAGATATGGTCTACGATTTGCTCAAGCAGGGTCGAGGAGAGGTCGGGGGTAGAGGTGGACGATTTCATGGGATGCAGCGGGAAACATCTACTCCTTTAATATCGGTCGAACCCTCGATTTTTACGGTGACAGTCCGAGCAGTTTTACGTGATTTTGCGGAAAGTTTGGGGTGACGCTGCTGCCGAGTTTCTCTGATCTCAATCCAAAATTGATGTGATTTCAATCAATAAATTCAATAGATTTTGCAAAAGATCCTGACAATTTGCCGCATTCAATACATAGATTTCGTAAATTTGCCACATCAGATACATAGAGGCGATCGCCCCTTACTATAGATTTGAGGGGTCAGGGTTTGCATTATCCTGCAATCACACGGATGCTCTAGTGTAACGCTGGCTTCGCTGGCAGCCGATTTCTAGCACAGCCCCTTGGTGCGACTAGGCGGTCGGGTACGCTTTGGATTGGGCCTCGCCTGCGATTTTGCAGAGTCTGCGTTGGCAAGTCTTCAACGATTCTTCTCTCGATACTTTGTCCAATAAAGGCTCAATCTGAATGGCGTGCTAGCATCTGCTGATGGGTACGCATCTGCCAACCTCCATGCGGATAGGCGATCGTCTGAAGGCTCAAGTTTTGGTTTCTACAGCATTCCCCTGCAGCGTGGGGTGTATCTGCCCTGATGAGGCGACCATTTTGCCCATCCGCGCACTCACTAGCTGTCAGAAAGCGGTAATCAGACTGTAATCAAAGCTGCAATCTGAGTTTCAAAGGCGCACATTTTTAGTAACACACATTTTTAGTAACAGTTGAAGAACAGTTAGAAACGTGTGTGTGATGAGCATTGAAGAGATGGGGGTCGCTGCTGAACTCTACTTTTAGGAAGTGGCGTGGGGCGAACGTCATGCTCAAGTTGGCAAGCCAAAACGATAGACAAGGCGTGGGACTCGTTGACTGACAAAACATGACAAAACATTTACAAAACATTTACCACTGGCGGCTGGAAGCCGCACCGACACAGGCGAAACCCGCCTACGCAGGTTTTGGGTCAGGGTAGAGAGTCGGCGAAGGCCGACTTCGTTGATGTAGCAGCGATGTAGCTGCGGTTTCAACCGCCTGATGCCCAAGTTTTGTCAGTCAATCACGGCGTGGAAGTACGGTTTTGGCCAATAGATTTAACCCTTTAGCATGGGCAGAGTTTTGCCTGTATTTCCACACAAGTCCAGTTGCTCCCAGATTTTGGCTGAAATCTGTGCAGCAGGGCTGAAATTTCTGAATGCTTTTGCTTGATTCCTAATTCTTGATTCCTAATTATTGTATTCCCTGAAAAACCGTGGTCTGGTTGCGCTATTTTCGTCCGCAGGCTTCTCGTTACGATTCATCGTTTATCCAGCAGACCACTTTGGTCCGCCAAATTGGCGATCGCATCCGCAGTTCGCTGGAGCTGCCTCTGGTGCTGCAAACCGCAGTGGATGAGGTGGTGGCGCAATTGTCTATCGAGTGCTGCCTGTTTCTTTGGTATTTTCAAGACATTCAGCGGGTGCAAGTGGTTTGTGTCGCGGGCGATCGCACCTTATCCACTGGCCCTATATCCAGCGACCCCATATCCACAAGCACTGCGTCTGACGGTGCGTCATCCGAAAGCCCGATATCCAGCAGTGTTGGACACTTTCCCCTGACAAAATTTGGCGACTTAGCTAGTGCTATTGAGCGCGGTGGACTCATCTTGCGACCTGGCAACGCCAGCAATCGGCCCGGTAGTTTTTTGGGCCACCGAGCGGGAATGCAAAGCTGCCCCATTGACCCACCCGGCCCTCTGTTTGGCGATGCGGCCGTGCTAATGATCCCCGTCGAAGGGCAAGAACATTCGCGGGGCTACCTCGTGTGTCTGGACTCGACCCGTCAACAGTGGTCGCCAGACACCGTAGAACTCATGCAGGCGATCGCCCAGCCGCTTGAGATGGCAATCCGTCAGGCGCAGCTATACGACCAGTTGCAAAAGCAGGCGCGGCGCGAACGGCTGGTGAATCAAATCACTGCACAAACTCGCCAGAGTTTAGATGTCAAAAAAATCCTGAAGCAGGCGATCGCCCAACTGCTCAATGCGCTAGAGGTCGATCGCTGTTTGGTGCATCTAGTGGAAGCGCCCGATGAGCTAACCGAGCCCGCCGATAGCCTGGGTGATTCCCCAAATCATTCTGGGGGCGATCGCGGGGAGGACTACAACGGGTTTCGCCGCAAGCATCTCTTTGAAGTTTGCCGCGACCCGTTTCCCCCGACGCTTGCAGACTTTGACACCGACGGCCCAATCACTCGCTGGGTCATCGAAAATCGTCAGCAAGTGGTTATTTCTGATATCACCCAAGACCCCCGCATCGGAGCCGACAATCGGGAATATCGCCTAGCTCAGATTCAGTCATCCCTGGTGGTGCCCGTGCAGGCAAATGGCATGCTCCAGGCGATTCTTTATCTCAACCAGTGTTCGCATATCCGCTACTGGACGCGAGATGACCAAAAGCTTGCCCAGGCCGTCGCCGACCAGCTTGCCATCTCGATCCAGCAGGCCCACCTCTACGCCAAAACCCGCCAGCAGGCCCAGGAAAGTGCTGCCCAGGCCGAGCGGCTCAGCGAAGCCCTGCTCAACCTCCAGCAGACCCAGGCACACCTGATCCAGAGCGAAAAAATGTCTAGCCTGGGGCAACTGGTGTCGGGAATTGCCCACGAAATCAACAACCCCATCAGCTTTATCTACGGCAATATTCCCTTTGTAGAGCGTTATGTGAAAGATCTGCTGCGGCTGTTGGCAGCCTATCAAGCCAGCTATCCCCAAAGCACCGAAAAGCTGCAAGAACTGCTGGAGGAAATCGATCCAGACTTTGTGTTGGAAGATCTGCCCCGGATTCTGGACTCGATGCGGGCAGGAGCCAGACGCATTCGGGAAATCGTGCTGTCGCTTCGCAATTTCTCGCGGGTGCATGAGGCAAATCGCAAGGTGGTGAACTTGCACGAGGGGCTGGAAAGCACGCTCAAGCTTTTGCAGCATTCCATTCCTGAAGGTGTGGAAATTCGCCGCTGCTATGGCGAGTTGCCGCCTGTGGAGTGCTTTCCTAGTCGGCTGAATCAGGTCTTTTTTCACATCCTTAAAAATGCGCTAGAAGCCCTAGAGTCTGTCAGCGATCGCCCCCGGATGATCACCCTCACCACCGAATCCTTTTGGCATTCACCGCTAGAGCAGCCCTGGGTGCGCGTGGCGATCGCCGACACGGGCCCCGGCATCCCTGCCCACCTCCAGCCCAAGATTTATGACCCCTTCTTCACGACCAAAAGCGTTGGACAAGGCTACGGGTTAGGGCTGTCTATTGCCTACCAAACCATTGTGCAGCAGCACCAAGGAACGCTAGAGTGCCACTCGAAACCGGGTGAGGGCACGACGTTCATCCTAGAAATTCCGATTTGCCCACCCGCTGCCCCACCATCCGATGCGCTCGATCCCTCTGTCTCTGCGCTGAGGTCGGTTTAGCGCAGTGCCACCCAACCCAACTTCATGAACTGCCGCCCCGACTGCGGTGCCTGCTGCATCGCGCCCTCGATCAAGAGTCCCCTTCCGGGTATGCCCAACGGCAAACCCGCTGGAATACGCTGTGTACAGTTGACCGAAGATAACCGCTGCAAGCTGTTTGGCAAGCCAGAGCGGCCTGCCTTTTGCAACAACTTGCAGCCGTCGGCGGAGATGTGTGGCACCTGCCGAGAGGAGGCGATCGCCTACCTAACGTTTTTGGAAACCGCCACAGCCCCCGACTCGTCTTTGGACTGACCGCAGCGCTAGCCAGTGGCCTGCTTTGGGTACGCTGAGACAGGAAGCTGCAACGAAGCAGGCTTGCGAACGCAAGCGAGATTTTCAATATGGGATTGCAGACACGGACTTGCGAAACGGGCGAGATGCGGAATAAGGGGAAAAGCCATGCTGAATTTGACTTCCA
>JBDNCP010000017.1:0-46800 GCA_046719575.1 Cyanobacteriota bacterium
AGCAGGTCGGCATCTAACACCGAAATGCCATCATCCAAGGCATCTCGGATCACCCGGATTGCCTTTTGGATGGTCTTACGGTCAGTCACCCCCACCCCCTTCAGGTAGGCGGTAATCTCTGCCTCAAATTGAAAAGGGCGACTCGCCGCACAAAAGTTTGTCCACTATTTTTGCAGGGACTGTTTGCAGTCTGAGGACAGTTCGGCAACCATCTCGTCGGTATTGATTCCGGATGTCTCAGCCAGGTTGATGCTGTTTGACACTCCCCCGGTTGGAAACCGGTGGGCTTTACGCTTTTCTTGGTAAAGCCCCTGGCTAGAAACCAGGGGAGTGTCAAAGCAACATCTGTGCCCGCCTGCATGGATGGAAATTTAACGCTGGAATGACAGGTTTGGGAGCTGAGGCGGAGGCTGCTGAATGACCTGGATAGCATGGGCGATCGCCTGCGTCTTGGCAATCGAAATGATTTTGCGACCTATCTTCCGGGTCAATTGCTGGCAAATGCTGCGATTGGTGGCAGATCTAAAGTTTATTGCCGAAGCTCAGGACGATTTTGCCTGGTATTGCCAAGAGCGAGAGAAGACGCTACGACTGATGCGAAAGGTGCAGCAGCAGATCAGGCTGAGGGAAACCGGATGCCCAGCAAGGCTGGATTGTGATGCAATAACGCGTACTGTCTCCGCATCAACTCTTTCCCGAATCTAACCGACGGGAAAGAGGCGCAAAGCGATAATGATCTGCGGATAACGTTATCCGCAATCCAGACTCCTAAAAAGTCCTAAAATGTCCCTATCGGGACAGGCTTCAGCAAGCACTCCATTGCGCCAGATGGGGTGCTTGCGTTTTGGCACAAGAACGTTACGGCTTATTCGCATCGTTTGAATTTGGGGTGACAGGGCAGTCCTTCGCCCAGATGGATCGTGTCATCCAGGGGCTGCGCGGCATCGAGGATGCAATCCAGTCAAGCAATCACACGCTGCGGACTTCTTCCCTAGGGCGACAGTTTGAAAATTTGGCAGCGGGGGCACGTGAGATGTCCTCACGCACATCTCACGCGACCAGCCCGCTGAAGGCGCTGCGTCAGGAGTTTCGGGCGCTGCGGGCAGAGTCTCGCAATATTGATTTTGGTGGCGTTGACGATGTGCGGCAGTTTCGAGCCGCCACCCGTGAGGTCAGCCAGTACGTTAAGGCGCTGGAGTCGCTAGAGCGCCAGGTCGAAACTGACACCGCGCTAGAGCGCGAGTTTGCTGCTGTTTTGAAGCAGCAGCAACGGGTGGCACAGCAGCGAGTTGAGATGGCGGAGCAGCAGCGCAGAGCGGTGATAGCGTCTCAGCGGGTGGCGGGTGCGGCTGCGTTACAGTCCATTGGGCAGGCGACGTTTTCACCATTGTCTGGATTTGAGCGAGACTCTATCCAGATCTTGTCGGATTTCAACGATCAGATGTCTCAGGTGCAAGCGGTCTCTAGGCTGACAGAACAGCAACTTTCGACCGTGCGGCAGAAGGCGAAAGACTTAGGTGCTCAGACCCGCTTTAGCGCTAGCGAGGCGGCTAGCGGGTTCATATTTCTGGCACAAGCGGGCTACACAGTTGACCAGCAGATGGCAGCGATCGACAGCACACTGAACCTTGCGTCGGCAGGGGCGCTGGGGCTGGCGGACGCAACCGATATTGTGGTGGCATCGCTAGGGGGCTTCCAGCTTGGAGCTGATGCGGCGGCGCATGTCACGGACGTGCTGGCCAAAGGGGCGGCAGCGGGCGCAACCAATGTGCAGCAGATTGGCGAGGCGCTGAAGTATGCGGGTCCACCTGCCAAATCCTTCGGTAGCACCATTGAAGAGACCACCGCCATGATTGCGCTGCTGTCCAACGCTGGGATCAAGGGATCTCAGGCAGGTACATCGCTGCGGGCAGGATTTCTGCGGTTGGCTGCTCCGCCACGTGAAGCAAAGAAGGCGATCGCCGAGATGGGTCTACAGATCGCTGACGCATCGGGCAAGATCCGCCCCATGACTGAAATCATTGGGGATTTGCAGCAGAGTCTGAGCCAGTTTTCTGATGAGCGCAAGATCCAGATGGTGAAGGCACTGGTTGGCACGGAAGCCAGTGCATCGTTTCTCTATCTGATCGACAATGCTGACCAGCTTGGCAAGATGGGCGGCGAGATGATTCGCGCTTCTGAGGGCATGGGCGAAGCGGCCCGCCAGTCCAAGATTATGGAGCAGAATTTGGGCGGCTCGTTTCGTTCGTTTGCCTCGGCGCTAGAGGGCGTAAAGATTACGCTGATTGAACCGCTGGAGCCGATCCTACGGTTTGCGATCGACACAGGTACAGCGCTGCTGAACTTCGTTACGGGGCTTCCGGCTCCGTTTCGTGCGTTGCTGTCTATTGGGGTGGGGTTGACAACCGCACTGGCGGGGCTGGCGGTAACCTTGGGTGCTGTTGGCGTGGCGGCGTTCGGGATGCAGCAGGCGATCGCCACCGCATCGGTCGGGATGGTGGCGCTACGCAGTAGTGCGCTGCCGTTAACAGGCTTCTTTCAGACAGCGATTTCGAGCGTATCGAGTAGTCCGGTTGAGGGGTTGCGGCGATTTGGTGCAGAACTTTTGCGATTGCCCAACCCGATCGTCGTGACAACAGCGGCGGTGCGTGGATTAGGTGCGGCGTTTGGTTCGGCGATGCTGTCGCCCTTAGGTCTGGCGATTACAGGCTTTGGACTGCTGATTCTGCTGCTCTCCAATGCGGTGCCTGGGGTTAATCTACTGAGCAACAGTCTAATGCTGTTGGCGGCACCGTTCAAGATTTTGGGTGGCTTTGTCCGGGGTATCGGGATAGGGTTCAGTGCAGCTCTGGACGGGATTTTTGGCAAAAACCTTGATCCGGTGGTTCAGGAGTTTAGTGATTTCGTCAAAGGTTTGACAACGCAGCTACAGGAGTTTGAAGCTAGCTCGGAAGCGGTGGGCAAGGCAGTCGGCAGGGCGATCGCCCAAATATTTGTTCCGATCGCCAAGCTCCAGCGAGCGGTGGCGCAACGCATCACCCAGACATGGATCGGCACCATCACGTCAATCATCAATCTCTTTGCTCCGCTGGTGCGCGTCGCTCAAGCGATTGGGCAAACTCTTGTCAGCCTGCTGGCAGAAAACTCACCTGGCCCAACCGCCCAGATCCGCGAAAGGTGGCACTATACCGTTGAGTGGGTTCAGGATCTACTGTCGCGCCTGCCTGCCTCAGCCCATCAGGTGGGCAACGCGATCGTTGGGGCGTTTCGCTGGTCTGCGGAGGCGACAGCTGAGCTATTGCGGGGCTATCTGGAGCGGCGCGTTTCCCGTGCGCTGATTGGGGTTGGCGGTTCGTTTGGCAAGGCGATTCGGCATCGGTTTGGCGAAATGCTGGGCGCTATCTTCACTGCCCCAATGGAAGACGGCATTGAGAACCAGATTTTATCAACGCTGTTCCTAATGGTGGATCGCACTGAGGAGGCGATCTCAGTTTTCTACGAAAATATTTCGATCTTGCCGTCTTCCTTCAGGGTGGTTCTGGATGTTTTGGCGCATCGGTTTGCAGATCTTTCCAACACGATCTCTGCCCTTGAGGAGACATCCTTCCGGTATATCGTTACGCTCGGCCGCTTCACTGGTATAGCCAAGACACTATCGAATGTGTTGGTGCACTACCCTGGGCTTTTTATGGGGCTAGCGAAAAGCTTGCAGCTATTTGGCGGGTTTGCCACTGGCATTGGGCTGATCCTAACGTTGAGCGATCGCCTGCGGATGCTGCGAGGAATACTCGTCGTGGTGGGTAACACGCTGGATCGGTTTGGCATCACCGCTAGCTGGCTTGAACCCGTTATCTCTGGAATCGATCGTCTGACCGCCAGCATCATGACCGCTAGGGATTCCATCACGCTGCTGCTGCGAAATCTGGTGTTTGGGCAGTGGAGCGCAGCGGGTGATCAGCTTGCTCTTGGTTTTGAGGCAGCGATCTCACAAGTTAGCCAGCTACAGGGCGGATTTGTTTCAATGGTGTCGCTTCGTCCGGTTCTGGAACAAATAAAAATATTGCGTTCCAGCATGGTGGAAGTTGTCCGGAACTTGACACAAGATCCGGCTGGGGTGACGCTCATGGGCGCATCACTTGGACTGTCGTTTGTAAATTCGTTGGGAATTGGGCTGATCGGCGGGTTGGACATGGTTTTGCGCCAGTTCCTCCAGACAGTATTCAGCCAGTTGAATGCGCTGTCAGGCACGGGACTAGGGGCGGCGTTGCTAGGGCTGTTTTTTGTGCCGTCTGGCGTCCCTGAGGCGATTGCTGGATTTGTGCCGCTGGTGGTCGCGGGGCTGACTACGTCAGGGCTGTTTGACCATCTTCAGTCCTGGATTTCGCGTGGCTTTGATGCGCTGCTGCAAAGCATAGATAAGCGTTTTGGACAGCAGGAATGGCTGCACCGGCTGCGAGATGTATTTGGGCAGATTGATCAATTAGTGCGATCGCTCGGTACTGTCTTGAGCACTTTGGTCGGCAATGCCTTGTTCCGAGTTGCTACTGTCTTTTCGCTACTGTGGCCAGCGGTTCAATCGGCTAGGCAGGGCTTGCAGGAACTGTCGCGGATGGGCGGCATTAGTGCAGTACTGGATGAGGTCAAGACAAAGATTGAGACTCTAGCGCCACTACTGCTCCGCTTGCGGCAGATTGGCATAGGGTTGGCGACCCCTGTGATGGAATTTGTCCAGAGTATCGTGCAGATCGCTAGCACGTTCCCAGTGGTGCAGCGGCTCATCACAATGCTGGGTAGTGTGGGGTCGATCGCCGCCCAACTGCCAGGGATACAGCAGATGGTGGTGGGTGCTGGACTTGCGATCGCTGGCGGGCGGCGCATCTTGTCTGCGGCGGCACCTGCGGCACAGGCAGGCAAGAAGATGGCGATCAGCGGGATGGAGCGGGTAATCCAGCTCATGCTGTGGATCGGCACTGGCGTTTACCGGATGTCAGAAAGTGGTGTACAGGTGGCACGGCGGGTTCCCGTGATCCTCAAGCTGCTATCCAAGTTTCTGAATCCGCTGCCCGCGCTGATTGGCATGAGCAGTGGCGCAATGGGGCGCAATGGACTGCCGCGCATCACGCCGATTGACCTCTTAGGGCGGATGCTGCCAGACATCCTAATTCCTTCGGCTGACAAAGCCATAAGCGGCACTAAGGTTAGAAAAATCCTGGAAAGCCAACAAGCAGGTTTTGGCGGACTTGATCCATTCAAGCAGCGGGAACTGGTGACGAGTTACACCGAGAAACTAGCGAGCCCGCTGGGACTGATCAACACGCCGCTGTTTGGCCCAGTAGCGATCGCCAGTATTGAGCTGCTGGGGGGTGCACTCCTTGGACTCGTCAGCATCGTGGGGTTGACAGCGGCGGCGCTGTATGTGTTCAAGCCGCAGGCTGCGGCCCCCATTTTTTCGGTGTTCCGGGAGATTGGCGCGGCTGTCCTAGGGGTAGCGTTTATTTTGATGCATCTGGGGCAAACAGCCGAGATGACAGGCAAAACCCTCCGGATCTTGGGGCTGGAGATGACAGCTCCAGGCTGGGCAATCGCTACTTCCCGCGCGCTCAATACGGTGATCCGGGGCATCGGCACACTGGCGATTGCCTTGACAAATGCGGTGGATTTCGTCTTGGGGATTGTGCCAACGCTGATCCGCTCAACCGTGCTGCTGGTGCCGTTGGCGATCGTCACGGTGGCGGCGCTCCTGCTCCGGAGCTTTCAAGACGTGACCGCCCGGATCATGTCCGACACAATGGTGCTGGGCTACGCGATTGTCCAGGCGTTTCGTCAGGGTAACTGGTCAGTTTTAGGGGATGTGATGCGCCACGCGCTGCTCAATGCTTTTAACGCGACGCTGGTGCCAGTTGGCAAGTTTGTAAAATTTGTCTTTTGGGATATGCTGCTGTCGCCCATCAGCACTGCTGTCAAGATAGCGATCGGGTTGATTGTTGGAGCGCTGGGGGCGATCGTTCATGCTGTCACCCATCCGATTGCATCGCTCAAGGTTTTGGTGGCGGGTGTCTTGGGGGTGGCGGCAGCGTTCCAGGCGATCCGGTTTGCCGCGATCCTAGTGGGGATCTCGCAGGTCGCCAATACCATCGCGGTTGTGGTCAACTCAGTTGAAGTGGGTGCGGCCGCTATGGGAGTATCTGCCGCGATCGCCGCGACAGTAGCGCTGTCGCCTCTCGTTGGTATTGGTGCCGCTATCATGGGGGCGATCGCCTTGGTAGCGGCGCTGGTGGTGGAATATCGGCGCGGCTTCTGGGAGATTCAGCGAGTCCTAGTGGCGGTTCAGCATCCTGTCGATTGGCTAAACAGCGCAATCTCCAACCTGATCCGGCTCATTACGACTCCAGTTAAGCCGTTTGATTGGCTGTTTGGGCCGCTTTCAGATTTTCTCAGTGGACTAGGGCAAAAGATCCTTGGGTTCTTCCCCGCACTGATCGGGCTAGTCTTTGGTCTGAATATCATTCGGAAAGGGCTGGTCAAGGGTATGGTTGGCGGCTTCATGACGATTGTGAAGGCTGTCACCAGCATCACCAATGCACTGCTTGGCACCATTGGCGCAATGGTAGCGCTGGGAAAAAAATCGCGGCAGTTTAGCCAGTCATTTGAGGGGCAGGTGTTTCAAGAAAGCGTGCAGCGCAAGGGAGCCGCATTACTCAATCGGGTCGGGATTCAGCGATCTTCTGATGAGCCGCTAGCGGTGCAGCAGGAGCGCGATCGCCAGTTTAGTGAAAAATCGGCGATCGTGAAGTTCCAGAAAGAGATCAAAAAAATAACAAGGGCAGCAATCTTTGAATATGATAAAAAAATCCGGAAGGCGCAAGCTGCTGGGCTGACTAAACTAGTAGACCGCAATTTATTTGGACTAAAGATTAAGACTACGGTATTGTCAAAGGCTGGCCGCGAGATGGCGCGGAAAGCAGTGGCACAAGATATCCAGCAAGGAAAGAAGCAATTTTCTGATGAAAACTTGAAGATGATCGCCAAACGGGTGGGACTTGACATCTCGCAGATCCCCGGTGTTGGCAGCTTGCGAGAGTTGGCGATTGCCCAAGCGCCAAAACTGGCGGAAATCCAAGACCTTTACAGCCAATCAATCGACAACATCCGCAAGGCTGAGATGCGGGTCGAAAGTGCTGAGGTCGAAATTGTGGCGAAATCTATCAAAAACGTTGCGAACCTAGATGATGCGCGACTCCAGAAGGAGGTGGGCGTAGGACGCAAGATCTCAACCATGCAGGACATTTTGGATTTGCCCTTCACTAGCGCCACGCTTGAAACATTGGCGGCGGGGTCTGGCTCCAATGTGTCCCACGTAATGCGTGAAATATCGCCGCGCTTAGATGCCATAAGAGATTCTAGGGGCGGACGAATCACAACCTTAAGCGAAATATCGCTTGATACCGTTAAACAGGTTGCCCGGCAGATGGGCATCTATGAGGTGAAAACCCCAAAGACTGAGGGTTATCGATTTTTGTCGGAATATGAGCCGCACCTAGAAAAGCAGGGCATTCCAAATTTGACCAAGCAGTTGCTCATGCTGCAAATGATGGCAAAGGCAGGACAGATCACCGCGCCCGATCAGCTTGCCAAGGCGTTTTCAAATCCAGCGGAGTCGCTGCGGGCAATCCACAGTGCCATGAAGGATCTAGAAAAAGCCAATAACGCTGACGACAAAACCTATCAGGCGTTTGCCTCCAGCGCCATGATGACGCTCCGGCAGCAGTTTGGCTTTCTAGATACCCAGGAACTGAAAGAGATGGCGCTGGAGATTGGCAAAGCTTCCAAACCGGATCAGGTGATGCAGATTTTGGCAAGCGTACTGACGCGGCAGATCGAAATGGTATTGGAGCATAACCCAGTTGTCCAGGCAGTTCATGTGGCTGAGCAGGCGGCCAGCACAATAGATGCTGCAACTGACCAGATAGTGCAGCAATCTCAACAGGTTGAAAAGGCAGCGCGATCGCATGGCATCAAAGGCTTTTTTGAAGCAGTGCTAGGTCGTGTTCAGCAGATCCGTCGCGACATCAATGACTCTGATTTTGTCACGAGGATTCGTGAAAACGCACAGCAAGCAGAGCGCGATCGCCTCAAAGCGGCGCAGTCAGCAAACATCAAATCCAAAATCGCCAGCGTTAGCGCCAGCCTTGGGACAAAGGGCTCCCTAGAATTTATGCAACGGATCGGCGCACTGCAAGACCCATTTCTCAAGGCGATTGAAGCTGCCGAAATGGCATTTTCCAGTTCTGGAATGTCAAAGGACGACGACGAGCTGCTGAGCAAAACGATCCGTACCCTGACAACCACCGCCTCCAAAGATGTGCAAGGCAAGCTTGACCCCAAAGTTTTGGCGGCGTTGACAACCTATGCGCGTAATCTAGACCCCACCATGACGGTGCAGGATCTGCTGGATGCCATGCGGAGTAAAGGCGCAAAATTGCCAGAGGATTTAAGGGAAAGGCTGATGTCTGACATGCCAGGTGGGTTTGGCAGGGCTGGGATTTCCAACCTGCTGATCCACGCTGGGGTCGTAACAGACAGTCGCTCGCCTGTTGAAAAAAAATATGCGGAACTGATTAAAAAGAACTACCAAGGCACTATCCAGAAGATTGAGTCTGGATTGGTGGATGATCTAGACCCATCCGTCCGTCAGGCGTTAACGCAATACGCCCGCGACTATGGCACGTCTCTTAAAGAGTTGATTGACAATCTGAAGAATCAGGGCGATGCCGCGATCGCCACGGTGTTGCGGGAGGCAGGCGTTATCAAAGAGCTGAAAGACCCAGCCGCGATTGCTAAGTTTCTTAAGTCCGCTGGATTTAAGGCCGCGCCCATGTCGTTGGACTCTCCTGAGGCAAAGGCAGTCGCCCAACTGATGCGGGGCGATGTGTCATCCATCAACACAAAGGTGGGGCAAGCTGCCCTGCGGATGATCGCCAAGGCAGGCAATCTAGATATCGCGCAACTGATCAACCCCAACATAACGAGACAGCAGCTAGGGGAGGCGCGAAAACTCCGTGCCCAAAAGCTAGTGCAGCACACAGGGATGCAATTGCCAGAACTTCAGCAGGCGCTGGAACTAGGGTCATACGATTTTGAGGCGCTACTGTCTGGCAAAACCTACGCGATCCAGGCGCACCACATCGAAAGGATCGTAAAAGAACTAGGCTATCAAGATCGCGAAGAATTTGAGCAAGCAATGTCAGCGATCGCCCTGTTGCAAGAAAATCGGACAGGCATCCTGCGGCAAATCGGTAACGCTTTAATGGAGGAAGTTGGACATCTGACAGGCTTCACGCAGGCTAAACGCGCCCAAACGTATAGCGGACAGTTGCAGAAATACCGTCAGCAGTTGACCGCCGCTACCGCCGCGACGATTGACCTATCTCCAGAACAGATCGGCGCATCCCTCGCGCCTCAGCGTCAGGCAGGGCTACAAAAAGCACTTGCGGCATCCGGGCAAACCCAGCGCCAGTTTATAGCGCGACTGAAAGAGATGGGGCTGGCAGATGTCTTTGAGCAGTTCATGAAGACCGGCCAATGGGTCGCGACTGCATCCGAAGAACAAATTGACTTGATCCATCGGGGTGCTTTCGGCAAGCAGATCCGACCCGACCAGCTTGCAGCACTACGCCGAAGCCTTGAGAAAAATAATCTAACTGGCGTGCTCCTGGAATACCTCAATAACGGCAGGTTCTTGAATGACAACACGCGGCAGCAGGAGAAGCTGATGAAAATTCTCCAAGGCGCTGTCGGCAAGATTGATGAGCGCGGGCTGGAGGATTTGCAACACTTCCTGCGTGATAACGAGCTGACGCAGTATCTGGCCGCCTATCTCAAGACTGGCGAATTTGTTACGAAGGTGCAGGCGCGAGATAAAAAGGCGATCGCCGCTGCACTGATGGGTAAGAGTGCAGAGGTTGAGGATCTGGAAAATCTGCATCAAGCCATTCCGGTCAGCAGATTTGAACGGCTCAAAATCTCATTTCAACTGTTTGCCTTGGGGCTGCGGGAACAAGCGGGCAATCTAGGACAGGCGATCGCTGAAGCACTGGAAAAAACACCGCTGCGTCCAGTTTCGCAAGGAATTCTGAAATCTTTTCAAATGTTCCAGAACCGCTTTGGCGCAACGGTCGCGCAGGTGAGAACCCGCCTCTCTGAATCCTCGGTTGGGCGCAACTTTGCGGCGGTTCGTCAAGAGTATCAGAGGGCAAAGGGGCGATCGCTGCAAGGCATGACCGAAAAGGCTGGCTTTAGCTCTCTAGAAGATTTTGTGACAGCATTTCGCTCACAGCTCCAGCAAAAAGGGGTTGCCGAGACAGACATTAACCGAGAGCTGTTGGCGGTGCTGCAACCGAAAGCGGGCGGACTGCGGGCCGGACTAGACAAGGGCGGCATGGAGATTCGTCAGAAAACTTTATCGGTCATGGCAGATCTGCTGGGGCTAGCAGGTGCAGACCGCGACCGGCTTGCAACGCCTGGTGGCTACACAACTGATGCGATCGAACCAATCCAGACGTATTTCGTCAAACGCTTGCCGAAGATTATGAAGGACGCGACCGCCAGCATTATGATGGCGACCGCCAAGGCAGCGGGCCGCGCCGGAACCTACAGCGTAAAGCTGGCGATCCAGCGGTTTAGCCCTGACATGATCCGCAACGCTGCTCAGTTTGCCCGCCGCGTTGGCTTTGGGGCGGCCAATTCTGTCAACCGGATTCGCGAATATTTTGCTGGGTCTTGGTTCAGTAAGCTGCTGTTGCCGCTGGAAAATGCGCTGGATTTGAGAACTCGCCAGGTTGGTCGATTCCTGGATGAGCAGTCCGAAGCAGTCGCCAGCTTGCCGCCACCCCTCCCGATACTGGAGCGGGTTAGGGCATTGTTCCAAACGCTGGCGGAACGGGTGAATGGGGCGATCACTCGAATTCGCAGCGGGATTGACGCGGCGCAGCAAACCGCCAAAAACTTATTCACGCCGATCCGTGCCGCACTGAGTGGACTATTTGGCATGTTGAGAAATGCTGTTGTTCGTGGCGTGGCGACTGCACGAAGCGTCGTTGGCAAAGTAGCGCAACCCGTTCGTGACACAATCGATCGCGGCATGATGGGGCGCTACCGCCAAGGTGGACTGATGGAGGCTGAGCGGTTTCGGCGGGATGTATTGGGACGCAGAACCGAGGTGCAAAACTTTCGCGAGTCCTACGGCAACAATGGCATCCGGCTCCGCAGCAGAACAGGGCGATTCCTGCGGGAAGACGAGGCAATTTCGCTCGGACCCCAGCGTGCCCTAATGCAGCAGGCGGGCGATCGCTTGAAAGCCTCTCCCAACGCTGTCCCTGGGCAAAAAACCGCCAGCAGATCCTTCCCGGTGCTGCCAGACCCCTGGGAAGAAACCAAAGCTGAGCAGTTTTTCAAGGGCATCGCCCAGTTTCTCCGGGCGCTCCGGCGAGCCACGCCAGAGGTGGAGGCGCAGACAATTGAATTTTTCCGCAGCGTGAATGAAGGGGGCGATCGCACGCTTAGGTCAGTCCAAACAATTCCACTGGGGCAACGGATTAAGGCAGCGCTCAGCAAGAAACTGCGCGACGGGCTGGATGTGGCCGCCCGCATGGCGGATCGAGGGGCTGGCATCAACCCACCCAGAATCAAGCAAGCCAAACCTCCGGAAATCGCTGGACTGCTGCCGCCAGCCAGTGGAATGCCAACCCCGCAGAATAGTGAGCGAGCAGCCAACGGGATCGCGAGGGCGTTTGTGCAGGCAGCGACCCGCGCCAAGGCAGCATGGGCACAAACAGGTGAAGAGGTGAGCGGCAAGACCTGGCGCACAATGGTGCAGCGTGCATACCAAACCGGGCTGAGAATCCTGGGCTTTATTTCGGAGGCATCGCCTGGCCCGAGTCGCCAGATCCGCCAAAACTACGCCCATACTGCCGAAGAGGTATCAAAAGATTTCCACCAGATGGAGCAGGCTGCCCATGATGCAGGAGGCGAGATTGCCGCCACGATGCAGCACGCCGCCCAAAAGAGCAGCGCCGGAATTGGTGGGATTTTCCAGCGGTTTGGTGCGGGCGCGATGAGGTTGGGGGGAGCTGGGATGGCGATCGGCGGTGCAATCGGAGCGGCAGGCTTTGCCGCGCAATCAATTGGCTTTTCCTTGACAAACTTAGAATTGTTGGATGAAGAGAGCGGTAGAGCAATTTACCGTTTTACCGAATTGTTATCTATCGTGACAACGATCGGGGGCTTGGTGTCGCCGCTCATTGGGGCGATCGCCTCTACTCTTGGTGCAGTCCTGCCGATCCTTGTGACGGTCGGGACTGCGGTTGGTACGTTCCTGATCAGCCCGATTGGGATCGCTACAGCTGCGGTTTTAGGGGCGATCGTGTTGGCGAATGAGGCAGCCAAGCGATTTCTTGGCATTGATATATTGTCTTCAATTCTCTCGCGTGCTTGGGAGTTTGCTCACCAACTTGTTGCTCCCTTGACATGGCCAATTGACTGGATTGAACAGAAGTGGCAGGGTTTGGTTAAGCGGTTTGGGCCAACATTGGAGCCCATCGTTGCGCCTGCATTTGAGGTGGGTCAGAAATTAGTCGGCTCACTATCAGAAAACTCGCCTGGGCCCACCTTTTTGATTCGGCAAAATTGGGGCGAGGCCGCCCAGAGTGTCCTAAGCTCTATTGATCAGATGTCAGGCACTGCCACTATGGCAGGACAAGAAATTACCGACTCTCTGTCCACCAGCGGCAGCAATCTTAGCAGTTTCCTGAATTCCGTTGCAGGACAACAAGCTAAGAATTTGGATAATCTGTCAAGCATAATGTCGCAGAATGTAAGCGAATTTATTGAATTCCTTGGTGTCCAAAGCACAGGCGACGCAACTCTTGACAAAATTGCGATTGCCAAGGGTGCGGCAGGGATGGACACCACAGGCATTAAATCTAAATCAATAGATTTTGCGCTCAAGCAGCAAGGTTACTCAAGTGAGCAGATCGCTCAGGTTAATTCGATCGCCAATATGTTGCAGCCGTCGGCAAAGCGCCTTGAAAATTCAATGAATCGCCTTAAAGTTGCCCTGACAGAATTGAGGGTTGCGCTTGCCGCCACGACGCTGCTGCAAAAACCAGTCGATTTTAGAAATGCATTGCTTTCGGGTAAGCAGGCGGCTTCTGGCGGCACTGTTGCAAAAGCTGCGACAGAGATGGGTGGCGGCATCCGCAATGCAATTACTGGCAAGGTATCGACCGCTGTAAAGCCGCCAAAGTCGTACTTTGGGCAGCTAAAAAGTGAATTAAAAGCTTTGCTTTCCTCCGGAGAATCCGGACTGTTGGCAGAAATCGGCACTTTCGTTGCGGCGATTGCCGCTAGTCCTTTGGCTCAGATTGGCGGCTTGCTAGCCACTGTTTTGATATTGGCTGAAGCCCTAACGCCAAGCGTCAATCTGCTGGGCGAAGCCTTTGGGGTACTAGCCTATGGTGTTGGCATTGCGGTCGGGGTTATTGATGGAATAATTCAGGGACTTGGACTGCAAGATGAAATGAATTCAATCGCAAGGGTAGTTAAGTCCACACTGCAACCAATCCTGTATTTGAAGGATGTGCTACAGCGCGTTGTACAACGCTTTCAAGAAGCGCGTGGCGCGGGGCAGCAGTTTGGACAGTCAATCGCCAGCGCGGGAATTCAGGCGGCAACACAGGTTCAGTTCGCTTGGATTCGGTTTACCACTTGGTTTATGACCATTCCACTTGTCAGCATTGCGATGGCTATGGGGCAGGGGTTAATTAATGCGCTAAACCATAACCCTACGGTCGTAATTCCGCTTGCCTGGGAAGAAGCTGTCACAAAAATAATCGGCTGGATTGAAAAGCTTCCGCTTGTTGGGGGATGGGCCGGTGAGCAATTGAAGGAGGGGCTAAAGCCTGGTAAGTGGTTGTCACAAGGACTCCATTGGGTTGCCAGTGCGGTTGATCAGCTTAAGCAAAATATTGCCAAGTCTATTGATATATTGTCTTCAATTCTCTCGCGTGCTTGGGAGTTTGCTCACCAACTTGTTGCTCCCTTGACATGGCCAATTGACTGGATTGAACAGAAGTGGCAGGGTTTGGTTAAGCGGTTTGGGCCAACATTGGAGCCCATCGTTGCGCCTGCATTTGAGGTGGGTCAGAAATTAGTCGGCTCACTATCAGAAAACTCGCCTGGGCCCACCTTTTTGATTCGGCAAAATTGGGGCGAGGCCGCCCAGAGTGTCCTAAGCTCTATTGATCAGATGTCAGGCACTGCCACTATGGCAGGACAAGAAATTACCGACTCTCTGTCCACCAGCGGCAGCAATCTTAGCAGTTTCCTGAATTCCGTTGCAGGACAACAAGCTAAGAATTTGGATAATCTGTCAAGCATAATGTCGCAGAATGTAAGCGAATTTATTGAATTCCTTGGTGTCCAAAGCACAGGCGACGCAACTCTTGACAAAATTGCGATTGCCAAGGGTGCGGCAGGGATGGACACCACAGGCATTAAATCTAAATCAATAGATTTTGCGCTCAAGCAGCAAGGTTACTCAAGTGAGCAGATCGCTCAGGTTAATTCGATCGCCAATATGTTGCAGCCGTCGGCAAAGCGCCTTGAAAATTCAATGAATCGCCTTAAAGTTGCCCTGACAGAATTGAGGGTTGCGCTTGCCGCCACGACGCTGCTGCAAAAACCAGTCGATTTTAGAAATGCATTGCTTTCGGGTAAGCAGGCGGCTTCTGGCGGCACTGTTGCAAAAGCTGCGACAGAGATGGGTGGCGGCATCCGCAATGCAATTACTGGCAAGGTATCGACCGCTGTAAAGCCGCCAAAGTCGTACTTTGGGCAGCTAAAAAGTGAATTAAAAGCTTTGCTTTCCTCCGGAGAATCCGGACTGTTGGCAGAAATCGGCACTTTCGTTGCGGCGATTGCCGCTAGTCCTTTGGCTCAGATTGGCGGCTTGCTAGCCACTGTTTTGATATTGGCTGAAGCCCTAACGCCAAGCGTCAATCTGCTGGGCGAAGCCTTTGGGGTACTAGCCTATGGTGTTGGCATTGCGGTCGGGGTTATTGATGGAATAATTCAGGGACTTGGACTGCAAGATGAAATGAATTCAATCGCAAGGGTAGTTAAGTCCACACTGCAACCAATCCTGTATTTGAAGGATGTGCTACAGCGCGTTGTACAACGCTTTCAAGAAGCGCGTGGCGCGGGGCAGCAGTTTGGACAGTCAATCGCCAGCGCGGGAATTCAGGCGGCAACACAGGTTCAGTTCGCTTGGATTCGGTTTACCACTTGGTTTATGACCATTCCACTTGTCAGCATTGCGATGGCTATGGGGCAGGGGTTAATTAATGCGCTAAACCATAACCCTACGGTCGTAATTCCGCTTGCCTGGGAAGAAGCTGTCACAAAAATAATCGGCTGGATTGAAAAGCTTCCGCTTGTTGGGGGATGGGCCGGTGAGCAATTGAAGGAGGGGCTAAAGCCTGGTAAGTGGTTGTCACAAGGACTCCATTGGGTTGCCAGTGCGGTTGATCAGCTTAAGCAAAATATTGCCAAGTCTGCGGAGTTTGAATTCAAAGTCAAGGTTCAAAAGCCTGAAAAAAAATCAATCCCCTTGCTGCCCCCGCCGCCCAAATTTAACCTAGCGGAGCAGATGAGCGATCGCACAACGTATTTCCAGCGGGGCGGCGGACTCGCGGAGGGACTTGCGCCTGGACTCCAGCAGGCGAGCTATGGGGTGCAGTTCCTAACGCGCTCGTTCCGGGAGTTTGGCGGTGAAGCGTTTGGCGCGCTGAAACGACTAGATTTTGCTGCACTAAGCAGCTCGGCACAGAAGTTTGGCGATCACGCCCGGTTTGCCCTCGGAATTGTGACGCAGGGTTTCCGCAGTATGTCGCTCAGTGCTGTTGCGTTTGGCATCGCGTCACTCGTTGGGCTGGGTCCGGTAAATTTGGTGCTGCTGGGTATCGGGGCGCTTGTGCTGGCGATCGCCACCAACTTCCTGGGGCTGCGTGATGTGTTGGTGGGTTCCATCCGGGTCGTGATCGGACTGTTGCGCGCGACTGTGTCGCTTGTCAACGGAGCCGCGCAGATCATGCTTGGTGCGATCAAAACGATCGTTGGGGTGGTGGCGTTGCTGGGCGGCAACTTAGAGATGATGCACGATGGCATCGCAATGATGCGGCGCGGGCTGGAGGCGATCGCCACAGGGGTGGCGCAGGGTTTGCGGCAGTCGTTGGGTGGTGCGATCCAGTTGATCCGTGGACTGCTCCAAGGTTTGCAGCAAACCGCACTGCTGGCGTTTAACTCGTTCCGCAACGTTGTGATGGCGGTGTGGAGTACCTTCAGGGGGCTGGGCACAACCATTAAGGCAATTGGCTCTGCGCTTGTGGCAGTCTTGACTCGTCCGCAAGAAGTCTGGGAACGATTTTTAGGGGTGGCAAACCAAGTTGCCAGTGTGGTGCAGCGGATTGTCAAATCACCTCAGATCGCGGTCAACACCGCAGAAAATCTGGCACTTGGTAAAGCCCCAACCGTAAGGGAAGCTTACCAGATGGCAGAATTTGACGATCGTCTTGGCGCGAGGGAAGCGCTTGGAAATCTTGCTTACTCAACTGCCAACACATTGAGTTTGGTGTCGCCCACGCTGGGCGCTCCTGCAATGGCGGTGTTGGGTATGGTCGATAGCATCTGGAGCGCAAACGAGTCACTGGGTCATCTCAAACAATCCTATGAGGCGATCCAGCCTGCTGTTCAGCAAGGCATTCAGCAATTTATGCAGCTTGGCTTCCAGAATGGCTTTGCTGCCAGCATGACAAAGTTGCTAGCGATTGCCCAAGTTGGACTAGCCAAAACAATGGCGATTGTTGGAGCAGCGGCGAAGTTTATGTGGAAAGCCATAACAGGCCCTCTGGCACCTGTAATCTTAGGGATTGGGCTAGTCATTGCGGCGATTGTCGCGCTTGTGATGGCGTTCCGACGCGGCGGGCTATTGGAGGTACTGCGACCTTTTCGCGATGCCTGGTACATTCTGGCGGATGCGGTCGGAGACGTGCTGCGCGGCATTGGCATCGCCCTAAATCAACTGGCCAATGCCTTAATGTTGCCGTTTGAGCCGCTGCTAAATCTCTTTGGCATCAGCGGAGGTGGCGGGCTGGGTGGGTTGATTGCCAACACCTTCCGGCTTGTGCTGAGTCCGCTATCGCTGGTGGCGCAGGGCATCGGGCTGGTGATTCGGCTGATTGGCGGCGTGGTGATTGGCATCATCCAGGTCGCGGCGGTGGTGACGCGCGCGTTGCTGCTGCCAGTCGCGGGGGCAATCGCTTGGATTGTGCAGGCAGTCCAGGGGGCAGGGCGTGGCATTGCTCAGGGGTTTGGTGGGGCGATCGCTAACATCACGCGACCGATTGCCCATCTGTTTGAGTCGCTCTGGATCACGCTCCGCAATGTGGGTGATTCCCTAGTGGAGCCGTTTGAACCGTTGCTTCAACTTTTTGGCACAAGTGGCGCGGGCGGACTGGGGCAACTGCTGGGCAATGCCTTTAGGCTGCTGCTCTCTCCGTTGGGACTCATCACTACGGTTATCGGGACGATGGTGCGGCTAGTCGGGGTCGTACTAGTGGGGGCGCTGCGGCTTGTCGGGACAGTTTTGAAGCCAATCATTCACTTGCTGGTTGCGCCTGTGCTGCTGCTGGGGCAATTGATCCGGGGGATCTTTAGCATGGCAAGGGCGATTGTCTCGCTGATGCTCCAGAGCATTCAGATGATTTGGGCGCTGATGCCTCCGCCGCTCAAGTGGGCGATCGAAGTTGCCTCTAAGGGGGTTGGACTACTGACAGGTGGTGCCGCTCCGACGCAGCCGCAACGCTTTGCTCAGGGAGGACTCGTGACAGGTCCCGGTGGGGGCGATCGCATTCCAGCATTGTTGCAACGCGATGAGTTTGTCGTAACAGCGGCGGCAACCCGCCAGAACTACGGTTTCTTGGATGCCATTAATTCTGGCGTTCCAGCAGAAGAAGCTCTCAAAATTCTGCCAACCGCTGCGCCCGCAATAGTGCAGTTAATGCCAGTTCCGGTTAGTACAGGGGCGGTCGCCGCCACACCTACCGCCCCCACCGTTCAGGTCGTGCTAAACTTCAACGGCAACATCGTGTTGACAGGCGGCAGTGGGACTGAGCTAGCGGACGAGATGATGCAGCACTTAGGGCCCCGAATGGAGATGGCAGTGCGGGAAGCGCTTCGCAACATGGTGGAGCGGATGCGCTAGTACCGTGCGTTTGGGTACGATAATTTTATGCAAGGCCCCAGCGGGTCGATTCATCTCCACGCGATCGCCCATGCCTCCCAAGCCACGGGCACTAAACCCACTGCAAGAACGGTTTTGTGCCGAATACGTTAAAGATTTTGACGAAACTGAAGCAGTCCGTCGCGCTGGCTATCGCCACAACAGCGATGCAGACCTTATCAGAATTGCGGGCGGTTTGTTAGGAAATGTTAAGGTTCAGCAGCGAATCGCTGAACTCGTGCTGGAGCGATCGCCCCTGACAGAGCAACAAAAATGGGTGGCGCGGCACTATCTTCAGGGCGGCTGTACCCAGACAGAAGCGTATCGCAAGGCCGGCTATCGGGGAAATGCTGATTCATTGATGGCTGCATCAAGTCGATTGTTTGCACGTCCGGTGTTTAAGCGATACCTGCGGGATCTCCAGCGATCGCTCATGCTGCGCTACCAAGTGGATCATGACTGGGTTCTGGAACGTGCGAAAGAATGGGTTGAATCAAGCAACGTAGACATCACGGAGGTGGCAAACATCCAGTCGGACGGGACGCTGACGCTGAAAGATCTCAAACAATTGCCGCGCCATAAAGTGCTGGGCATCAAAGAAATTTCTTGCAACACCTTCTACAGCGAAGAAGGTGAAGCGCGGGTCAGTTTGAAAATCAAGCTGCATGAACGCAACAACACCGCCCTCTCGCTGATCGCCCGCCACATCGGCTTTACCAGCGACTACAACGCCGCGCTCAACACGCTGCACAAATATGGCTACGACGTGCAGGAAAACGAAGACGGTTCGATCTATGCGCGTCCGTTTGATCTAGAAGAATTGGAAGACGCAGACGCTGAACTAGACAAGGAAGCAGAAACCGAAGATTAATGTTTATCTCGCCACCAAAGCCAACTCGTCAACGCAAGCACAAGCGCCGTAACGTAAGGGTCAGCCGTTGCGGCTATGTTGCGCCGCCAAATCCAACCCGCCAACTGACGCTCCGCCAAATTGAAACTACTGCTCAGCAGCGACGGAATCAATTCTCACTAGATCAGTCTGAACTGCGAACCAAAGGGATTGAGTATTGGTATCGAGATGGCGGACTCTGGTTTGCTCGTTGGGCGCGAGATAACTATCGCCGCAGCAATGGCGAACCGCTCCACTGGATTGAACCGACCCAAGAAGAGTTCTATCTGCTCATGGGAAACCCGTGGGTGGAGTTTTTGGTGGTGGAGAAACCCTCGCAGGTTGGTTTTACCGAATCGCTGATCGCCATGCTGGCGTTTGTGATGTCAGAGGTCAAAATTCCGTGTGGCGTTGGGTTTGAGGCCGAAAGAAAGCTGCGGGAACTAGTGCCCCGCATCCAGAGCACCTTTGACTTTATTGACTCAATCCAGAAGGTGCGGCGATCGCGCGTCTTGGCGACTGGCCGCAAAGACACCGACCACAAAGAGCGCAAGATGACAGTCGGGGGTGTGGAATGCACTTTCTGGTATGCCAGCACCGCTGCAAAAAACAAGCAAGAACGTCAGGCCAGTTCCACGCTATCAAGCTTCCCCGCCTGGTGGCAGGGGGCGGACGAGATTGAGCTGTACCCTGAAGGGGTTCTGGACGTTGCAAAAAAACGGATGTCCGCCAGTACGCTCCACACAAAGCCGTTTCGGGTCGGCAGCACGCCAGGTCATGAGGGCGGCATCGTCGATAGCCTTGTGCGGGCCAGCGCCTATTTCTTTCAGTGGCAGGTGCGCTGCCCCCACTGCGATCGCACTCAGTTTCTTGATGCCTTTGGCAACCTGCTACGCCCTGTCTTGCAGGAGATGGAGGATGGCACAACCGATGAGCGCTATGTTGACGTTACGGGGCGGCCGCTGGACTGGTTTTGCCGAGATAACAGCAGCCGCAGACAGCGGATTGAAACCGCCTACATTGGCTGCCAGTATTGCGGAGAGGAATTGCCACAATGGGCGATCGCCGCGATTCCCCACGCAAACTCAATCGTGCCAACCAACCTTCAGGAGCCTAGAGGCACAGGCGAATTTATCTGCGTCAATACCGGAATAAAGCTGCGGGATCTCTGCGCCCAACTGATTGAAAAAAAGCGTCCGCTACATGACCCAGTAGCGCTGCGGCTGCCCCGGCTCGCCTCCAAGCTATTTAATCCTGCTGAGACAATGCGCGACTTGGTGACGACGCGTAACCCAGCAGACGCAATTCAGCAGGGACTTGGACGCGCCATCACGATCGGCGTGGGCAAAATTTCGCTACCGCGTCTTCAGCGGGCCTGCGGATTGCCGCTGCCAGACTGGTGTCAGGGGCGATCGCCCGATTTGGTGGTGCTGGGCGGTGACCAAGGCCGCGCCTCCCACTACTGCGTCCGCACCGCTTGGTATCTGCCGCCTGACGAACCCGACCCCGAAACCCGCTGGCTTAACGCTCATGTTGCATTAGAGTGGTGGGGACATCTCTACGGTTTTGATGGCGTAGAGGATCACGTCGATCGCCATGATGTGGATCTTGTAGGATTTGACGGTGAGCCAGAGATTCAGCTTGCCGCTGCCTACGCTCGCAAACGCCCCAGCCAGTCGGTCTGGTACGATCGCTCTGCTGCGGCATCGGTGCGACAATCCACGCTCCTGACCCACTACCGCACAGAGGGACGCAAGGGCGCGATGTTTTTGTTTGACCAGGTGCAGCTCAAGGGAGAAGATTTTCGCAGATCCGAGCGCACCATTCAGGATCAGAAAGTGCCAGTCTTTGCGATGCACCGCACTTTTGGATTAGATGCTGTGCGCGATCGCCTCTATCGGGGGCAGCTTCATCTGCCAGAAGGGCTGCACTACGACAGCCGCGATGAAGATAACCTCCTGCTCCACCTGCTGGCGAGCGATCGCCGCACCGATGGCATTTGGGCCCAGACGCCAGGGATGCCGGATCACTTTCACCATGCGCTCTGCTTCGCCGAAGTCGCGGTGCTGGCGGCGTTCTATGAGCCGCGACCCAAGCGGCTGGCGTTCGGGTCATTTAAGCGAAATTAGTGCGAAGCCTTGACGATAAATCTAATTACGCGCATGAGCAGAATCGATCGGGCGACATGGAGCTAAACCTTCCTGTAGCGATGGGATTGATCGGGTGTTTATGGCGTTGCCCCGCATCATTGAGGCACTGGAGGCGATCGCCCTGCTGCCAGATCTTCCACAGGATCTTGAGCAGTTGGTCAATAAACTGCTAAATGACTTAAAAATAGAGGGCGATCGCGTTAAATTTTGAGCAGTTGAACTGCGATCGCCCTGCTGCCAGATTTTTCATAGGTGCGGCGATCGCCTTGCGCTGATCGAAAAGATGAATTTGTCCGCCCAAAATGATTGCACTTTTGATATCAAATATGCAATCATAGCGATAGAGCTTGAGGCAAACAAATGACAACCGCAACCAAAACTACCTTTCTGGTCACACGCGAACAAATGATTGACAGGGTTTGGGAATCTCTTTGTGAGATTCACAATGAGTACACGCAAGCGCCAAGAAACTCTTTCAAGCATAGGGGCATTGTTCAGATTTACCCACACTAAAAATCAGACATGGCAAGCATAACGATTCGTGATATTCCAGATGATGCGATCGCCCGTATTGACGAAATGCTAGATGGCAAAAAAAGCCGCGAGGCTTACCTGCGTGAGCTAATCGTCTCAGCTTCGGAGGCTCCCGCTCCGATCAAGCTCCGGTGGGGACAAGGATTGAAGGCCATCTCTCCTAACGGGGGTGATGGAGTGCTGAGGAATCTGGAAACAACCGTAAGCGGCGGGTTCAATAGCCTCACGCAGGCTGAAGCCAACGCATTCAGCCTGGCGAAAATACAGGCTGACCCGCGCAACGGCGCGGACTGGGCCAAGGCAAAAGCAACCCTGGAGTCCGCAGGGTTTGAAGTTTATTGGGTGTGACACAAGGGAGCGATCGCCCCTGTGTAAACTTTTTGCCAAATCTGTATACAGTTGCATTCAAATTGAAAGAACCTGGTCAGAAAACGAGGCAGAGAACAAAGTATTGGAGCTTCGCCAATACTTTGCCCCTGGCGGTGACTGGGAGCAACTGTGCGCGATCGAACGCGCTGAGGCTGAGGCGTGGGAATCTCGGTGGGAGGCGATCGCATGAATACGAATCTCGTCAAACTCCTGGCAACACCGGAAGTAACGGCTTTAGACGAGTTTGGAGCGGGAAATTAAAAGGCTTAAGGGAAGGTAGATGCCAAGCAAAAATGTTCAATTTCGCAATGGCGAGATCGAAGCCATCCTGGCGGAGATCGACCCATCGCCAGGGCAGGCGGCAAGCTGGGTATTGGAGGCGTTGCTGCTCTACAGTACGCCAGAAGTCCTCAAGGCGCTCTCCTTTACAGCAGAGGAGGCGGTCGCCCTGTTTCGCGACCTAAGCGGCTGGCGGATGTCGCCCGACACCCTCCACCTCATGTGGGCCAACATTGAAGACCCAGCCCTTGCCGCCAAGATAAAAGAGCTGGGGATGGCGGAAGTGCTGGCGATCGCCATTGCGGTGCGGCGTGTAGGGGCTGGGCGATACAGCCTTGCACTAGGCGAGCTGGAGTCTGAGCTGAAGCGAGTTGGGCTGCTTCAATGAAGAAGCGCAATAGCTATACCCGCTGCATCCAGTATCTGGCTGATCAGTTGTTTCAGCCGATTGTATTTGCAGATGCGGCGGTCTTCTTTGAACCAGACGGGTTCGCCCCAACGTTTGCAAAAACAGCGTGTTGGAACGCCCAAACGCTACATTTTTGCGTTGAATCTCTAGATGACTTTCGTCCTGATGAAAAGGCGTGGGGCGCAAGAACGGAAAGCGCTTCTTTGGCAGAATTTCAGGCTATTTCTAGCGCGATCCAGCGGTTTCCGGGGTGTCAAATCCTTTCGGATTCCAGGATTGCAATCATGATTGCGCGACGACTCTTTCCCGAAGAAAAGATTGACTGGATTCCGCGAGATGTAAATGCGATTGCCGACTATCTCACAAAGAGGGAATGCGGTACGGGATACATTGCTTTTAACGCTCCCCTGCCTGTCAGGGGATGGATTGATTTGGTTTATGAATAAAGCATCTTTGCCGCACCAGTGAATCTCGACCGGAACGCTGAGCCGTTCGGACGTGGCGCGGATGTGGCGGGCTGCGCCAATGCATAAATTTTCTGCCGCCACTCGGTCAGGAGCCACTAGGATGAGCCTGTCCCACCGGGGCACAACACGCCAGCCACGCGGAAGGTAGATCGGCAACTCATATAAACGATCGAGTGAACGCATTGGCGATCGCCTCCACATAGGTTTTCCCTTCCAGTCCTGGCTCTACCAATACCCTGGGACGATCGATCCAGATCCGCAGGGTGGCGATCGCCTCGCCCAACCAGGTCAAGTGCGATCGCCCTTAAGTCACAAGCCATATCGCACACGGAATTGGGCGATCGCTCTTAGGATTTCGGGTGGGTGCGATCGCCCTTAAGTCACAAGCCATATCGCACGGTTGAGTTATCGGAGGTTGCCCGACCGTCCCCATGTGCGATCGCCCTTAAGTCACAAGCCATATCGCACTTCGCGGGTCAATCTTCGCAGAGTCGGGCGCGACACACCCAGGTGCGATCGCCCTTAAGTCACAAGCCATATCGCACATGTGGGGGCGCAATACGGGGACAGCACAGAGATATTAAATGTGCGATCGCCCTTAAGTCACAAGCCATATCGCACAGCTGGTAGAAGCCTTTCAAGCTTTGATGGTGGAGGGGTGCGATCGCCCTTAAGTCACAAGCCATATCGCACGGTGGTTTTTGACGAAGCAAACCAAGTCGCCCAGCAGTGCGATCGCCCTTAAGTCACAAGCCATATCGCACAGTCAAAGAACAATCGGGCATAACCCGCATCGTTTTGTGCGATCGCCCTTAAGTCACAAGCCATATCGCACTTTGATTCCAGAGGGCGAGAGGTAGCTGAATCCAAAGATGTGCGATCGCCCTTAAGTCACAAGCCATATCGCACATCGTCGTCAACAGACTTGACCTCGACACTCACACGTGCGATCGCCCTTAAGTCACAAGCCATATCGCACATGTGGGGGCGCAATACGGGGACAGCACAGAGATATTAAATGTGCGATCGCCCTTAAGTCACAAGCCATATCGCACGCCCGATCCCTTTGAGGAACCGGGCTAACGGAAATGTGCGATCGCCCTTAAGTCACAAGCCATATCGCACGAAAAGACTACTGGAAAATTCAATTTTCTCAAGCGTGCGATCGCCCTTAAGTCACAAGCCATATCGCACTGCCACGCTTGCCTTCCAGAATACTTTTGGCTAGATGTGCGATCGCCCTTAAGTCACAAGCCATATCGCACTGCGCTTTCCAAAAAAGCGACATGCTTTGCTTTCCTTGGGCTGGCTGCAAGGATCTAATCTTAAAAGCAAGCGCCAGCCAGAAAAGCTATTGATTTGTCAATGTTCTATTGGCTGAAACCTTTGCAATCAAAGGATTCAAGCACGATTCTAAAAAAATGCTCAAGTGGCAAGCGTTTGAGCAATTTTGCTTTTTCAAGCGCAGATCCTTGCAATCAATAGGCGATCTGGCTAGCTCCTAGCCATCGATTCACGGGCTATACCCGCAGGGCGCAAGGCACACCGCCCTTTCGATTCATTATCTACTTTTTTTGGATTTTTGGGAAGTTTTCTTCTCCTCTTTAACGCTTAACTTTTGCCCGCGCTGTTCTGCATAGCGCTTGATCAACGCAATAAACTCACCTGGTGCGGCGTTTGCTGCAATTTTGTTAGTTTCAGCGACCACCCCCGCGCCGTTGGGTTCAAACTTGGCTGGGTTTGTCCCTTCCTTGAGCTTGCGTTTTGGCTTGCGGATGCGGGCAGCAGGTTTATGAATCACTGTCAGGTCGCGACTGCGTTCTGCAATAAAGTGAGCAACCTTTTGTCGGTTAGACCGCAAAATGGCAGCGCGTCTTGCCTGTAATTTGCGTTTCTGACGTTTCTGCTCCTTCAGTCTATTTGACTGTCGTGGTGTATTGTGCCGCTTGCTGCACTCCTCCTTCCAGGAGATTTGCCGCTGCAACTCCTCAATCTGACGGTCTAGCGTTGCGATTAGGTGGTGCGGATCTATCGCGCCATCGGTATGGCGTTTGGGTAACACGCTATAGCCCCAGCCGCGATCGTCTACCGCGACAACATAGTTTTCGCCCGGCACTGTCAGGGTGCAATCTTGATGCCGTTTAGATCGCCACCAAGGATTCAGCAACACATACAGCCGAGCCAATGGCGTCAAGGTAGCGTGGCAGCCAATTGCGATCGCTAGTTTCGCTAGGTTGTCGATCTCACCTGAGGTTGGCTCAAATGCGGTCAGATGGAGTTGCCAATTGCCATCGGGCAAATGCACGATGCGAGCAATAGATGGCGATCGCAAAACCTTGCCATCTTCAGTCTCAACCGTAAAACGTTTGGCAAGATCAACTACTGGCAGCACACCAGGGACAACCTTAAGGTTTCCCTTTTTGTCAGCTTTGCGCCCCAGCTTAGGGATCGCGATCGTTCCGTCTTTAGGATTTTGTTCGTTAAACCTCAGCCTTAGTTTAATAGCGTCAGCATAGGTAAGACTGGTGATTGGGTCTGAAAAACGCTTAAACCTCGGCTCACCAGCAGTGCCAGATTTGTAGCGACTCCATGCCTGCCACAACGAATCGCACACTCCACGGATAAACCACGCTGGCACCTGTTCAAACTCATCCGCTAGATACGGATACTCCTTACGCACATTCGCCTGCGTGAAAAAATATTGCAGCGAATACTTGCCAGGTATCTGTAATCCTAGACGAGGCTCCCGCCACTCTGCGATCGGAAGCGGGCAGCACTGCCCTACTCGAATCAAATTAGGGGCGATCGCATGGCTTGCTTCCCCGGTCCAAAGATCAACAGTGCCACCTTTTCGAGATTTGGGCAAAATCCAGCAATGCTCTGCCCAAACTGGCTCCAGCGCATTACCGTTTTTATCTGTCAATTGATTCTTGAACCATCCTGTCGCAACTGGGCGCGGTGGCCCCTGACCCCGCACAGCAAATCGACACGATGGGAAAGCAGCCCACCGTTGCTTGCCAGTTTCCTGATCCAAAATTTTTACAGGCGCTGTGCTGGCTTCAAGCTCAAGCAAAGCAACTAGACCAGCGTTCCAAACCTTGCGGCAGGTTTCAAGCCATTCCAGCAACCTTTTTTCTAAAGCCGCGTCAGGCACAAGCGGGAATTTCTCTACAAATTCAGCCATTTCGAGAAAGCTAATTTTTTGTGCCATAATATCACAGCGCTAAATAATTTTGTGGCACGAAATGGGGCGATCGCGCAAAACTGGCGTTACACGGCGGGTTCAGCTACGGCTGTCTGAGGCGGATGCGGCAATTTTTGATCAATACAGTGTGGAGCAACTAAGTCGAATAATGGCGATCGCACTCCACTCAATTTCGCCTGACTCTCGGCTAGGCATGTCAATACCAACGTTGGTACGTCCCGCTGCCCCGCTGACCCACACGATCGTGCGGCTCCAGCTATGGGAGCGGTTAATCCGTTTGCTCTTCCCAGAGAAGAGGGAAGAGTTTCGCTCAGTCGTGCGAAAACTTGAGTATGAATGGACAGGTTGGTGCTGGCAAAAAGCAGTGCCGATTGACGTTGATCTGGTAGATCGTGCCGCTGAGGTTGTCAATCTATTGCTCCTGGAGGGTTTTTGCGTGCAAGTGCAGCATACTGAGATTCGTGATCGGGCGATCGCCGCACAATACAATCCAGAGTCGTTTCGCGTGGTGGATGTGTCGCGTAACCAGCCCTACGACTGCTGGTTTACGTTTCGCTACCCTAGGACAGACGATCTCTACGACAAACTAATGCGGCTCACGGCTGCAAAATATGCTGACGGCAAAGTGCGGGTGCCGCCAGAACATTTTGCTGAGGTCGAAGATTTTGCTGAGCAGCATGACTTTACCTTTACGCCAGCCGCTCAGGAGGTACTGGAGCAATACCGCGCCCTTTGGGAGGCCGCCATTATTGTGCAGCCGTCCCGTAAGAAGAAATCTAAAAAAACGCCCAATCCCTTGGCAGATAAGAGCGCGGTGATTCCCGATAGCCTTAAGGATGATTAATCTCAAAACCAAACTTGCGCCTCACCAGCAAGCGGCGGTTGACAAGCTCAAGGGCTTGCGCGTCGGTGGACTGTTGATGGATATGGGCACAGGCAAAACCCTGACCCTGATAGAGTTTGTGCGGTTGCGTCAGCACAAAATTGATCACGTTGTTTATTTTTGCCCCGTCAGCCTCAAAGAAACGGTGCTGTATGAATTGCAGCACCACATTGAAGATCCATCCGTCTATGTATTTGACGATCGCACCCAGCAGGGACGCATTCCGTCTGCGTTCTGGTACATCGTTGGGATTGAGTCGGTAGGACAGAGCGATCGCGTCACGCTAGCGGTCAATGAACTCATCACCGACAAAACATTTGTCGTGCTGGATGAATCGGATGTGTGCAAAAATCATCGCGCTGTCCGCACCATGCGGATCACCGCCATGAGCCAGCGGGCACGCTACCGCATGATCCTGACTGGCACGGCTTTGAGCGAAGGGGTCGAAGATCTTTACAGCCAGATGTATTTTCTCAGTCCCGAAATCCTGGGCTATCGGTCGTTCTACTCGTTTTCCCGAAATCATCTGGAATATAGCGATAAGTTTCCTGGGCTTGTGGTGCGCCAGCTCAACACCGACTGGATTGCTAGTAAAATCGAGCCTTATGTCTATCAGGTTAAAAAAGACGAGTGCCTGACGCTGCCAGACAAACTTTATTGCACGCGCTACTTTGGCATGACGTGGGAGCAGGAGGAGCTGTATCGGCGGGCCAAAGAAGAAATCCTAATGCAGGCCCCTGATGACGAGTTTGATAGCTACACGATCTTTCGGCTATTTACTGCGCTGCGCGAGATCGTGTCAGGCTTTTGGATGCAGCATACTGATCCACGATTGCGTCGTTGGGCACAATACCGCGATGCTAGTCCAACGCTGCTGACCTGTAAACATGGGCGGATCGAATGCCTAGAGGGGGTGTTGGCGGAAATCCCAGCTAATGAAAAGGTTATTATTTGGACGCACTTTCATTACGGCACTGAGCAGATTCTGAAGGCGATCGCCCAGCAGTATGGCGACGAATCCTTTAGCCGCTACGACAGCACCATCGACGAGAGGGCGCGTGAACTGGAGCGGTGGCGGCGAGAGGCTCGGTTTCTTGTCGCATCTCCAAAATGCGGTGCGCGTGGATTGACCCTCAATGAAGCTGCCTATACGGTGTTCTATAACAATGATTTCCCGTATCGGGTTCGTCAACAGGCCGAAGACCGCAACCATCGTATCGGGCAAGATCGTCGCTCAGTCTACATTGATCTAGTGTGTCGCGGCAGCATTGATGAGCGCATCTTCAAAGCATTGAGCCGAAAAGAAAATCTTGTGCAGGTGTTCCGGCGCGAACTTGACAAATTGAAGACCGCTCAGCAAAAGCGCGATTGCCTTATAAAAATTTAATTTTACTAAAATTGCCAAATCTAATAAAAACGGATATAGTGTTTATGACCAACTACCGCAATAGAGCAAAGTTTATGATTGATAATTTGCCGCCCCTCACTGGATCTCGTAAACAGGTTGAATGGGCTAATACATTGCGAAATAAAGCTCTTTGGCATGTGTGGAATCAGGGCTGGCATGGCGACTACGCCGAATTTCAAAAGGATTGCAATCGCCTTCCTGTTGATTCGACGTGGTGGATTGAGAATCGGATTGGGAACGCTTCACATGAAGCGGTAAGGAAATTTTTAGGGCTAGAGTATATGACAAAAGCTGGATCGGATTACTGAAGATAACGAGAACTATCATGCCCTACACGCCCTCAATTCCGGGTATCAAGCCCGGAGAAATTTTGGTCAAAACAATCCAATACTCAAGTCAATTAGATTTGATGCTCCAGATTTGGGACATTGGCGCTCCTGGATGGCAGCAGCACCCCAGACCTAATGGTGTTGCTATTGGAGAAACCGTCACAGTGAAGGAAGGTTACGGTTCACCCTATCGGTTTGCGTCTAGGCTAAGGCAGTCCGTTGGGTCTGAAATGGCTGAAGTGATGGAGCTCCATACAGGAGTCTATTACTGTATTGGGGATACGGGTAAAGATGAATCTGGAGAATGTCAAGTAGCGTTTTGGATTTCTGAAACTCGCCAATGGTGTACTCCAAACGGACATTAAACGGACATTAAAGATGACCTCAGACATAAGTGTCGTGATGTGCAGGCGTTGTCTCACTACTGTTTCGGGGCGAAAAGCCAAAACTTCTCACCACAAAACTGACAAAAATCAACCTAACTGACGTCTATGACGATTGAAGATTTAATCTTGTCCCTCGCCGACGGCACCAAATCGGTGTCACGCATTGCCAAAGAGGCTGAGCGGCTATCGGGACAACCGGTTTTATTTCAGCATGTCGCCGCGTTGCTGAATGCGCGGCAGATCGCAACGCCAAACCGGGTTCAACCGTTGTTTGAACCGCGCTTCCGGCAGCGCCCATATAGTGTATGGGTAACGCGGCATCGGGCTGGCTCTGCCCCTTATGGCGGGCCACATTCTTTCCAGATTGATACAGTCGTGGCGGCAACTGCGGTGGAAGCGCTCCAGAAATGGGCGATCGCAACCCATCAGCAAGACCCAGCCGATCCCAACCTGCTGATCCTGCCCCCATATATTTCGGTTCCTGGAACCAACAAACGGGCCCGCAATGTGCGCGATCGCATTGATGCGCTACCTGCTACCGGTGTAACGATTGAGAACATCCAGTCAGGTGGCATCATGACAGATACAAGTGAAACGCCAGTTCTGGAAGGCTGGGATCGAGTGCTGCCAGATGGCACCCGCGTCCCTGTGACTGAAGACGAGCGAGCGATCGCCCTGAGTGAGTGGGTAGTGCCCAACATTGACTCGGTGGTTCAGTCTCAGGCAACTTGGTGGCGACAAGTACGGCGCATCTGGGGAGATGCGATCGCCGCCAATCTCCACGCTTGGCTTCAGGCGCACGATTCGGAGCGGGAATGGCAATGGTTTGATTTTCAGCAGGAAAGGTTGACCAACCTTTCGTATGAGCGGCGATTTTTTATACCAAAAATTCCCGTTTACTGGCAACCACAGCCCAAACCCGAAACGCCAGAAGCGCGTGGCCTCATGCTGCGATTTACTTGGCAGCAACTGCGGCAGGCTTGCCTTGATGGATACGCTAGGGAGCTTCACCGCAATCCAGAACCGCAACAGGGTAAGTCCGACCCTCTGCCGATTCCAAACAACACCTTGACGATGCAGATCACAGAGCAGGAGTTTATTGAGCGCAGCCGCCAGCAGTGGGAGCGGTTGCAAAGGCGGCTAGATGAATCTCGCCTGTCGTTTTTACGCAGCAGGCTCGCCCCATCAATTGCGATTTCGCCCGCTTCGGTGTCAAGTGCCAAAAATCCATTTTTGGCGATCGCCTTGCAAGACTTCTGGGAAGGGCATATCCCTGAGGATATTTATCAATTTGCTCTGCACGACTGGCAAAAAGCCCGTGACCTAACTCTATGGTCTTTTCTGTGGGAGGAGAGCCATGAATTGGACTGTGGAGATTGATGACGGAACCCTGTTGATTTGCGAGGAGGCCTCGGGGCTAGAGATCGCAATTGCGGATTTTGATAGCAGAAAAACTATCGCTCGCACATTGTCGCAAGAGGTCATTGGCGATCTGCTTCAGCTTGGTGTGGCGTATCCGGTTGAGGGTTTCACAGAATTCGGGCCGATTTATTTGGAGATCATCATCACTGGAAGCGAAGAGCGTCGCCAAGCCATTCTGAACTACGGCACCGCGGTGTCATGGCGGGTGCCAATTGAGTTTGGCGAACAGCTTCAATCGTTGCTGCTGTTTACAAAGGCGGCAGCATGATGTTGGAGGATTTGGGGGCGATCGCCCCCACCTTGATACCTGCCTAATTAACTAAATCAGGAAAGATTCCATGCCTTTTGTGCCGCCAGACTTTGATGACAAGGATGCAGTCGTGATATCGGATGTGCTTGGGTTTTGGGATATGGTAAATCTTCTCAAGCCCAGGCTGCCAGAATTTTCTGAAAGCAAAATAGTATCAGGACTTCGGAGATATCTGAGCGGCGAAGATACAACGAGCTGGTTTTACACGCGGGAGCAGGCGCTAGACGCAGCTCAAAAGCTGATGGATGGCTTTGTTGAGGACTGTCTGGCTCCAGTTAATGATGATGGATTTGTCGAACAAGTAACCTTTGCAGGCCAAGTCGCCAAAGAGACTGGGCTTGTGTTGGTTGGCGAGCCAGCATTCACCTGTTTCTATAGAGCAATTGATGGGAGATGGTAGTGAATTATCCACGCGAAATCTTTGAGCGCTACTGGGCGTTTTATCGAGCGCAGCATCGCAGTAAGAATGGTTTTAGCAGCACTAGCTGTGTCAAGCCGCTGAAGCTAGCGGTCGATATCCTCCAGCGCAACACAAAAAATGCACTTTAGGGCTGGTAGCCCTGCACCTTCAGGTCAGGGTGGAAAGCCCAACGCGCCCCTTTAGGGGCTGTCCTGTTAGTGCAGATGGTGAGCGTCATTAATGTAGCGCTCAATTACGGCTTGAGACATCTTCCCAGCAGTCTTGTAGCAATACGATTTAGTCCAGAGGCTAGGAAGCCTGAGCAATCCAGGAAACTCCTGTCTAAGCAGCCTTGACGAGCGCCCCTTAAATGCGTTTGCAATTTGAGCAATTGAGTAATTGGGTTGATGCCTGACAAAAACATGTAGGTGATCTGGCTCAATCGTCACCGCTAGGATCTGCCATTTCTTCTCTAATGCAACCTGAGCAAGAATATTGAGTTTATTGAGCATGAGGAAGCCAATACCTCAGCAGCAAGTTTTCTGGATGGCGACAGTCTACCTGCTCACGGTGAAAAACCCGTAGGGTGGAAGTCGTCAGGGAAGCGAGTTAAGCGCGGTTTGTTCCGCACTGCTCAGAACTGGTATATCAATGCAGACTGCAATGGGGCGGCAAACTGCATCGCAAAAGTAGCGGCAACATTGGGGCTTAACCTCAATGGAGTCAGTAGGGGCGCTTTGACTTCGCCCTCTAGAGTCCGTCTTTGGGCTATCTAGTGAATCCCCGTCTCTTTAGAGCGGGGAGCAGTCAATGGATCGGTGCTAAATTCTTCGTCGTTGGGCGCAATTCCGTAAAGTTGTACCGCAGTGAAATCGGGGCTGCACCATAGCCAAAAGTTCCAGCCAGGCTGCCCGTAGATCGGCTTGATTCGATACTCTAGCTTGCGCCAAGTTTCACGCTTTACCTCAATTCCTGCGGCTTCGCAGAAATCGCACAGGAACAGGCTGAGGTCGTGGCGCATAAATCAGAATTTTGTCATGTGTTATGTGTTATATTTTAATATAATTTGATTGCGTGAGAAAATGCAATCAATCTGCACAGCGATCGTCTCACCAAAAACTTTTTAATGAGCAATACATTTGTCCTGTCCCATGCTGCCTGTTACGATGGACTTGCCGCCGCCTATGCGGCATGGCGGCAGTTTGGCGATCGCGCTCAATACCGCTTCCTGCGCTATCACGACCCAATGCCGCAGATCCCAGACGGTGCAGAGGTCTACATCCTGGACTACTGGCGATCGCCCGCCGAACTGCGGAACTTGCTGGATCGTGGTTGCGCCGTGACGGTGCTGGATCATCACGAAACTGCGCTGATTGACGCGCTTCGGATGATCGGCAAGTTGCGCGATCGCCAGGACTTGTTTGTTCAGGGGCGCTACGTAGATTACGCTGCGTTTAACGAGCACCAGGAATGGCGATCGCTCAATCTATGGTCGGATGATGACCTGTGTACCATCAACTTTCAGGGTTGGACGCAGGAGCGATTAGAAGATTTTGTAGTGGCGCTAGGACTACGTCAGCTCTACGTTGAGCTGTTGAGCGGCAAGCTTGTTATAAACCTAGATTTGGATCGTTCTGGCGCGGCGATCGCGTGGGAGCATTTCCATAATGACGACGTACCAGACCTGATCCGCTACGTGGAGGATCGGGATCTGTGGCGCTGGAAGTTGCCGGATTCCGAGGCGGTTTCGGAGGCGCTGGGCGTGTGGCTCAGCAGCTTCCGGCGGAACCGACGGGAGGCAGGATTGCAGGCGATCGCCCGCCAACTGCATGAGCAAAGTCCTGACGAGCCGATCTTCACAGGGTTTAGCCCAAGCGATGCCGCCGGTCTGATGTCTCCAAATCTGCGGCAGATCTGCGAAATTGAGCTGGCGACCCATCTGGATCGACAAGCAGAGGCGATCGCCGAGTTCAAGGCGCTCGATAAACTTGCGAACCTGCCAGACTTCGCCGAGACAATGGCGCAGCAGGGCAAACCACTAGTGCAGCCGCGTCGCGACGCCGTAGCGGAGATGTGCCGCGAAGTCCACTACTGCGAAATCCTGGGTTTTCGCGTGCCTGTCGTCCCGGCAGAGCGCTATCATTCCTGGGTCGGCAGCGAACTGTGCCGCATGTTCCCTGATGCGCCCTTCAGCATGACGTATCGACCGGGCGGCGACGGCGTCATTTTGGTCGATCTGCGAAGCAACAATGGATTTCGCGTCAACCGGGTTGCTCGCAAGCTGGGTGGTGGCGGACACGCGCCAGCCGCTGGGTTCACGATTCAGCAGATCCGCACGCTGTCGCAGGGTGACCGCTTCATTAATGCTGCCCTGATGGACGGACGACCCTGGATCATTGAGTCCATCATGATGCTAAATGATGTGGAGCAGTGGGAGCTGAAGCCGCCGCAGATTTGGGAACTTCGCCCTGATGGACGCGCCGAAGAGGTGGGCGATATTGCTCCGCAAGGCTCACGCCACCGCGATAATGTAGTCCAGGTCAAGCCTGACGCCTGGGTCATCAAACTGAAGGAGGATGGATGAGCGATAGTTTTGCCAACCTGATCCGTAACGGTTTTACACAGCTCCGATCTGACCTGGCGGATAGCCAGCAGCGTGAGCTATTCCTTCTGGATAAGATCCAGCGGCTGGAGGCGCAAGTCTCTCTGCTGAATGCGCGGCTGCGCCACGAAACTAGGGCACAGCAGCGTAATTTTGACTTGGTGCAGCGCACAATGGATCGGGCGAGCGAAAAACCATAGGGACGACTACATTCTTTCCACTACCCAAATTGGGACGGTGGAACAGGCAGCAGTCAATCTGCCGGATGCTTCAGCGCTTAGGCTCTAGAGGCAAGCCGCATCCCCTTGTGGGTGCGGTCGTTGACTCCACCAGAACGCTTAGTACGCGATCGCTCCATCGTTGAAACAATTCTCGATCGTTGATGCTTGATAGATCGCCTAGATCCTCCGCCATCCGTAACCATTCGCCCGCGACGTTAATAGGCGGTAAATCGCGATCGCCCCTAGCGATTGTTGCCCAGTCCAAAAAAGCGAGCGATCGCACTTTGCGAAAATCAGAATCCGATAGCTCCAGTATGGGGCGTCCGGTCTTTGCAGCAGCGATCGCCTCTAGGTCAGTTGGCTGGCATTTAAGCAGATTGCATAACGTCTCAACGCGTTCAACCAACCCAGTAGCCACAACATACTCAGCCGCTGCTTTCTTGTGGATTAGTTTGGTGGGTGATTGGGTTGGCTTGGTGGGTGATTTAGCTGGCGAATCATTCTGAAGTGGTGCAGGTTTTGATTTTTCAGGTGGCTTTGCGATCGCCGCAATTGCATTCATCGCTCGCTCCCGCTCAGCATTAACCGAGGCGCGGGCATGATCTGGCAAAATACCGTTATTGACCAGCAGCAGCGCGATTTCACAAGCGCTAGTCACAGCTTCAGGCTTGCCAGAGCGGATTGCGTTAGCAAGTGCCTGCTGAAAATCCATCCACTCGGTTTGCTGTCGAAATGGCTTCAGAGGGATCACTTTAGCGCTAGAAATCGGAGCTTTGGTGGTTTCCTCAGGGTTAGAAGTTGCGCCATCTGTTAGCGCTAGAGTGTACCGAGCCGCCAGCGCCCGACCGCCATAAAGCGGATCGACCTGGAGACGACAGAACCATTTGGTGCCGCTAGAGATTGAGCCATCTGGATTTCGGCGATCGCACTGCTCCTCAACTCGCAGCAGCCGCAGCGGAATCTGGCTTAGGTCGTGGTTATCAAACGCCTTCAGATTGCTGTACAGCGTCATGATGTCGCGCTTGGAGTGGGTCGTTAAAACAACCAGCCCTGGATACTCTAGCGCTGGGATAAACATTTTGAGCTGTCCGCGCTGGACACAGCCAGCGGGACATTTTTCATCATTCTCTTTGGCGGCACAAGGGATCGGGTTGGTGGCAATGCGGGTCACCTGCTTGCCTGTTTTTGGGTCGGTGTACTTTTCCTCGTGGCGCGTACAGATAAAACCGTCGCAAAGCCGAGTGCAACGCTTTGCCGCATCAAACTTTGAGTTTTCGTATCGAAAGTTTTGCTTTAGCGTTGGATATGGCAGCATCATCTGGATAAATCGCCAGTCGCTAAACAGTTCGCGGCACTGCTGCCAGCGCTGGGCAAGTTGATCGTACAGTGTGGCGCCATCTACAGCGATCGCCCTTGTCCATTCCGCAGGCTCAAATCGGTAGTGATCCAGCTCCACGCCAGAAATCTCAACCATTTCACCAGGACGCTTCTTGCTAGGAACAAGTCGTTTTTTAGATCCCTTAAACAGCCGCCCAATTTCCTCAAGACGGGGTGGCTGCGCCTCTATAAAATCTTTTCGCAGCATAGTTGTCCTAAAAGAAAATCTCCAGCCAAGCGCCAAAGTTCTGCCACGTCTTTAAAATGCTTCTAGCGCGGCAGCACGCCGCAATTGCAAAAGTTCTAGCTCTGGCAACAGCTGCTTAATGGATGTTCGATCAACTGGACGGTGCTGCATGATGATGGCAACACTCAGGAACGGAAAGCGCTGAGCGATCACCTCTGGGGTTTCTCGATTTAAGAATCGGATCGTTTTAGCCCACGCTTTGCTGCGTTCGTTTGCCCGCTGCCGCGCTAGTTTTCCAGCAGGCGATGCTGCATATTTGCGAACACTTATCCGCACTTTGTCAGGATTTTGGTGTCGATAGCGGCGGTTTCGTTCTTGGTGGTGCTGTAGTTTTACGGGATCAGGGCGATCGCCTGAAACTCTCGCGCTCAGGCTGCTTGATTGTGTCATCCACCAACGGTGGTAGCAAGTGCCGCACAACCCACGAGCGATCGCTAGCTTGCCGCATGTAGCTGTTTTACAAACTTGCCTTCCTCCATTCAGCCGCCGCACTGCAAAATCCTAACGCTACAGCCCCATTGTATTGCAGCCACAGCGGGTGCTAGCGACTTCCACAGTTGTGGAAATCAGGGCTTTAGGTAAGCTAACCGTTCCTAAAAAGATGTAGAAAACCGTTGTTCCACACCACGCCAGCCGAACAGTGCTGCAACCCCCGAATAGAACTCGGTGGCGAAAGACCCCCGAATTTTATTCGGGGGTCTTTCAGTAGCCCTAGAGAGCAGCTAAGGCTCTCTGAACCTCGAAGCCGGCCTACAACGGCTCCAATCTTGGAAATGTTCATCTAAACTGCTTGTCACACCTCAACCCAACTCGGAGTTTGCAGACCAGTGTAAGGGTTTGTTCCACCTGTCAAAGTTTACCTGTGAATACAGATATACTATCACGCAAAGTAGACGCACGAATGAATTCGTGCAGGTCGATTTTCCTCCCCCTTATCAATAAGGGGGCTTCCAATCTCCCGGAGGCTTGTGGTGACCAGCAGTCGTCACGACGCAGCGTCAGGATTCGGTGGCAACGCTTTAGGCGACCGTTGTTCAATAATTGTCCGCAAGTTTTCTGCGGTTGGCAGCCAGAGTTTAGTTTCGGGCGGCAACGGCACCGCTTGACTAAACGGCAGCATGGGCAAGTTGTTGACAAGCCGAATCGTCAATTCGGATGCCAGATCAATTGTGCCTTGCTCAAACTCAAGCTCAAAATTGATCCGCCGCACAATCTGGAACGGTCGCAAGTCAGGTGCATCTGGATCGGCTTCAGCTTGCCGGAAAAAATGGCGTGAAACCCGCTGCCCGTTTATAAGCTGCTGGGTGCGAGCGATGATATCAAGAATGTTGCTTTCGGGTACTGTCTCGCCAAGCCAGCGGAACGGGAACACAACCCACGGGGCAAACAGGTAGCAATCCAGGAGGGTGGCGATCGCCCGCCACGGGTCAGTGCTGATCGCGTGGATCTCGTAAGTGTGGTTGCTGGCCGCGAGCGCTACGGTGCCGCAAGGCTCTGGCATTACCAAGAGGGATGCTCGGTAGTCGTTGCGCCTCCCTGGAAAGATGCTTTTTACCAGCGTGTTGGCGCGTGCCTGTGGCAGCATATCCAGTCCGAGCAAATCTTCCGCCATTAGGCTGAAGTGTCCAGCGGGGAACAGGAGCAACCGCCTAATGTATTTGGGGAGACAGTAGCTGAGGCGATCGTGAGCGCCGCCATCCCACAGGTCAATCGGCTGGTTGGGCTGGGCGTGGTGTCCTAATGCCCATAGCATGTAGCGCAGAAAATATTCTGCCACAGCGCGTCGTTGCGCGGGGTCTGACCGCCACCGAGGACTGATCTGATCTAGGAAAAATTCCATAATGTCGTTGGCGTACTGCGGCTGATCACAAAATGGAATCCACGGGATAGATTCGGCAGGGTCAATCGCCCCATTGCGATATAGTTTTTGCCAGTGTAGCCAGCGACCCCAAACGTTGTAGTCATTTGAGATCAAAATATCCAGCAGGTAGCCGTGATCCACCATGCGGACAGCTTTGTGGTTAAGGGTTGGGGCGATCGCCCGCAGGTCGTCTGGCGACACATCCAAATCAATTGAATGATCTTCAGACTCTTCTCCGTAGTAACCCATCAGATTGTCAATCGAACGCGCCACATGAAACCGGATGCCGCGCTGACAATTGGGTGATCGCTCCCAGTCAATTGGTGCTGGGGTTAGCGGCAACCCCAGTGTCTTGGCTTGCAGTCGCGCCAGATTCTGGCGATCGCGCGCCACAGCTTCCGGTACGTAGATCGGCTGCGCTGTCAAAACATTGCCGACAATGGTGGGAAGATGCCAACTGATCTGTTCAATCGGCACACCTGTGATCCAGCTAGGATGCACAATATCGCGGCGGCGCTGGTCAATGATTTCCTGAAGCCGCGATACTTGCACCTCAGACATCTTCCACCACCGTAACGCAACGCAGCGGGCAAGAGCCGCAGAGATCTTCGTGGATCGGCAGTGTACCGCCTTCATAGAGCGTCGCTAGTATCGAGATCTGATTTAACAGATCCAGTGGCACCTCAATGGTGCCGAGATCGGGATGCTTGCGACCGCGACGCCGGCTAAGGCGGCGCACCAACGTTACGAGTTGTCGCGCATCATAAAGGTCATTATGTTTGAGTTGATATGTCATGGCTGCTGTGGTGGTTTTGGAGCGGGTGGCAGGAGGTTGGGGTCGGATGTCGGAAAAGCAGGTGAATTAAACAGTGGCGGCGCTGGTGGAAGTTCTAGAGCGGGAAGCTCTTCAGCTAGGGATTCGTAGCGCTGTGGTGCCGCAAACTGGTCAGGTTGCTGGCTCAGCCATTCGGCGATCGCATTGATCGGGCGCGGCTCCACCAATGCAACTGGCAAATAGGATGTAGACTGTGGCGCGAGTTGAACGCGGTCAAAATATCGCGGGTCAATTCCCTGTTGCCGCATCACCATCAGGGCAGTTGTTAAGGTGGTGGTGGCGTCTGGAGCGGGTAGCCAATCAAACGGGAAGATGGCCCACGGCACATAGAAGTAGGCGTTCAAGATTGTCGCCTTTGCCATCAGTGAATTATCCGTGACAGCTTGGTATTGATAGGTGTAGTTGCTGGCCGCCAGCATTAAGGCACCGCTGCTGCATTGCGGATCTAGCAGCAACAGGTCGCGGTAGTCATTGCGCCGTCCCGGAAAAATGGATTTGACCAAGCGGGTTGCGGTTTTGGTTGAAAGCAAGCCTGGGGACTTTGCGATCGCCAAAAGCGCCCCAAAATAATCAGCAGGGTAAAGAATCAGCCGTCCTGGCGAAAACACCTGAATCATTATGTTGTGGGCATGGTGTAGCGCGGGGGGAAACTGTGGTACCGACGGATGCCCCAAACTCCAGAGCAACCAATCAAAGAAAAGCTCTATGGCCTTGAGGGGCGATCGCTGCCAGTCAGGGTCGATCATGCTAAGGCACAGCAGTATTCGCTCTAGCGTGTTTTCGTCAGGGTCGTCAAAACGGCAAAAGGGAATGTCACGGCCTCGGGGCAGTTCGGTGCTGTCTTGCAGGTCTGCCCAGTGTCGCCAGCGGCGCTGAAACGCCATATCTTCGCTGACAAGGCGGTTTAGCATCCAGCCGTGCTGGTGAGGTTTAATTGATACGCCATCTGCCGCCCCAATCGGCAGCATTACGATTCCGGCGGGAATGGGGCTGTCAGGCAACGGGAAATGTTGCGCCATTACGCCGAAGGGCATCTGTCCGGGCGATCGCACCAAGTTAGGATGAGGTGGCTCTATCGGGTCATCTCGGAGTTTCTCCCGCATCTGCTCAATTTCGGACTTTGTAAGTTGCGGAATTTTTCTGCTACCGTAGCTCAGAATAATGGAGGGGGCTTCCGCCTCCCGAACCAGCAGATCCTCTAAATCAACGATGCTGAGCCGATAGGGATCAACACCGTCTAGGTAGATCCAACGGCCAAGAACTTCTAAAACAGTGACGTGCGGCACAAGGATTTCGTGAGATTGCCGCTGAAGCAGCATGACTCGATCGCCCGCTTGAAACATTTCGGGATGATCAACCTGAACCGATAGAGTTGTCAGGTTAATTTCCAGAATCTTGGCGTAGCTCTGAAGATCAGGTTCTCGTGTCTCAATCGTGATGGGGGTGGTGATTTCGGTTAAGAATTCGGGGCGCGTGATGGCGGAGCGGCGGCTGCGAAGCGCCAGGATTTCCCGAACAAACGGATCATCGGGCGCATTATGGAAAAGCATGGTCATTAGGGTTTGCTGGAGGGTAAATTTTGAGATCGAATGGGTGTCCCGCCACTGTGATGCGAGAGGCGATCGGCAGCAGGGGAGATGTATTTGCGATTGTGTTTACCAGCAACGAGTCAATTCCTTGGTGGCTGGCTGGCAGCAGCCAGTCTGTAGGCAACCACATTTCCTCATGGTTTAGCGTCTGTACCAAGCAGAAGCTATCCCCAGTGTCTTTGCAGCAATCCAGAATTTGCCCGATCGAAAAATTGGATAGGCAGCGCTGCTCAAGCGGCAACGACCATTCAGACTCAATGGCGATCGCCACTTCAAAGTGCTGGCGATCCAAGCAAACCCAATCCCCCAGCCCTAGCGACTGGGTTTGCGGCTCCAGTGACACAGGGAGCCAGGTTGATAAATCTGTGTTCATGACGATTTGTTGGGATCATCAACACAACCTAAAAGATATTTGCAGCGCAGCCACAGGGGTGGCGTACCGTTGGGTTCGTCGTCAGCCTGCTCTGCAAATCGCGTCTTAAAAGATTGATCGCCTGCCATAATAGTCGGGCCAAGCAGCAGATCGGGAGCTAAGCTGCTTGCGGCATGTCGCATTGCTTCCCTAAGCTCATCAGGCGTGGCAGGCATAAACCAGGTTTCGGGCAGCCAGACAGTGCGCCCATCCATCAACTCAACGCAGCACCACCACAGCCCTGCCTTTAACTGGTGATGCTGCACAACTTGGCAAACTGTCGCCCTGTGAAACCAACGTTTTTCAGGTGGCATGTTAGCTTCTAGATTCTGCGCGTGTTGCACGCCAGGGTGCTGCTGGTTTAGCCGCACCCACGATCCGACCGGGTAGCTAGCGCTATTGGGATGCCCTCCACCAGAGCGGGATTGTTTCTGAAAAGTCGCAAATGGGTTGTCCATTGGGTGGCTCAAAAATTTCGACTTGACTTGCGTCAATATTGCGGCGGCGCAGCGCTCCGGTGAAGCTTAGGTCTTCTTCGTCGATCCACCAGAGTTTGCCAGATAGCTCTTTGCCGTCCTTGGGGTTAATCTGTTGCACTAAATAGCACCAGCCGCTGTAATAACTCTCTAGCGCATCAATCTCATGCCACTGGCAATCCAAAACTTTGCCATAGGCAGTGTTTGACATCAGCGCAATGTCGCCAGGCAAAAGGTTTGCTATTTCGTGTTGATCAATTATTTGAAGTGGTTGCCACTCCACATAGCAGCCAACCTTGCCCAGCGGCACTGAAGAAGGAATCATATCTTGCAATACGTCACGAATAGAATTCATTGCTCTACTCCGCATGTTGCAGAAGGGACGGCCAGAGTTCGCTGGGCATTAAGTAGATCTGCCGAAACATTTGGAGGGCGATCGTCGCTGTATCCACTTTGGCAAGTTTCAATAACCTTGTTCGATTTAGCCAATCTTCAAGATCAGCATTCCAGCAGCCCAGCCAGCGGCGGATATAGCGCTGAATGCGATAGTTGTCTAGCAGGAGCGACAGGGTTTCTTCGTTGTGCCGCAGTTCTAGTTCGTGCCGCAGTTTTAACGTAAGGTCTACTAGATAGTCAGCCCAAGAGGTTTCTAGGTCATCCGGAATGACGCGGGTAAAAAATTTTTCGGGAATTGCATCCTTAGACGGCACATCAAGAACTGATTCCCAGACGCACTGCTGCTCGTCCTCATTCCAGACCGATACAGCGGCCCAGGTTTTGCCAGTAGTTTCGTCAAGCAGCAAGAAAATGTTGCCATCCTGGTAGATCAACTCCTGCGCGCGATCAACATCGCAGGACTCCGCCCCTGCGATCTGAAGAAATTCGTGCACCCGCGTCACCAAAGCTTTGATTTTGGTTGCGCTACTCATTGGCACCTCTCAGCAGGTTAGGCATGACGTTGGGATACGTGAGGGTAGCGTTGTGGCTCCAGTAGCGATCGCTCTCTTGCTCCCAAGGACTAGGGATCGACACGTTTGTTTCGGGCGATTGGCCGAGCAATGCCGGACAGTAGAGCATCGGCAGATCCGACGTAGGCGGCAATGATGGTGGGGGCGTTGGAGTGTTGGGCTGCTGCATTGAAGCGCTAGGCAAGAGCATTAGAGGTTGTGCCGCAGGGGTGTTATCGGGGCGATCACCCATTTGGATCGTGACAGGCGGCATACTTTCCGCAGGGAGCAGCGGTTTGGTAGGGCTGGCAGGCGGCAGCAATCCAATGGGCTGGATCGGTTCTGGAAGCGTTAGAAAATCGACAACCTCCGGTACAACTGGAGGGTTAGTAAAGGAACCAGCGATCGCCCTAATGGAGAACCCAAAGAAGGCGATCGCCGCGATCGTTACGCTATAGGAAATGGGATCGGCGACCATGATGTTGTATGGGTAGCGATAGGACGTTGGTTTGACGCTTGGCGCAGTAATTCATCTAGCTGGCGCATAAGCTCGGCGGCATCCGCTTGGGGCAGAGTGTAGAGGTCGATGCGCTGGAGCGACTCATTCAGCTGTTGCAGCAACTGAGTGGTGCGGCGGGCTTCCCACTGGTTTGCCTGAATAGCGATGCGGCGCGGTGCGTTGAATTGCAGCAGCGCAAACATCAGAAACGTTAGGAGCGCGGTCGTGAGGGACGACAGGATAATGGCGGCGATCGCATCAGACTGATGGATAATCGCGAGCAGGGGATGAGCAAACGGGATGTAGTCCGCCAAGATAAACGTCCCGATGGTGAATTGCTGCCAGCCAATGCGGTGGGGTGTCGTGAGGAACGCAAGCGAACGAGTAAGCGCGGCATCGAACGGGGCCGACTGCGCCAGCCAGCAGGATGCCGCAATACCCGCTATGTTCAGCGTCCCAATAGTGGCGCCGATCGCTAGCCGAAAGCCGTGCTGTAGTTTAAGGAAAAATTGTCTTTGCATGGCGATAATTAACGCCTGCCGAAGTTAGCGGCAGGGCCGCAGATAAAAAAGTCTTTGTTAATCTTGAGACCTCTGGCGATCTCTTCTTTGATTTGAGAGCCAGTCATTTGCGCTGAGGCATTGCCTGTGGGGTAATACACCATGTAGATGATGTTGTCAGCGATGTCTTGTAGAACAGTTGTTTCGACAACCACCTGGTTATTGGTGCCACTAGACGATTGGGTGGTGTTGGCTTTCTGGGTATTGGCGCTGCTCTGCATCGCTTCAAAGCGATCCACTAGGTTGGTGCCGCGCGTGTAGGAGGCGATCGCTCCCTTCAGGTTGCGCTGAAACTGTCCGATCGCCTGCGTGATGTCTTGATCAATTCTGGCGAGTTCGTCCACAAGCTGGCGGCTGGTGCGCCCTGGCAAATTGTCAAGCGCTGAGGTCGTGCGGGTGGGGTCTGCAAACCATTGGGTAAGGGTTAGGAGGCGATCGCGCGATTCGCGGGCATCTCGCAGCAGTTCATCAATATGGCGCTGGTCGTGATCTAGCTGGGTGCGGCTGCGCTCATCTTCTGTCAGGAAGAATCGCCCGATCGTGCGGCTAAACAGGGCACGGGTCTGGATCTGTTCTCGCCAAAAACGGTGTGTGTTGCGAACTGTCTGGTGCGTGATGCTGTAGACAAGCCAACCAATCGAGATGGCTCCAGCCGTGTAGATAAAGTATTCCATGTTGCGGTGAATGATGGGATATGTAGCGATAATGCTTCGCACTGCTGGCGCGACCGCCTGTTATTCCTGGAGGTTTTCATAACTGCTCAGGCTCAGGAGATCGAGCCAGTTGCTGAAGTTTGGCGTCTCATTCGGGATGGTGCAAAACTTTGAAAAATCGAATTCTTTGGTTTTTTGTGTGATTGTTAGCTTGTTAGCAGGCAGTGCCATAGAGCTAAAACCAAGCCAACTGAAGGTCGGGCCCTTGATGGATTCCCAGGCGGAGACATAGGCGAGGTCACCTGGGATGACAGTGGATCGCTGGATCAGGTCGATTGCTTCTTCGCTGAAGCCGATGATGCCAGCCGCCATCACGACGTTGCCGATTTTGCTGCTGCTGTGGGGCAGCATTGGGGCTTCACAGGGATTCTGTTCAATCGTTTCGGCGATCGCCCGCAAAAACTCTGGGTTAGTTTCGCAATAAAGATATTCCCCATCGGTTGTAATGCGAACCGGGGGAACGTTTTCAAAAGGATATTGGGTTGTCATGGTGCTGCTGTGGTGAAGCCCCTGGCTCGACCGATCCGCTCGTTTGCTGCAATGAAGTAGCGTAGACGCGCGGCGTGCTGAAGGTAGCGGCGCACAGGTCTTGATTGTGATGAGTGTCCAGCCGTAACGGACAGTGGAGCCAGGGGAGATAGGGGTCTAGAGGGCAGATTCAATAGCTTTGCGCTTTTCATCCGGGAGTGCGGCGAAGTCTGCTGGGGTTTCGATGCCGTGGCGTTCCCGTAGGATGGTGAGCAGATCGTTAAATTCAATGGTGGTGCCGTTCTGCTGTAGGCGCGATCGCATCTCGCCAATCAGCTTTTTTCCGGCTTTGTCTAGGTTGCCACCATTCTGATGGTTTGGCTGTCCACCCTTGGTATCAGCAAGCTGTTTCTGCTCGGGCAAGCCGATGCCTTTGGCGATCGCGTTGATCTTGCTGAGGTGACTGGTTTCTAGCCGCTGCGTTGCGGCCTTTGCCTTGGCGATCGCCGCTTGGATTGCGTAAAGTTCGCCAATGCTCGCCTGCTGGAGGATTTCCTGCATGATCTCGATGGGGATCTCTAGCGTGAGGCGATGGGTGGTGTTTTCAATTTCGTTTGCTGTGTTGATAAACGCCTGAATACGCTTGCGGTGGATCGCTTTGCGGGCGCGTTCTGCCTGGCTGCGAATGTAGTTGTTGATCGCAAGCCCTAGGAAAGTCGCGAGCAGTGCAATCAACAGCAACTCTGAGGCGAAGTCAGAGCTAAAGAAGTCGGAGCTAAATATGTGCTGTAACATCTTATCTCGTTATTAAAAACTTTTTAATAGGTCAATTGTCGGGCAAATTGGAGTGTTGAAAAAGTGGCGATCGCCCTACTGAATCGCTAGCGTTTGGTTTTTGAAATTGTCGTAAAGGCGAATCAAATAGATTGTCGTCTTAGATCCGAGCCAGAAGGCAGCACAGATCTAAAACAAAGTATTGGTTAGTTCATGATCCATAATTTGTTTTTTTGAAAATTTCTTTCTGAATTGCTTCCTCAATCTCTCCAAGATAAATCGTTTCAGAAATCAAATCATATTCTTCATATTTCATAGAGTTAAAAATAGTAATCGTATCAAGAAGTCCAAACGATATCCTCGCGCCTGTTGTAAAACATGACGAGAAGCCAATATCATCTATTGATTTTTCGATCAAAATGAAGCTTCTCCTTTTTTCGTCTTTTCTAAAAAGGGGGCGCAAATCTATCCCCTTCTGAATCAACTCATTTCTTGTGTAGTAATAAAAATATCCTGGCATCACAAAGGTGATGGATTCCGTCATGAATTCCCCACTTTTTATGCCAATGCTTTCTTTCTTTTCAATTAATTTATTGATTTGATTAATTGTTTTTTCGTCTATCGGGATAGCCGTAATTATCTCAGGCAGTTTTGCGTGAGGGGAGCCAAAAAAAGGTAGTTTATGATTCCGAATAAGTATAGTTTTTGGCATGACAAAAAACTTTTGAAGGGCACTCATTCTATAAACTTTTGAAGGGCACTCATTCTATCTGACAAAAATTCCGCCAGAGCTGATATGCGCCGCTTTAGCTTGAAAAATTGGCCGCTTACTTTCAAGTCTCACGAAAGTTTCGTAGCGGTAGGGATTATAGGTACAGCGGATTCGAGGACGGCGCGGGAGTCGATACGAAACAACACCTTCGATATAGGCATGGACATTCTTCCGCTTTTCTTGAAGCACTCGGTTGCGTCCTGCTGCCGACACAATGAAGCGAGTGTTGCGTAGCTTAATCTCGTCGGTGTAGGCAATGACCCGCCCGTTATGTTTAATCGAAAGGCAATCGCGGTGAAGATTGCGGTAGACGCGGATGCGCTTGTCTCCTAAGAATTGGCAAAGCTGACGACGCTGTGATTACCAAACAAAATATGGTTTTTCCATAGTTCCATCTTATTAAGCGCGTTAGATAGAACGATTTTAAGAGTTAAAATTACTTGGTTTTTCTGATTAGTTTAGAGGCTTTCTTGATTAACTTTTTAGTCTTATCAATAAGCTGAATTTCCTCGTTCTCTAGATCACGGATGCGTTCCATGAGAAGACGTATTTTTGATTCCTTGTCTTGGTTGCTCATTTTATTTTTGAATATTTTAACTTTTAAGGATCGTTACGAAAGAGATGCTAAATAGGCAATGCCGCCCGCCAGCAGTAAAAACAGAAGTGCCGC
>JBDNCP010000170.1:0-9717 GCA_046719575.1 Cyanobacteriota bacterium
AACTGAGTGGTGAAACGCATCTGCGGCGAAGATAGTTGGTGGGTAGCTGCCTGCGAAAATAGCTCGGTGCCAGGGTGATATTGACAGCCCCTCGGAACTTAAGTTCCTAGAGGGGCTGTTGGGTTTTCGATATTGCTGAACCGGCTAATGAAAAAGCTCCTTAAGGCTTATTAAGGAGCTTTTTGTGCGTTTAGGTACTTGTTAGCTTTTTTGTTAGCTTTGAGTGTAGTCTTTCAGTTCGATAGAGACAGGCTGCACTTTCCAGATGTTTTGGCAGTAGTCGCGGATCGAGCGATCGGACGAAAATTTGCCCATGCGGGCTGTGTTGAGGATGGACATGCGGGTCCAGTGATCCCAATTTCGATAGGCTTGACTGACTTGTTCTTGGCAATCGATATAGGACTGATAGTCTGCCAAGAGCAGGTAGTCGTCTTTGTAGAGGAGGTTGTCTACGAGTGGGCGGAAAAGACCCGTGTCTCCGTGTGAGAAGAAGCCAGAGGCGATTCGGTCAATGACTTGGCGCAAATCGTCATTGCTTTCGTAATAATCCATCGGTCTGTAGCCTGCGGCTTTTTTGGCAGCGACTTCTTCGGTGGTTAGACCGAATAGGAAGAAGTTTTCGGCTCCGACTTCTTCACGAATTTCGACGTTAGCGCCATCCAGAGTGCCAATTGTGAGCGCTCCGTTCATGGAGAATTTCATGTTGCCTGTGCCTGAGGCTTCTTTGCCTGCGGTGGAGATTTGCTCTGAGAGGTCGGCGGCTGGATAAACTCGCTGGGCGAATTTTACGTTGTAGTCTTTGAGGAAGACGACTTTGAGTCGTCCGGCTACATCAGGATCACGATTTACTACTTCTCCGATGGAGTTGATGAGCTTGATGATGAGCTTTGCCATGTAGTATCCCGGTGCTGCTTTGCCGCCGAATAAGAAGGTGCGGGGGGTGATTTCAGCGCTGGGATTTGCCTTGATGCGGTTGTAGAGGTGGACGATGTGGAGTGCGTTGAGGTGCTGTCGTTTGTATTCATGAATCCGTTTTACTTGGATATCGAACAGAGATGAGGGATCGACTTCGATGTCTGTTTCTGACTTGATGTGGTTTGCCAGGTCTTGCTTGATGGCTTGCTTGATTTGACGGAACTCGTAGCGGAATCCCGGATCATCTACGAATTGCTCTAGGTGGCGTAGTTCGTCAAGGTGTTTGATCCAGGTGTCTCCGATTTTGCTGGTGATGAGGGTTGTGAGGCGGGGATTGCTCAGCACGATGAAACGACGTGGGGTGACCCCGTTGGTGACGTTGGTGAATTTCTCTGGGTACATGTCGTAGAAATCTTTTAGCACGGTCTGTTTGACCAGTTCGCTGTGGAGTGCGGCGACTCCGTTAATAGCGCTGCTGCCGACGCAGGCGAGGTTTGCCATGCGGACGTACTTTTCGCCGCTTTCGTCGATTAGCGAGAGTCGGCTGAGTCGGCTGGGGTCGTCGGGAAATTTGATACGTACGTCGTCGAGGAAGCGGCGATTGATTTCGTAGATGATTTCGATATGGCGGGGGAGTAGTTCTGAGAAGAGCTTGAGGGGCCAGCGCTCGAGGGCTTCGGGGAGGAGGGTGTGGTTGGTGTAGCCGAAGGTGCGGGTGGTGATGTTCCAGGCGTTGTCCCACTGCATTCCGTGTTCGTCTATCAGCAGACGCATGAGTTCTGCAACGGCGATCGCCGGATGGGTGTCATTCAACTGTACTGAGAATTTTTCGGGGAAGCGTTCCAGCGGCATATTTTGCGTTTGGAGAATGCGAATCATGTCTTGCAGAGAGCAAGAGACAAAGAACATTTGCTGTTCTAGCCGCAATACTTTGCCTTGATACTGCTCATCGTTGGGATAGAGGACTTTGGAGATGTTTTCGGAATTGCTCTTTTGATGAACTGCGCCGAAATAATCGCCGGAGTTGAATGCACCAAAGTCGAAGGATTCGGTGGCTTCGGCAGACCAGAGGCGGAGGGTGTTGGCGGTGTTGACTTTGTAGCCTAGGATCGGCGTGTCGTAGGGAAGCCCTTTCACGACTTTGAATGGAACCCAGCGAACCCGATAGTTTCCATGCTCGTCAATGAAGGATTCGGTGTGGCCGCCGTATTTGACCTCAACGGCCCAGTCGGGGCGGGCGATTTCCCAGGGGTTGCCGTAGCGTAGCCATTTATCGGTGATTTCGACCTGCCAGCCATCGCGGATTTCTTGGTCGAAAATGCCGAATTCGTAGCGGATGCCATAGCCTAGGGCGGGAATTTCTAGCGTGGCTAGGGAGTCGAGGTAGCAGGCGGCGAGGCGGCCTAGACCGCCGTTTCCTAGACCGGGTTCTTCTTCTTGCTGGAGGAGTTCATTGAGGTCTAGCCCCAGTTCGGTCATGGCTTGATTGATCTGATCGTAGATGCCGAGGTTGATCAGGTTGTTGCCTAGGTGGGGGCCCATGAGGAATTCGGCAGAGAGGTAACAGACGGTGCGAGCCTGAGTGTTGGCGTAGGTTTCGGCAGTGTTGAGCCAGCGGCGCAGGAGGCGATCGCGCACGGTGTAAGCCAGCGCCATGTAGTAGTCGTTTTTGGTGGCGAGGGCAGGAAACTTGCCCTGGATATAGAAAAGATTGTCCAAAAACGCACGCTTTAGCGTTTCGATGGATAGCCCAGTGCGATCGTCTTCAATTTGCACTGATCCGGAGGCGGGGTTTGGTAACGTCTGCATAGTTAGAATCCTGGGTGAGTTGGATATTGCTAAGGTTTGGAGAATAAAGGGGAGCTAAACGGGAAGAAAGTCCTGAAATTTGGAAGAATGTTGCGAGGAAATAAGGCGATTAACCGGGCGATCGCCCGCCCAGGCATAGTTCAAAACTGCGCTCTCAAACGATGGAACCTCAGAACTAAAACCAAGCGGTCTATTGCCCAGGACTCTCAATTAGCAGGCAATAGACCGCTCAGCATCAGCGCGAAGAGCCTAATAAGGCCACTTCCAATTCACAATATCGGGACGGTCAATCCCATACTCAAACGCATAGTTACGACAGGCAATTTGCTCGTCTTTGAGTTGCTCCTTAGTGTGGGCCCCTGCATTTTTCAGCTTGGGAACCCGGTCAATCACATCAATGGCGATGCTAAAGCGGTCGATCTGGTTGCAAATTGCTAGTTCAAGCGGTGTGTTGATGTTGCCTTTTTCCTTGTAGCCACGCACATGCAGGTTTTCATGGTTGGTGCGGCGATAGGTGAGGCGATGGATCAGCCAGGGATAGCCGTGGAAGTTGAAGATAATCGGTTTGTCGGTCGTAAACAAGCTGTCAAAGTCGCTGTCGCTTAGCCCGTGGGGATGTTCCGTGGCGGGGGTCAGCTTGAACAGGTCGATCACGTTGACAAAGCGAATCTTCAGGTCGGGGAATGCTTCTCGTAGCATCACTGAGGCAGCCAAGGACTCCTTAGTGGGAATGTCACCAGCGGTTGCCAGCACCACGTCCGGCTCTTCCCCTGCATCAGTACTCGCCCATTCCCAAATGTCAATGCCCTTTGTGCAATTGCGGATGGCGGCATCCATGTCGTGATATTGCAGGTGGGACTGCTTGTCTGACACGATGACGTTCACATAGTTTTCACTCTTCAGGCAGTGGTTGGCGACTGACAGCAGAGAGTTGACATCTGGCGGCAGGTAAATCCGCACCACCTCAGGACTCTTGTTCAAGATTACATCTAGGAAGCCTGGATCTTGATGGGTAAATCCGTTATGGTCTTGCCGCCATACGGTCGAGGTGATCAGCAGGTTGAGGGACGATACTTCTTCGCGCCAATTAATGTGGTTGCAGATTTCCAGCCACTTGGCATGTTGTCCCACCATTGAGTCGATGACATGGGCGAAGGATTCGTAGGTGGAGAAAAAGCCGTGACGACCCGTGAGCAAGTAGCCCTCTAGCCAGCCCTCCAGGGTGTGTTCGCTGAGAATTTCCATAACCCGACCGTCAGGAGATAGCTCTCCACCATCCAGATCCTCTGGCAGGAATTCTGCAATCCAGAACTTCTTGCTGACATCGTAGACCGCATTCAGTTTGTTGGAGGTGTTCTCATCAGGACCAAAGACGCGGAAGTTGTTCATGTTGTTCTTCATCACGTCTCGCAGGAACACGCCCAACGGGCGGGTGTTTTCGGCTTCGACCACACCGGGGCGATCGACCGGAATGCCGTACTGACGGAAGTCGGGCATATTTAGCTCGCGTCGCAGCAGCCCGCCGTTGGCGTAGGGAGTAGCGCCGAGGCGCTTGTTGCCCTCCGGCGCGACCTCCCGGATGTAAGGGAAGATCTTGCCGTTTTCATCAAAGAGTTCCTCTGGCTTGTAGCTCCGCATCCATTCCTCGAAGATGCGCTTGTGTTCTTCGTTGCCATGCATAGAACCCATTGGAACCTGATGCGATCGCCAGAATCCTTCAACCTTGTGCCCATCGATCTCGCTGGGACAAGTCCAACCCTTGGGAGTTCGCAGCACAATCATTGGCCAGCGGGGGCGTGTTGCAACACCACTGCTGCGAGCCTCGTGCTGAATTCGCTTAATTTCAGACACGCAATGATCCAGCGTGGCCGCCAGCGCCTGGTGCATAGATTCTGGTTCGGAACCCTCGACAAAGTAAGGGGTCCAGCCGTAGCCCCGGAACAGCGACTCTAGTTCCTCATGGCTAATCCGCGCCAGAATGGTTGGGTTGTTAATCTTGTAGCCATTCAGGTGCAGCACAGGCAGTACTGCACCATCGCGGATCGGGTTGAGGAACTTGTTGGAGTGCCAAGAGGTGGCCAGCGGGCCCGTCTCGGCTTCGCCATCTCCTGGCATCGTCACTACGATCAGGTCTGGATTATCGAAAGCTGCGCCAAAGGCATGGGAGATGCTGTAGCCCAGTTCGCCGCCTTCATGGATAGAGCCAGGGGTTTCGGGGGTGCAGTGGCTGCCGATCCCACCGGGAAACGAAAACTGCTTGAAGAAGCGCTTCATGCCCTCAATATCTTCGGTGCAGTGGCTGAAGTATTCGGAATAGGTTCCCTCCAGGTAGCAGGGGCCTAGGAAACCTGGGGCACCATGACCCGGGCCCACCATAAATAGCATGTCCTGATTAAACTTTTTGATGATGCGGTTGAGGTGAGTGTAGAGAAACGCAATGCCAGGACTAGATCCCCAGTGCCCCAAAAGACGCTGCTTGATGTGTTCATCCTTGAGGGGTTCTCGGAGGAGGGGGTTGTCGCGCAGGTAAATCATGCCCAGCGCCAGATAGTTTGCGGCTCGCCAAAAGGCGTGCATCTTCCACAGCTCATCAGGGCTGAGGGGAGTGCCCTGCACGGTGGAGCGGGCGAGTCCAAAACTGCTGATCGAGGTTTCGACGGTTGGTCTTTCGGAGGAAGCTACCATAATCTCGTTTATCTCTCAAACGCATTGAATGTGATGCAATACAAGTACGGTCAAGTTGGGATCTGAAGCAAATGAAACTTCGGATGAGATCACTCTTAGCTAGAAATCTACAGATCCTTAAATTGCACAGCATCTCTTTAGGTTTTCACTAGAGGTTTTCACTAGAGGGCTTCGTTAACACCCAAACGCAAGCTGGATCTAGCTACTTTCCGCTGCAGTTCTGCTTCAACTGACCTTCAGACTTTCCGAAGCAGTATTCCTGCTAGGACATCTAGGTGGCTCAAAGGCTTTGGGGGTAGAGGGCTACCGGACATCTCTATAACTCTCTTAACTATGGAAGCACTATAAAAGCACTATGAAAGCTATGAGAGTGATTGAGATTGCCTAATGGTGAAATGCTGTCAAAGCTGAGCTTAAGGATGTCAGATAAAGTTTGAAGACGCAGGAAAGCTAACTTTTTGCAGAACTGGTGGGTGTCAGGAGATCCCTAGAGACAGATTGCAACTGTAAAGAAACGCTTTGATTTCTAAGAACGACAGGCAAGAAGATAGTCGCAGATTGCTTTAGAGATGGGAAGTGTCGGGCACAACAGTCGATTAAATTGTCGATAAATTGTCGAAATGAAACCGAGGGTCAATAACCCAGATTGAATGGTTGAGTTTTAGGGTATGACTTTGTTTGGAGAGTGAGGGTGAGGAGGGGTTGGAAAGTGGATCGAAATCTAAATCTCTTCGGCATCTGGGGGGCGAAGTTCTATGATTAAAGCTAGGGGTTGGGCGAAAAGCGCATGGACGCGACACCAGAGTTTGTATATCCCTCTGAGGATGGCGATCGCCTCGAAATGAGTCGTCTCTATCCCTGGAGTCAGGGGCCGCTGGTGGCTCACTTGCAGGAACTTTTGGGTGCTTGTGGCTATCGGCTGAGGCCGGATGGGGATTTTGGCTGGATTACGGAGTCGGCAGTGCGCGATTTTCAGCGCCGTCATGGTTTGCGGGTGGATGGCATTGTGGGCGATCGCACTTGGGCGTTGTTGCTCTCTAAGGTGAAGCCAGGGGCACGAACGATGCGGTTGGGTTACTGTGGAGCAGACGTAAGAGAATTGCAGGGGCTGTTGCAGATCTACGGCTATCGGATTTCTCGCACAGGCTGCTTTGATCGGGACACCCAAGAGGCGGTGTTAGCATTTCAGCGATCGCACCATCTGGATGCGACGGGAGAGGTGACCCCAATTACTTGGGCGGTGATGTGTGAGGGCAAACCTGGGTCGCCGCCGCCCGTCCGGAGCAAGTGGCTATTGGAGCGGGGGCGCTGGCGATAGTTTGGCAAGTGGTCTTTGTTGAGTGGTCTTTGTTGAGTGATCTTTGTTGAGTAATCTTTGTTGAGTATTGTTGATTTAGCGTTTTTTGCTTTTAAGACGCGCTTTTAATTTTGTTTGAGTGAACGGGTGGGACAAGCCGATGAGTGTTAAGTTAACGATTCCAGATTCTGTTCTCAAGTCGATGCGGTTGCCAGAGCAGCATCTCGAGCAGGTGTTGCTCAAGGAGTTGGCGATCGCCCTCTACGCCCAAGAGATGCTGTCTTTTGCCAAGGCGGCAGAACTGGCGGGGATGGAGAGCAGCGAATTTAGCCAGGTAGTGGGTGAGCGCGGCGTTAGCCCTCGATGCAGCCGCGTCATCATGGATGGCGAGAGCGTCTTTGTGTGCAGCGACTAATGAGTTCCTTGCCACGAGTAGATCGCTTTTTGGTCTGCGGGCTGGGTAGCCTGGGGCAGTATTGTGTCTATCATTTGAAGCGGTTTGCGACGGAGGAAACCGTGGTCTCTGTTACGGCGATCGACCGACAGCGCCCCGAAGAATGGGAAGTTGAGAATCTGACGGATTTGCTGGCGGAGGATTTGCTGATTGGGGACTGCCGGGATGAAGCTGTGCTATTGAAGGCGGGTGTGCAGCAGTGCCGTGCAGCGCTGGTCGTCACGAGTAATGAAACAGTGAATATTGAGGCGGCGATCGCCATTCGTCATCTCAACCCAGACGTGCGCCTGGTGGTTCGCTCTTCTCGCCAAAGCCTGAATGAACTGCTCAAACTGCGGCTTGGCAACTTCAACGCCTACGACCCAATGGAGATGCCGGCCTTTGCCTTTGCGATGGCAGGCCTAAAGGTGGGGCTATTGGGTAGCTTCAATATTGGCGATACGCGCTTGCAGGTGGTGGAACAAACGGTTCAACCCCGCGATCCTCGGTTTGACGATGTTCGCGCTGTGGCTCAGCACAAAAAGTCTTATCGACTGCTTAGCCACCGTCCTCAGACAGAAATCCCCCCTTCATCCAACCGAGCATTTTATCACTGGAAAACAGACACCCGCATCCGGGCAGGCGACACGATTGCTTACATAGAAATCGCCGATGCGCCCGATCACACTCAGCGGCAGGTCAGTGGCGACTGGCGATCGCGCTGGCAGGCTCGGCTGCAAGCCGTGCTAAAAGAGCGTCCGCTGCAATGGTTTCAGCGAGTGCGGGGGTGGATGCAGGCCAATCGGACTCGCCCGCTGATTGCGATGGGTCTGGTCACAGCGCTGGTGCTGTGGGTGCTGGGGGCGACCATGCTGAAGATGACGGTGCCAGACTTGTCTTGGACAAAGGCGATCGCCTCTGGTGCAGTGCTGCTGCTGGGAGGCTACGGCGATGTATTTGGCGGACTGGAAGATGACCCCGTTCCTGGCTGGGTTTACTTTGTCAGTCTGCTGATTACCTTCATCAGCCTGCTGTTTGTGTTGGGCGTAGTGGGTATTATTGCCGATAACCTGCTCAGCGCCCGGTTTAGCTTTCTTCAACGACGACCCCCCATGCCTGAGCAGGGCCATGTGGTCATAGTCGGTCTGGGGCGTGTTGGCCAGCAGGTAGCAACTTGGCTTCAGACATTTCGACAGCCCTTTGTTGTGTTGACAGATGTGGCCGACAACCTCGCGCTGTTCCCCAAAATCCCGATTATTGTGGGGAATCCGATTCAACAGATCCGCCACGCCAATATTGAAACTGCCAAAAGCCTGGTCGTGGTCACAGATGACCAGATCTTGAATCTAGAAGTAGCGCTCACAGCACGGGAACTGACTCGTCAGCAAAAGCCGTCGCTGCAATTGGTGATTCGCTCTTACAATCAACGGTTTAGCACCAGTCTGGCCGCTCTGATTCCCGATGCTCGTGTGATGGCCGTGTCGGCCCTGGCGGCAGAGGCGTTTGTGGGTTCTGCCTTTGGCGAAAATATCCTGAGCTTGTTTCGGCTAAATGAACAGACGATTTTGGTGACGGAATTTTTGGTAGAAGCGGGCGATACGCTGGTGGGCAAGCTGCTCTCGCAGGTGTCCTACGGCTATGGCGTAGTGCCCATTTTCTATGAGCGCAACAGTGAGCGCCGGACGCTTGACAACAGCGACAGCCTGATGCCGTCGGAAACCTGGATGCTGAAAGCGGGCGATCGCCTGATTCTCCTCTCTACAATCGACGGGCTGCGGCGGATTGAGCGTGGACAGATGCGTACCCCGCGCACCTGGCGACTCAGCATGGGTAAGCCCCTTAACCAAGATAATCTCAGTGAGATTGGTGTCACGCTGCACCGGATTTCGGGGCTAAACCTAAAGACTGCCAACACGTTTGCCCAAAACTTGCCCGGCACCATCTACCTACAGCTTTATGACTATCCAGCGCACCATCTGCTGACCGAACTGCGGAAGCTTGCACCGGATGTGACGCTGGCCGCAATTGAGGAGGGAGAGAAGAAGTAAAGGCAGAAACTTTCCCCGCTCTTTGACACGCTGAAACTCTCTTAGCTTCTTACTCTTCTTACGCCTTATATCAGATCCGCTTGAATAGCCATAAAGTGAAAGGAGTCAAACTGGAGTACTCAACCTGGAGTACAAAGATGCCGAGACGTTTGCAAATCGCCCCTCATCTGAGCGTGGAGGACTGAGAGCAGCGCTACCGCCAAGCCAAAGATGGCGTGGAGCGCAGCCATGAGCAAATCATCTGGCTTTTATCTCAGGGTCGGCGAACCGAGGATGTAGCAGCCATAACGGGTTATAGCCGGAGTTGGATCTACGAGTTAGTGAGAGAGTACAACCGATTGGGTCCCGATTCACTCGGCGACAAGCGCCACGAAAATCCAAGGGCGGCTCCGTTGCTCAATGAGGTGCAGCAAGCTCAACTAGCATCCAGTTAACCGCCGAGTCTGGGTGCCTTTAGGCGAGACCCCAGTGGCAACGGTTAAAGGGAGTGCATCTGCTGTTTCTGCCGCCGCAGTCTCCAGAGTGGCAAC
>JBDNCP010000171.1:0-9616 GCA_046719575.1 Cyanobacteriota bacterium
CCCGTGGTGATGGTGATCGGCATAGGACTGGGCCAGGGCGATCGCCCGTCCGGGATTCACCACCAGCGCTTCCGCCTCCAGCAAGTCAGCAATCTGCCCATCGGCCCAATCTGCTGCCATTTGCAGAAAATCAGGATGGTCATTGACGCAGGGCATCTGCACATAGGTCACTTCGGGATGGCGGCGGCGCAGCCCATGAATGATGTGATCTACATCCAGCAGCGTTTCGTGGTTTTCGGTCGCAAAGCCGATGGGCATAAACACCAGTGCCGTCGCGCCCAGGTCGATCAGGTTTTTGGCGGCGAGTTCGGCATTGGGTTGCGTCCACTCGATCAGCGGCGTTTGGTGATTCAGCCAGCCGACAGAAATCAGGGGATAGCGGTAAATCAGCTTTTCGCGCACCCGTTCATAAAGCGCCTGACTTTCGTCGATGCCGGAGGTAAAGCCCTTGGCCTTGTGCGGGCAACCGTGATTCATTAACACAATGCCCGTTTGCGAGGGCAGGTGTGCCACCGCCAAGTCAGCGCGAATCTTGTCTTCGACCAGCCGCGCCATCAGATCAATGTATTTTGGCTCATTGTAGAAGGAGGGGATATAGCGCGTCCCCTTTAGCCAATGCTCGGAGCCAACAAAAGTCTTCGCCAGGGCTTTGTTGACCTGCTCCACGGCAATGCCGCTGGTAAAGATCGAGTCCACCACTAGCAGCGGATAGATCAGCAGCTTGTCAAACCCTTCGGCTTGAATCTCAGCCAGCACTTGCTCCGGCAAAAATGGGGCGCAGAAGTTAAAGGCTTTGAAGACCTTGATGCGATCGCCCCATTTCTCCTTCAGCCGTGCCTCAATGCCCGCCCGCTGCCGCTCAAAAATGGCGTTGTGAGGCGAAATGAAGTGGTCGTGCTGGTGCTGCCACTCGTGCAGGTCAAACACCGCCAGCAGCTTGGCCAGCGGCGGATAAATCCAGGTGGGTACAGGGGCAAACTTTGCCGTCAGCAGGTTCAGCGCTTGCTCGTTGTAGTTGGCAAAGTCTTCGTAGCTTTCGACCTCGCCGTAGCCCATTAGCAGCACCGCGACCCGGTCGGATGGGGCAGTACTGGCGATCGCGGCTGAGGGAGCTTGTTCAAGTGTTTCGGGAGTAGCAACCACGTGATCCACCTATCAGGTAACGTATGAGAGCAAATGTTCTTAGAACGAAGCTTAGACCAAAGTGACACAGGATACATCGCAGCGGTTTCCAGTATCTCCCATAGGTTAACATCCCCCTGCCAGGGATGGGGTTCCTCCATCGGTTTAATTTGGTCTATCTACTCAGACTTCTTGCGTGAATCGTGGCGCGATACCGCCGCGCTAGGATTCACGCCCTCAAAACAGCATTCATGCAAGAGGTTTAATTGTGAGATGAGTCGGTTATGAGAGAGGCGCACTTCACTGGGGTGCGTCTCTCATAACCCATCTGGGGTTGCTATGCTTGGAAACTATTTGGAAACTGCCCCCGGACTGGCACGCAGAAGGTGGGACATCCAGCCTCAGGTCTGTGGCTCTACCAAAAAGAAGAACGTAGACTGATTGATCAAAAAGCCAGGAATTTCAAGCCGAACACAAACGCCCCAGGTGATGAAATGTGTGCGGTAGGAGCGGCTGGACTCTTTGTAGGTGGGGGCAGCGTCGGGCGGCAGGCAAAAGCGCCAGGTGTGTTCCACCTGCATTAGCCCGGAGGGAAACTCTTTTTCGGGCAAATTTTCGACCCAGATGGGCGTAGCGCGATAGGTGGGCGGTGGTTCGCTGTTGTCCTTCTGCACATTCAGTCCAAAGGCTATAGCTGACAGTTTTCCAGGGTTGCTGCCCGATGCAGTTTTGAAGCGGCGCTGAAACTGGATTGTAACCCAGTCGCCCGGATGGGTCGGGTAGGGCGAGATGCAGAGTTCGGCAGGTTCTGCCCGCTGTAACATCTGTAGGCTGACAATCGTGAACCAGACCCCGGCGATGCTGCCCAAAATCGCCAGCGGCCCCAACACAAAAAACAGCCCTTGCAGCAGCAGGCTAACCCAACCCGGGCCTATGCCCGTCATTGCCAGCATTAGCGAAAACAGTCCAATCCCCAGACACATGAGGCTGCCAATGATTTGTCCAATAGGTTGGATGCCAGCTCGCCTGCCCATCGGGTCGAGCAGTACAGTTTCGCCGTTGCGCTGCTCAAGCTGGATGCCGTGTATATCAAACTGCTTGCCTAAGATATATGCTTGCCCTGCGCCAAACTGCTGGCTTCTCCTATCTGCCATTGGGATTTTGCCTTAACAAAAGCTACGCCTCCAGGCTAGCCTTGCTCCGATTTGGGTAGCAAATTTTTGTTGGAGAGGCAGTTAACCCCACAGGCGGCGGCGTGGCGACCCACCCAATCGACTGTGAGCGTCGCGCAGCAGCTTGGGAATGTCGAGTGCTTCGGGGCAGCGGGGTAGGCAGTCGCCGCAGTCGGTGCAGCGATCGCCCCGGCGGCCCGGAAACCAGTGCCCTGCGTTTTCAAACATGCCGTAGCGGTAGGTTCCGTAGGCCGTCATGTCATAGGCCACTGCCAGATTTCGCAGCCGCAGCACTTCGGGAATATGAATCGCCTCCGGACAGGGCAGGCAGGCGTAACACTGGCTGCATTGGTCAGTTCCCAAAGCAGCGGCTTGGTGCGATCGCAGCCGTTCCAAAATCTCTAGCTCTTCGGCCGTCAGCGGGTGTGTCTGGTCTGCCATCTCCAGCGGCCAGTCTAGTTCCTCTGGCCGGGCTGCGCCCACACTCAGCGTGGTGATGCGCGGGTCGCTGAGTAACCAGCGATAGCCCAGGTGTAGCGGCGACAGGGGTTTGCATAGCGCTTCCAACCGTTTTGGCGGTGTGTAGAGTAGCCCGCCCTTGTCGGCGGGGGAAATGATAAACACGCCCATGTCCTTTTGGTGGGCCAGCGCCACTGCCGCTGCGTTGCGCTGGAAAAACAGGGTGTAGTGCAGATTCACAAACTGAAACTGGTCGGTGGCGATCGCCCGCAAAATGACCTCCAGCGGCCCGTGCGTCGAAAAGCCCACCCAGCGCACGCGACCATCGGCCACGGCAGCCCGCACTGCTACCATGCAGCCCGTTTCCGCCTCTACCGCCGCCAAGTGTTCGGCCGTATTCACCCCGTGAATTGCCAGACAGTCCACATAGTCCAGCCCCAGCCGCGTCAGGGATTCGTCAATACCCCGCGCCATCGCGTCGGCATCCAGCGTGGGCGGCAGCTTTGTGGTGATGATGAGTTCGTCGCGCCGCCATCCCCGCAGGGCCGCACCCAGAAAGACCTCACTTTGGCCATAGCCCCGCGCTGTCTCAATGTGGTTGATGCCGAGGGCGATCGCCCGTTCCACTGTCTGCCGCGCTGTTTCGGCCGAGGCCAGATAGCGCATCGTCCCCAGCGAAAAGACAGACAGTTGCAGGTGAGTTTTCCCAAAGCGGCGATAGTGCATGGTTGCTAGTCGCGTAGCCCGTTAGCTTCATGCAGCAGCAAGTCCACTGCTTTTATTACCAGCCGCGCCGAACCCAGGAAAAATGGCACATTGAGTGTGTCGGGCGTGTCGCTGGGCTGGTGATAGTGGGGATTGCGGAAGTTGGCGGTGTCCGTGAGCAGCACTGCGCCGATGCCCGCTTTCCAGAAGGGCGTGTGGTCGCTGCGGAGGAGGTCGGGCGTGAGGTCGCCCAGCAGCGGCACAGCCAGGCTAAAGATGGGCGTGACCTGTGAGGACGGGGCATCGGCGATCTGGTGAAAGGCTTGGATAAGCTGGGGATGGGGGTGATCCCCGTAGGGAAAGCGCGTCGCACCGCTTGCGCGAACGCTTTGCAAATCGCCAATCACCGCCAGAAAATTGCCCCGGTCGGTCGGTGGGGCGATCGGCAGCATGGCGGGATAAGACTGGCAGCCCGCCGCCTCGCAGCCATAGCCGATCATGTCCATGACAACTGCGCCGCGCACCCCCTGCCGCCGCGCCGCATCGGCCACAAAGGCCTCGCTGCCCTCTAGCCCCGCTTCTTCTCGATCAAACAACACCAGTTCCAGGGCAGAGGGGGTGTTTTGAGAATCCAGTAGCCGAGCCGCTTCCAGAATCGTCGCCACGGCCGTCGCGTTGTCATCGGCTCCGGGAGAATCTTTCACCGTGTCGTAGTGCGCTGCCAGCAATAGTTTGGGACGATCGGGTGGGGCATCTGGGCGAGTGGCGATCAGGTTTTCTCCGGCGGTGTTGCCCGTGCCGAAGGGCTGACGCGCCACCTGCCAGCCTGCTGCGGTGAGCGATCGCTCGATATACTCCGCCGCCCGCTGGCGATCGCCCGCCTCATAGCGCACAAAGCTGAGCGCCTTCATATCTCTCACAAGCCGATCAGGGTCAACATCGGGAGTAGACAGCGCGATCCGTGGAGCCATCGGCTGGGGGCGCGAGTGCGATTTTTCCCAAACTCCCGCCGGAAACAGACCCGCCGACACCCCGACCAGCAGCGCGATCGCCAGCCACAGCCCTACCCAACGCCATCGAATTCGCATAGTGTTCGCATGGTGTTCGCATGGTGTTTGCATGGTGAAAGATTCATCACCTTTCAATTCAATCGACCCGCGATTATCCTAACGCCCTTGCCAGGAGGACGGGGAGCAATCTAGGCAAAACCCGCAGAATTCCTGGCCCGATTGCGGGCGATCGCTGCCATGATGGAGCAGAGAGTTCCGCAACACCGCGCCGCATCGCCATGAGAGATCGCATCGAACAGCTTGTAGATAACCTGGGACAAACCATCGTCGGCAAGTCGGAGGCGATCCGGCTGGTGCTGGTGGCGCTGTTTTCGGGCGGTCACGCGCTGCTAGAGGATGTGCCGGGGGTCGGCAAGACGTTGCTGGCCAAGTCCCTGGCGCGATCGATCGATGGCCAGTTTCAGCGGCTGCAATGCACGCCCGACCTGCTGCCCTCGGATGTCACTGGGACGAATATCTGGAACCCCCGCAGCGGCGAGTTTGTGTTTATGCCGGGCCCCGTCTTTGCCAACGTCGTGCTGGCGGATGAAATCAATCGCGCCACCCCCCGCACCCAGTCGGCTCTGCTAGAAGTGATGGAAGAACAGCAGGTGACGGTGGATGGTGTGTCGCGCCGCGTGCCCACGCCCTTTTTTGTGATCGCCACGCAAAACCCGGTGGAATATCAAGGCACTTTTCCCCTACCCGAAGCCCAGATGGATCGCTTTGCGCTGTCCCTGAGTTTGGGCTATCCGACAGAGCTAGAAGAATTGCAAATGTTGCAGCGGCTCAACGGCGGCAGCGTGCCCACCCAAGAGTTGCGTCCCTGCCTCTCGCTGGACGAGGTGCAAGCCTTGCGGCAGCAGTGCGCGGCGGTGCATGTGGAGCCGCATTTGCAGCAATATATGCTGAGCCTGGTGCGGGCGACGCGGCAAGACGAAGAGATTCTGTTGGGAGCCAGCCCACGGGGCACGGTGGCGCTGCATCGGGCTGTGCAGGCGATCGCCTTTCTGGAAGGACGCGACTACGCCATCCCCGACGATGTTAAGTACCTGGCTCCCTTCGTCCTGGCGCATCGCCTGATTCCCGCAGGCGGGCGTAAAGCGCGGCTGATTGTCGATCGCCTACTGCACACGGTGGCAATTCCGTAATCAGTGACAGAGTCAGGACTTACGCATCTGCGATGAATTTTTTGGATTTCGGACTATTTCTCGCGGGCTGCACCCGCGAGAAATAGCCCAACTGCGTAAGCTCTAAGAGTGACAGGGTAACAAAGTGACGGGATGACGGGGCGTTGCAGTTTTAAAGCAAGCTTCCCCGCCCACCCACCCAAATCTCCCCCCACTGCGCCCAAGGGTCACGATTCCAGCTAGATTGATGTTAAGGAATATTTTCTTTTTGATTCTTCCTTTTCATCTTCTAAATCTGCACTGAAGGAGTCCGTTGTGCCGTACTACTACTCAAGCGCTCCGTATTTTCTATTTGTAGCGGGGCTGTTGGCGGGGCTGGCATCGGGTGCGGCCTTTTCGGCAACCCTCAAGCAGCAAGTTGGCGAGTGGGACAAAAACCGCTCGACCCGCACCCTGGCAAATATGCAGGGGCCGCAGCTTTTGGTGCCATTTTTGGGAATTTCTGGCGGCGTATGCTTTTTTCTGGCGGCAGGGCTAGAAATTTTTGGGTTTCCCACCAAGCTGGCCTATGCCGTCGCCATTCCGCTGACCGTTCTCACCGGGCTGCTGGTGTGGACGCAACTGGCACGGCTGCTGGCGCAACTGGAGCGCGGCGGCTCCAAGGCCCTCGATCTGGACTCTTTTGGCTAAAGTCTCGATCGGGACTCTTTTGGCTAAAGTGAAGAAGTGGCGAAAGACTGTATTTCGACCCTGCCCCAAATTTCTAATCTTTAAACCCTAAATATGGTCTACCTCTACTGGGTTCTTGTCGCGGTGATGCTGGTGGGCGTGATTGGCTCTGTTGCGCCTGCGATTCCGGGAATTGGGCTGATCACGCTGGCGATCGCCGTTTGGGGCTTTGTCAATGGGTTCGCGGGGCTAGGCATTCCCCTGACGGTGGCGGTGGTGTGCCTGCTGGTGGGCACGGGGGTCGATTTTTTGGCGACCTATCTGGGTGCAAAGAAAGCCGGAGCCAGCAAATGGGGACAGATCGGCGCAATTGTGGGGCTGTTTTTGGGGGTGTTTGGGCTGCTGCCCGCGCTGCCCTTTGGCGGCCCGTTTTTGGGGCTGATTATTGGGCCGATTGCGGGCGCGATTCTGGGTGAGTTTCTATTTCGCAAAGACCTGTGGCTGGCGATCAAGGCGGGTCTGGGGATTGTGGTGGGGTCGCTGGTGGGGCGGCTGGTGCAGTTCATTTTGGCGATCGCCACCTTTGCCGTTTTCCTCTGGACAACACTGCCCACCGTGACGGCGGTTCCGGGTGCTGCCTGATTTATTTGGTGAAACCGCTCAGCGGGGTGTCTTGGATAATCGAGTGGTCTCATCTCGACCGTTGCTGTTTTGAAGCGTTTTTGCACAGCTTTGCAGCGCGGGGGAGGATGTGGCGAATCTAAGGCTTCTCCAAAACCTTCAGCCTAAAGGTTTGTAACAGGGGTTTCACCCTAGATTTACTCCGTGAGAAAATATACTTAGCTAGTTTAGAGAACTCCTTCAAGCATTGGCTTCTGGTTCTCAACAGCACAGAAACCTTCATCCAGATCTTTCAATAGCCACGCTTCAACGGCTAGTTGGCAGATCAAGGAGATTTTGTCATGGTCATCAAACGGGGCACGAATCGCGGTGAACCTCTAGAAGGAACCTCTGGAGTTGATTTTCTGATTGGCTTAGGTGGCAACGACACCTTGCAAGGGCTGGGCGGTAAAGACGAACTATTCGCCGGGCTGGGTAACGACATCCTGGACGGTGGCGGCGATATCGACACTGCCAACTATTCAACCTCCAAAACCGCAGTCAACGTCAACCTAACCAAGGGGATCGCTACCGGAGAAGGGAGGGATCGGCTGCGCGGCATTGAATGGGTGATTGGCTCTAGACGGAGCGATGTCATCATTGGCAACTTTGGTGAGAACTCGCTCTGGGGTCGAGCGGGTAACGACCGAATTCGCGGCGGCGCGGGTAACGACTTCCTGAATGGCGAAGTCGGCAACGACTCCCTATTTGGCGAAGCCGACAACGATACCCTGACAGGTGGTGATGGACAGGACTTGTTGAACGGTGGAGACGGAACCGATGCTGCCGACTACTTTGGCGCGAAGCAAGGCGTATCGGCAGATCTCGCCACGGGCCACGCTACAGGTGAAGGAACCGATACTTTAGTCAGCATTGAAAACCTATCCGGCTCCAGTTTCAACGACACCTTGGCCGGAAATGCCGTCAACAACATCCTGATTGGCGGGCTAGGCGATGACCTGCTTTACGGCAAAGACGGCGATGACCTGCTGTGCGGTAATGCCGGAAACGACCTGCTGGATGGTGGGCACGGGAGCGATCGCCTGGAAGACCTAGAAGGCGGTAATGATATCCTGAACAGTGGTGCAGGCAACGACATGCTGATTGACCGCGCTGGCGATGACCGCTTCGACGGCGGCGAGGGTAACGACACCATTGAAGATCAGGGCGGCTCTGACCGTATCCTAGGCGGCGACGGCGACGACCTGATCACCGCCGACGTGCTATCCATTGGCTACGGTAATGACACCATCGACGGCGGTGCAGGCAACGACAAAATCCTGGCAGGCTACGGAGATGACCTGATCTTTGGTGATTTGGGCGACGATACGCTGAGCGGCGGCGCTGGGGCAGATTACCTACTGGGACAAGAAGGCAATGATGTCCTTTCAGGCGGTTTAGGTGCAGACTCGTTCCTAATTGTCACCGGACGCACCTTTGACCTTCAAGATACTGGCATTGACCGCATTACCGACTTCCCACGGGTCTATGCTGCCGATAAAGGGGCTGAAAAAGTAGTCCTGGATAGAACCACCTTCAACGTCCTAGGCAGTGCCGCGGGTGGCGACCTACTGGATAGCGAGTTTGCTACTGTCACCACTGATGCCGCCGCTGCTTTGAACAACGCCCCTATTGTCTATAACCGCGTTACCGGCAGTCTGTTTTACAACACCAACGGCAGCGCCCCTGGCTTCGGCACGGGCGGGCATTTCCTCACCTTCAAGAGTGATTTCACCTTCACTGTGCCACTGCTATTTGCTGATGACTTCCGCGTGTCTGACGTTCTGAATAACGTTCTCTAAACCTGAGCATTGGCAGGCGATCGCCCAAGACAATGGATGTGCCAGACTGGGGCAGGCGACAGGGGGACGTGGCACCCAAGGGGGAGGATGTAACTTAGCCCTTGCCTTTAACTCAGTCAAGAGAGAATATATTTGCCTGTCAACAATACAGCCCAAATCATTAAACCTCTTGCATGAATGCTGTTTTGAGGGTGTAAATCGTAGCGCGGCGGTACCGCGCCACGATTCACGCAAGAAGTCTATTGTTTTATTGAAGCCTGACCGAAAGTTTTTCGGCGTTTGCAGCCTGAGTTAGGAAGAACTGATGAAAATCAGGGGGCTTTTGGTTGAAAACTATACTTTGAAATTGCACTGTTGAGTCAGATTAGTGGCCCTCGTTGACTGACAAAACATTGACTGCTGGCGGCTGGAAGCCGCGCCTACACAGGCGAAACCCGCCTACGCGGGTTCTAGGTCAGGGTAGAGAGTCGGCGAAGGCCGATTTCGTTGATATAGCAGCGGTTTCAACCGCCTGGTGCCCAGGCTTTGTCAGTCAATCAGTTAGTGACCCTGAGTCGCTTTTTCTAGAGCACGCTCTGCCTGTTCTTGGATAGTTGTTATCTGACGAGAATTAGACGGACGATTCATTTTGTCCATGTCCGCATTTTCCTGAACTTCGTTAATTCCCTTGCGGGCCCGATCTCGCACTTCTTCCATGCTTTGCAGACCGGAATCCAGCGCTTCTTCCGCCTTTTCGTAGATTCCATCTAGCTTTTCTACGCCTTCATTGGGGGCGCTAGATTGGTTGCCAAATCCGAATGCTAGGGCAGGTGACGCAGTAAATAGCATTAGCACTACAAACGAAAAGG
>JBDNCP010000172.1:0-9608 GCA_046719575.1 Cyanobacteriota bacterium
GTGGCGACAAGACCGTGGCGACAAGCGTGATTAGTTCCAGCGAGAGAGTCCAGATCTAAGCAGTATTATGCGGTTCATTGAATATTTTCGTTCGACCATTCTGCCGTCAAGGCTAGCCCAACTGTTTATCCAATCTGGCCTGCGCTGGAGTCAGGACAATTGCCCAGGCATGGCGGCGGCGTTGTCCTATCACGCGCTGTTTGCGATGTTTCCCCTGCTGCTAGTCATGCTGAGCATTATCAGCTCCTTGATTGGGCCAGATACGGAAGCGTTTCGGGCGATCGCCATCGGACTAGCGCGGGCCCTGCCCCCCGAAGCCCACGACCTAGTGAAAGGGACGATCATCACGATGAATGAAAACAGCGTCGGCGCGGGCCTGGTGGGTTTTGGGATTTTGCTATTTGCATCGAGCAGCGTGTTTGGGGTGTTGCGCTATTCGGTAAACTACATCTGGCGATCCGCCGATCCGGATTCTAGCGGGCGGGGCCTGTTAGATTCAGTGATTTTTTTCATCAAAAATCGACTATTTGCCTTTTTACTGGTGCTGGGAACAGCGCTGCTGCTGCTGGTTTCGCTGGTGTCCAACATTGCCATTCGGATTTTTTTGAATCTGGTCAAGACGCTCCAGGAAACATTTGAAATCACTCAGTTGGACGACATTTCGCTCGATCGAGGGTTGCAAACTGGGGTTTCTTTCTTGATATTGGCGATCGCCATTTGTATCTTATTCAAAATCCTGCCTAGCGTCGGAGTCTGCTGGCGAGATGTCTGGCCGGGGGCGCTGCTCACCTCCCTTGCAATCTTCGCATTACAGCAGTTGGTAGGAAACAGCGTGATCACGATTGGCGGTCGATTTCTCTCCTACGGCGTGATCGGGAGCGTCATGATTCTGATGCTGTGGATTTTCTTGACGGTTCAAATTTTCTTCTTTGGCTGCGAGTTTACCTATGTCTATGCTCATTTATTTGGCAGCCGCCGCAGCCGCGCTCTCAAACTTTAGTCTCCAACTTTAGATCGTTATGTTCAAAACGCCCTCAGCATCACGGTTGAGGTTAATATTCTCAAATGACATTTTCAAATTAGAGATGCTGTCACTCCGCAGAGCTTGGATGCATCTCGATTGCACACCTTGAAATAGTGAGAAATGGTGAGAAATAGTGATATTTATAAACCAAAATGCACGATTCCAACTTAAAATTCAAAATCTAGAAATCCAAAATCTAGAAATTCAAAATCTAAAATCTGAAATCTAAAATCCAAAATCCCAGATTAAATCGTTATGTCTTCTCCATCTCCCGCCCTCCAGGGTCTTAGCCAATCTGAAGTTCTTGCCCGTCGTGCTGCGGGTCAGGGAAATGATATTCCAGTGCAAACCAGCCGCACCTATTGGGATATCTTTCGCGATAACCTGTTTACCTTTATCAACAGCGTGTATCTGTTCTTGAGCCTGGTGCTGATTGCCCTGGGGCGGGCCAGCGACGTGATGGTGATTGCCTTTGTGGTGCTGCTCAACGTCATCATCAACATTGTTCAAGAAATTCGTGCCAAGCAAAAGTTAGACAAAATTGCGCTGCTGACGCGCCCTTCGGCAACCGTCATTCGAGAGGGGCGATCGCAGGATGTTGACCTGGCAGAGATTGTAGTGGGCGATATTCTGGCAATCGGGCCGGGCGACCAGGTGGTGGTGGATGGCGTGATTGTGGGCAATGGCGAAATTAAAGTAGACGAATCTCTGCTAACGGGCGAATCGGATCACATCCTTAAGCGGCCAGGCGATCCAGTATATTCTGGCAGCTTTTGCGTGAGCGGCTCATCCTGCTATGAAGCGGAGAAGGTGGGGGCCGCCAGTCTATCCAGCAAGATGACGGCAGAGGCGCGTCGATTTCGTAAAGTCCTCACCCCGCTGCAACGCCGGATTAATCTGATTATCCGCCTGTTGCTGGGTGTGGCGATTGTGCTGGGATTGGTCACCTTCCTGCGAATGCTTCTAGGCGTTACGTCAGTGACAGCGGGCATCCAAAACCTAGCCGTGCTGGTGGGTCTGGTGCCGATTGGCTTATACCTGATGATTACCCTGTCTTATGCACTGGGTGCGGTTCGCATTGCAGAACAGAGCGCGCTGGTGCAACAGTCCAACGCGGTGGAATCTCTGAGCAACGTGAATGTCATGTGTCTGGACAAGACGGGAACGCTAACGGCGAATCGAATCAATCTGCGATCCATCGAGCCGATTGACATTGATCGCGCTGCCCTAGAGGAACGCCTGGGAGAATACGCTGCCAGCGCGGCTGCGAGTAATAAAACGAATGATGCGATCGCCACTTTGTTACCCCGCCCTCGGCGCTCCGTGAAGCTAGAAATCCCGTTTTCTTCGGTTTATAAATGGAGTGCGATCGCCTTTGCAGACCAGCCCGGAGCCTACATTCTGGGTGCGCCTGAGGTGTTGGCTCTGGCGATGTCCTTACCGGAAGATCTGCTCACGCGCATCCAGGAAGGCGCAGATCAGGGATTGCGGGTGCTGCTCTTTGCCCACAGCCCTGCCCTTCCCGACGGGTCAGATGCGTCAGATACTCCCATTTTGCCGCCTGACCTCAAGCCGCTGGCGCTGCTGTTCTTTGGAGATGAGCTACGGGCTGATGCCGAAAAAACCCTGACAGAGTTCCGTCAGGCAGGCATCCAGGTTAAGGTAATTTCGGGCGATAACCCGGCCACAGTCGCCGCCCTGGCCAAGCAAGCCGGGTTAAGTGATGACATTATCGCGGTGTCGGGTCAAGACCTGGCAGAAATGGAAGATGTAGAGTTCACCCAAACCGCCGAGGAAAGCACGATTTTTGGGCGCATTACCCCAGAGCAAAAGGCGCGGCTGGTGCAGAGCCTCCAGTCTCGCGGGCACTATGTCGCCATGATGGGGGATGGGGTAAATGATGTGCTGTCGCTCAAGCAGGCAAACGTCGGCGTTGCGATGGAAAGCGGCAGCCAAGCCACCCGCAGCGTCGCTGACATTGTGCTGCTCAACGACACCTTCAGCGCCTTGCCCAAAATCTTCACAGAAGGGCGACGCATCCGCAACGGCGTGGTAGACATCAGCAAGCTGTTTATGGTTCGGATCTTTTCGTTTATCTTGGCGATCGTAGCGATTGGCATGATTACGCTCTCGTTTCCCTTCAGCATCAAGGCCAGCACGATTGTCACGTTCCTTACAGTGGGTCTGCCGCCCTTTTTTGTCACGCTCTGGGCGCGACCCACTCAGCCCAAAGTGTCGCTGTGGGAGTCCTTCCGTCACTTTGTTATCCCCGCCGCGCTGACCCTCTCTTTGGCGAGTATTCTAGTCTATCTCTACTTTTTGGCAGAAAATGTCGGCCCGCTGATGGACTGGTTGAGTGGGGCAATTTCTCTGGAAGAGTTGGCACAGCAAATCAGCCGCGCCCAAATTAGTCAGGCTCAGCAAATTGCTGAGGCCGCAATGGTGACGATGCAGGTTTTGGGTGGGCTGCTGTTGCTGCCGTTTCTAAAGCCGCCTATGCCAAGTTGGGTCGGCGGAGAGCCGCTGAGTCGAGACTGGCGCTACACAATCCTGGCAGGGATGGTACTGCTGATTTATATCTCAATCATCACGATTCCGCCGCTGCAACGCTTCTTCGAGTTGGCTCCTTTAGAACCGCAGGAGTACGTTGGAATTGGGCTGGTTGCCGTTGTGTGGGCGCTGGTGCTGCGCTTTATCTGGCGACGCAAGCTGATGGAGCGATTCCTGGGGCTGATTCCTTTCTGATACCGCATTTCCTCTCGTGATTTGGGGTCTGCGCTGCCTAGAAGAGACTGGGGCTTTTGGCTCTTCTGGATCTATGGTTGAAACTGTACTAGCTGATACACTTTAATTTTCCTGCATTCGCTGAAAGCCCTGCTGTGCCTGGATATTAGCTGGGCTTACCACCCTGAACCCGGAAGAACCATTTAAATCTTCTAGAAGTTTATTAATCAGCGAAGCTTACCGCTAAAACAAAATCAGTATTCTCGAGGTTGTGTTTGAAGCGAAAGAGTAACTTTAGATACTTTTTCACCGGCAAACTGAGAAAACTATCAAAATTATTCATTTCTTAGTTTGCATTGGGAAAAATTAGCAAAAATGGGTACTTTAGAAAAATCAGTGTGTTCCTCAAATGTCTTAATTCTCGTATTTTTATGTTTGTTTCTATTCTGGAAGCTCAAGCCATGAATGCAGCAGTTGTCAATATCAGTGGTCGTCAGCGCATGCTCTCCCAGAGAGTTGCCTTATTTGCATCACAATTGCTGATATCTAATTTACCAGAAAATAAAAAGCAGGAGATTCGACAGGAACTTCGTGCGGCGATTGATTTATTCGAGCTTTCACATAACAGCTTGCTACAGGGAAAAGAGGAGTGGGATTTATCGGGGGAACTTTCGCCCACAGTGCGCTCGCTCTACTTCGAACCACCTGTCTGTCTTGACCAATTAGTGCGGTTATATATCAGTAAAGTCAATACAATTCTGGCTCAGGATTCATCCAACTGTTTGGACGTAGGGCTGATCCAAGAAGTGCTTGACATGGCGCGACATGAGCTGCTGGCAGCCCTCGATCGAGTGGTTTGGCAATACCAACAAGAAAGTAATGAGCAATATTTAGCTACCCAGATTCAACTAGTTCAGACGGAAAAGCTATCAAGTTTAGGGCGATTGGTAGCAGGTGTTGCTCACGAAATCAATAATCCTCTTAATTTTATTCACAGCAATATCTCCTATGCTAGAGATTACGCTTCTACATTAATGGCATTGGTAGCTGCTTATCAACATCACTATCCCAATCCACCACAAGCATTGCAGGATCAAATTGACCGTACGGACTTAGATTTTATAATTGAGGATTTTGAGCGCATACTTAAGTCTCTTCAGACCGGAACTGATCGAGTTCGTGAAATTGTGCGATCGCTACGAACCTTTTCCTACGGAAATGAAAACCGATTTGACTACGCTGATATCCACGAAGGACTAGACAGCACACTACTCATTTTAAGGCATCGCCTCAACGAGCCAGCAGGTAATCGCCGTATTCAGGTCATCAAAGAGTATAGCAAAATCCCCTTGATCTATTGCTCTCTAGGGCAATTGAGTCAGGTATTCATGAACATTATTAGCAACGCAATCGACGCTCTGATCGATCACAAAGATCATTGTTTCGACCCTACAATATCAATTCGAACTAGTCAAATTAGCTCGTCAGCCGTTGCCATCTGGATTAAGGACAATGGTTGTGGAATTCCAGCCGAACTGCAAGACAAAATCTTTGAAAGTTTCTTCACCACAAAGCCGGTCGGTAAGGGAACAGGCTTAGGGCTAGCCATTAGTCAGCGAATTGTTGAAGAGAAACACGGTGGGCGTTTAAGCTGCCAGTCGGACGTAGGACACGGAACTGAATTTTACATAGAATTGCCAATCCAGCAATCGCAGCAAGAAACAGTCTCCCATCTGACTGCCTGACAAATCTTTTTTTTAGCTGATTAGGACAAGGTTTAGGACGAGGTTTACAAACAAGGGAGCGAATTCGAGTGAACCAAATCTGGTCATCATAGTCACGCTTTGCATTGAGCGAGGCAAAACAAGGTTGTAGGTCTTTGGGAAGCAAGGAACGCAAGGCTTGGGCAGTGACGTAGAGCGTCGCAACAGCCAAGAGGAACCAAAGACGAGAGAGGGCACAAACAGAGCGAATTTCAGATTTTTGCAGGTTCCAGCCGTTGGATTGGTCATCGAGAAACGCCTCCTCAATGTCGAAGCGCAAGCCGTATTCTTTGAAGGTGTGCAGGCAGGTGGGTTCATCGCTGACGATGGTCCAGACCTCGCCGTTGACGCTGTTATAGCCAAAGGCGACATGCACCGGGCCGTACCACTCCCCTTCGTGGAGCTTCACGGTGTGCCAACAGAGAACCTCCCTGCGCTGAAAGCGTTACGCCGTTTACAGGCGACTGGTCGATGCAGCAGGGCAAAGCCTACAGCAGTTGCTTCTATCTGGTGCGGCGGCGAGTCTAGGGCGTGTTGAGCAAGGTAGACGGCTACGTAGAAACTAAGCTTGGGTCTGGGAGGGCGATCGCCCTCTTTTTTGTGTTTGTGTTGGTTCCCAGAAGGGTGTTTGAAAAGGGAAAGATAGTTAAATCATCACTACGAACCTCAAATTCCGTGCTTGTAGTGGCGACTTTAGTCGCCAAGCTCACTTAAAGCAGGAGTTTTCAAACATCCTCTAATACTTGCCTCGTAATTGATACAAAACTTCACGGATTGTTATTGAGAATAATTCTGATTTGTAGGGTAGGCTTCTTATTGAGGATATTTCTCATTAATCCTCAATGACCTATGGTTCCTAACATGGGAGGACAGTTGTCTTTATGCAAACCTACGATAATCCCGACGTGAAATACGACTGGTGGGCCGGCAACGCCCGCTTTGCCAACCTCTCTGGGTTGTTTATCGCAGCCCATGTGGCCCAGGCCGCACTCATTACCTTCTGGGCCGGGGCCTTCACCCTGTTTGAAATTTCCTGGTTTGACCCGACCCGCTCGATGGGTGAACAGGGGCTAATCCTACTGCCGCACCTGGCCACGCTCGGTCTAGGCGTTGGCAGCGGCGGCGAAGTAATCGATACCTATCCTTACTTTGTGGTGGGGGCAGTGCATCTCATTTCGTCCGCTGTGCTGGGCGCAGGGGCCTTGTTTCACACCTTCCGAGCGCCCGAAGATCTATCCAAAGCCAGCGGTCGTGCCAAACTGTTCGATTTCAAATGGGATGATCCCAAACAGCTTGGCCTTATTCTCGGCCATCACCTGCTGTTTTTGGGTGCAGGAGCGCTGCTGCTGGTAGCCAAGGCGATGTACTGGGGTGGACTGTATGATGCTGCAACGCAAACTGTACGCCTGGTCACAGAGCCGACCCTCGACCCCACTGTTATTTACGGCTACCAAACCCATTTCGCCAGCGTCAACAACCTGGAAGATTTGGTCGGTGGACATATTTACGTGGGTCTGATGCTGATTGGAGGTGGAATCTGGCACATCCTGGTGCCGCCGCTGGGGTGGGCTAAGAAGGTGCTAATGTTCTCTGGGGAAGCAATCTTATCTTACTCCCTGGGCGGCATCGCGCTAGCAGGCTTTGTGGCGGCCTATTTTTGCGCGGTCAACACGCTGGCGTATCCAGTGGAATTTTATGGGCCGCCGCTAGAAGTCAAACTGGGTGTCGCACCCTATTTTGCAGATACGGTTGAGCTACCGCTGGGGGCGCACACCTCACGCTGTTGGCTGGCAAATGCCCATTTCTTCTTGGCGTTCTTCTTTTTGCAGGGGCATCTGTGGCACGCGCTGCGGGCGATGGGCTTCGATTTTCGCCGTGTAGAACGGGCGCTGAATACCATTGAAGTATAGGTTTGAAGTGCGAATATGCAGGCAGTTGGAACAATTGCCAAACATTGAGTGGAATGTAATCATAAGTGTCTAGCAAGCGTTTAGAAGTTGAGTTTTGCAAGCTTGCGAGAAACTTTCTATCCTGGCTCCAACGATCCATTGAGAGATGAGAACACTTTTCTTTAGAACGTTCAATGGATACAAGTCGGAGAAACTATGGCAAAGATTGGGCTGTTTTTTGGCACGCAAACGGGCAACACGCAAACCATTGCAGAACAAATTCAAAAGGAATTTGGCGGAGCAGGCGTGGTGGAATTGATAGACATTGCTGATGCTAGCCCTGAAGATTTTGAAGCGTATGAGTGTGTGATGGTGGGCTGCCCAACGTGGAACATTGGCGAACTGCAAAGCGATTGGGAAGGGTTCTATGATGAACTGGATGCGATCGCCTTTTCTGGTAAGAAGGTCGCGTACTTTGGTGCAGGCGATCAGATCGGCTATGCAGACAACTTTCAGCATGCGATGGGCATTTTGGAAGAGAAGATTTCATCGCTGGGCGGCACAACGGTCGGCTATTGGCCAGTTGATGGCTATGATTTCAACGAGTCAAAAGCAGTCCGCAATGGCAAGTTTGTGGGTTTGGCAATCGACGAAGATAACCAGTCTGACCTGACGGACGAGCGCGTAAAAACCTGGGTTGCTCAGCTTAAGCGAGAATTTGGTGTGTAGCACCGAAAGGCTTGTCAAAAGCGCTCGAAAGAGTTTTTCATAACGTGGCAAGGCATTGGGATTCGGACCGTTTTGCCAATCCTCTTGGCTGCGCCCTAGCCCAGGGCCTTGCTGCCCATATGCTAGATGGGATGCAGCTTGACTCTAGTTGACTCTAATTCTCATCTGCCTATTAGCGTTCGCATTCATTTTGTAAGGAATCCCATATGTCTTCATCGCCCGATGCGCTGTGGCTCAACGTCAGCCCTGCGCTGCACAAATTCGATCGCCCGCTGCTGAGGCATCTGGCGCAACATGGGGCGATCGCCCACTGGCAATATTGCCAATCTCAGGATGAAGCTGTGTCGATGGCAACGGCCCTGGTGCTGCTGCATGATTATCTTAAGCAGGGCGATCGCCCGGTGCATCTGCTGGGGCACGGCATCAGCGGCGCACTGGCCCTGCTCTATGCGCGGCGACATCCCGAACGAGTGCGATCGCTCACCTTACTCTCGGTGGGGGTGTATCCGCTGGTGGACTGGCAGGCACACTACTACAGCCGCTTTGCTCTGCTGCCCTGTAGCCGCGAAACAGTGCTGGCGCAAATGGTGCCCACCCTGTTTGGGCGACAGTCTTGGCAAGTGACGCAAGACTTGATTCAGCTTTTGGAAAAAGACCTGGACAACTCACTGTCGCCCCATACGCTATATCGGCGAGCGAGTTTGTTTCCAGGTGGCGTGCCTGTGCCGCTGCTGGTCTGCGGTGGTTCAGAAGATGCAATCATTGATCCCAACGCGCTAGAGGGTTGGCGACCTTGGCTCAAGGATGAAGGCTTTTTCCCAAAAGATGGGACAACCTGGACTCCACCGGGCGATCGCCTGTGGCAGTGTCCGGGCGGGCGCTATTTCTTTCACTATCACTTTCCTCAGTCTACGGCTGAGCAAATTCTAGACTTTTGGCAATCCTTCTCGCGTGTAACTGCACAATATCCTGCATTCGAGACTGCGTCCGCAGGATAAGATAAACATTCAATCCTGTTGCCTTTCGTCCTTACAGATACGCTTACCAAAATCATTCTCAAATGAATCCTCTCTGCATTCTTGGAATTTGGCTGGTCACGGTCTGCTTTTGCCTGTCCGCTTGTTTTGCAATCCAAGATGGAATAGCGCGGCTCAAGCGACTGCATCAGGTGCCGTGTAGCCGCTGCGTTTACTTTACTGGAGAGTATCACCTGAAATGTGCGGTGCATCCCTGTCGGGCGCTATCAGAATCGGCCATCAGCTGCGCTGATTATGAACTCAAGCCGATGCCACAGTCCACAACGATTCAAGTTGCTAATTTGATTGAACAGATGTTGAATCGATTGGGCCGGTTCCCCAAGCCCCTCAGACCGTGCAAATCGCTCAAGCGTTTTACAAGAACTGACGTTTCTCGGTGTGATTAGTGCAGGATTTGGGAAAGAAACTTGCGCGTGCGATCGCTCTTGGGATTGTTGAAAAA
>JBDNCP010000173.1:0-9547 GCA_046719575.1 Cyanobacteriota bacterium
CAACGACTGAAGTCGTTACTACAAACAAGGCTCGTAGTGAGGACTTCAGTCCTCCCACCCGCACCGTAGACATCAAACTCACCCAATTTCTCCCCTCCCTCGCCGAAGTGCCCACCAAAGAACTGGAAGCGATTAAAGAACGCGCGATCAAAAGCGGCTTTGATTTTATTGACTTTTGGGCCGTAGATTTCAACTGGCAACCGGGCAAACCCTTCACCCACGACTGGCAAGACTACCGGACACGGAAAGATCGCAGCCTCAAAACCATCAGCGATGCGGGCTACATCTACCCCGCTCCGGGCAAATACACCGCCTGCGTCAAAGTCGTTGATACCTTCGGCTGCGACACCTCGATTACCGTAGAGGTGGAAGTATGAACCTAGTTCGTAGTAAGGGCTTTAGCCCTGATCATCGGGGAATAACGACTAAAGTCGTTACTACGAACGCACGAGCTTGTAGTGAGGACTTTAGTCCTCATCAATCGAGGTGGGAGTATGAGCCTAGTTCGTAGTAAGGGCTTTAGCCCTGATCATCGGGGAATAACGACTAAAGTCGTTACTACGAACGCTGGGGTTGGAGGTGATTGCTATGTATGAGTATCGCCAGCTAACACCCGCGCAGCGGGCTGAACTTGTGCAACAACGCCTAGCGAAGGGCTATCCACCCCACAGCCCGCCGCACCCTATTCAAAATCAATCGTTTTACTTACTGACAGCCGCTTGCTACGAACACAAATGTCACATGAAGACTGAAGAACGACGCAAGCAACTTTTGGATGTACTATTTGAGCAATTTACAGATTGTGGTGTTGAGCTACGAGGGTGGGTGATCTTGCCCAATCATTACCATGTGTTAGTTTATCTTGGTGATTTTGGTGAGGACTCAAGTCCTCACTACGAACCTGGGTATAGTCAGGGCTTTAGCCCTTATGAACAAGTAGGAAAAGTTTTACAACGAGTACATGGCTCTACCTCTCGAAAGTGGAACCTGGAAGATCAAGCAGTCGGGCGGAAAGTTTGGTATGCCTATAGCGATCGCGCCATCCGCTCTGAACGGCATTACTATACGACACTAAATTATATTCACTACAACCCGGTTAAACACGAATGGTCAAAATCACCCTATGACTGGATTTGTAGTAGTGTGCATTGGTATTTGGCACAGCAAGGACGTGATTTTTTGCGGGATGCTTGGGTGCGCTATCCCGTCAAGGACTATGGCAAAGAATGGGATGAATTTTCAGTGCCTGAAAATACCTCGCTGAAGCGAGAACTACAAACCCCATCAGGAAAAGACCTATGGCAGAGCGAGTAAAAGTTTGGTTTGACCTGGAAGCTGATTTTCTAGAGATGATTTTCTCGGATGCTACTGGTTATATGCAGGAAACCAAAAACGATGCCGTTATGGAGCGTGTCGATTTAGAGGGCAACCTGCTCGGCTTCTCCATTTTGGCAGTTAGTCAGCTTGCCAAATCAAAACCATTGATTGCGGAGTTGTTATCAGGAAAAGGAAATGCGGCTTAGAGGAGATGATGCAATGGATAAGCTAGAAAACTATCGTCAGATTGTTCAAAAAAGTCTGACTGACTATCAGCACTGGGCGATGCGTGCCAATCAGCCTGGAGTTCAGCAGTGTGTTGCCTCTGATGAGCAGCACGATCACTATTTCTGGTTTCATGTAGGCTGGGCTGGCAAGCGGCGAGATTTCGGTGTGACGGTTTACCGCCGCATTGAACAAGGCAACATTTGGATTGAAGAAGACTGGACGAAACAGGGCATCGCTAATGATCTACTAGAAGCTGGAGTCCCTGCCGAAGGCATTGTTCTGGGTTTTCAGCATCCTAGCAAGCGTCCCCTTACAGAATTTGCGATTGCTTAATATTCACAATAATTGCAAGGAGGTAATTCGTGTCTACTGCAATTGAATTAAAAACTGATAAAAAGATTTGGACAGACGAAGAATTTATGGCATTGCCCAAAGATGGGCATCGCTATGAGATCGTGAACGGGGAATTGATTGACATGGGAAATTCAGGAGCATTGCATGGCTATGTCTGTATCTTGCTAGCAGCAGCCTTAGCCAGCTATGTCTTGCCTAAAAAGCTTGGGGTTATTTTAGACTCCAGCACTGCCTTCAAGATGAAAAATGGCGATCGCCGTTCCCCTGATATTTCTTTCTTTGCTAAAGAACGCTTGCAAGGATTGACCGAACTGCCCACAGGATTTTTAGAGGGCGCGCCCGATCTGGCGGTTGAAGTACTCTCTTCCGGTAATACCGTAGAGGAAATTCACGACAAATTGGTGGAATACTTCGAGAATGGTACTCGTCTAGCCTGGATCATTCACCCTAGCGAACACTATGTCCTCGTCTACCGCTGTGCCCAAGAACCCGACCGCCTGCTGAAATCTGTTGATTCTCTGGATGGAGAAGAGGTGATTCCCGGATTTACGTTCCCCGTGGCTGATCTATTCCAAAAGCTCTCATTTTAAATGAGTTTAGGCGTTTCATGACCTCCTACACACTCAATCCCACTGTTCTCGAACCCCTGTTTGCCCCCTGGCAAGAACCCAACGCCCATCGCGTGCGGGTGGAGAAAACCGCTGAAGCGGTTACTACGAACAGGGGCGCTACGAGCAATGTTGTGCAGGGGCGCAGAGCCTCCCCGATTGAGGTGGTCAATAACCTGCGATCGGCGGTGCGGGAGTGGCGCGAAGCCTTTTACATTGGCGCTAGCGACACCACGATTCAACTGCTGAATCACTGGTTTAACCGCGCCCACCGCAAAACCACCCCCGACGGCGAAGAATTTGAGTTTCGCTACTACTTCTGTCAGCGGGAAGCCGTCGAAACCTTGATTTACCTCAAAGAAGTGCGGCGGATCGAGTGCCTATCGCAAATCATTGCCGAATTTGGTGGCGCCAATGCCGAATTGCAAGCCTTGGGCATCGCTGAAGACGAAGATGCCTGGAGCCGCTATGCCTTCAAACTGGCCACCGGGGCAGGCAAGACTAAGGTGATGAGCCTGTGCATCGTCTGGAGCTACTTCCATGCCCTGCGGGAATCCGACTCGGAGATGGCGCGGCATTTTGTCGTGATTGCCCCCAACCTCACCGTCTACGAACGCCTCAAAGATGACTTTGGCAACGGGCGTGTGTTTGACGAAGACCCGCTGATTCCTCCCGAATGGCGCGGCGACTGGAATTTATCCGTCGTGCTACAGGACGAAGCCAGCGGTGCGGCAACGGGGGGCACCCTCTACCTCACCAATATCCATCGCCTCTACGACCCTGCTAAGCGCAAACAGAAAGCAGAAGCAGACACCTATGCCTGGATGGGACCAACCGTCTCGAAAACCAGAGCATTGGATACGGGTGCGGCATTGCGCGATCGCATTACTGCCCATCGTCGCGTCATGGTACTCAACGACGAAGCCCACCATGTTTGGGACCCTGGTTCCGCCTGGAACGAAGCCATCCGCACCCTGCATGACACCATCCTGGCTCGCAGTGGTTGCAAACTGGTGGCCCAACTCGATTTTTCCGCCACCCCCAAAGACAACAAGGGACAGTTATTCAAACATATTGTCTGCGATACGCCCCTCGGTGAAGCCGTCGATGCCGGGATTGTGAAAACACCCCTGATTGGGCAAGCCAGCCGCAAGTTAGTGGAGCAAGCCTATGACAACGCCGCCTACCGCTGGGAACAGCATTTACTCTTGGGCTACGAACGCTGGAAAGCCAGCCGGGATGAATGGTCAGCTAGCGGCAAAAAGCCGTTACTGTTCATCATGTGCGATGACACCGATGCTGCCGATCAAATCACGCGACGCCTCAACACTGATTCGCTATTCGAGCAACTGAATGGCAAAACCATCAACCTGCACACCAACCTTAAGGGCAAGCTCAAAAAAGTGGGACGGGGCAAGGATACCCGCTATGAATTTGTCGAAGACGAAAAAGCCATCAGCGATGATGACTTGAAAGCACTGCGAAAACTCAGCCGGGAACTGGATAGCAACGCCAGTCCCTATTTCTGCATTGTCTCGGTGCTGATGCTGCGGGAAGGCTGGGACGTGCGAAATGTGACGACGATCGTGCCCCTGCGTCCCTACAGTTCCAAGGCCAATATCTTACCCGAACAAACGCTGGGACGGGGTTTGCGCCGCATGACACCCCCCGGTCAAGCCAACGAACTGGTGACGGTGGTAGAGCATCCTGCCTTTGCCAGCCTCTATCAGCAAGAACTAGCCCAGGAAGGGTTGCCGCTGGAAATTGTGGAACTCGATCGCGTTCCTGCCACCACGATTTCCATCTTCCCCGATGAGGCACACAAAGATGTGAATGCCCTGAACATCCAGATTCCCACCCTGTCTGCGGGATTTCGGATTGTGCCCAAGCTGGAAGGCTTGACGATTCAGGATGTGAAAAAGGCGTTCAAACCCTACAAACCGTTGCCGCTGCTGCTGACTAAAGTCAGCACTACGAACCCGGAGTTTGTAGTAACCACTCCAGTGGTTGCCGAGCCTGCTGGTGAGTACAGTGCGGATGAGACGACTGAAGTCGTCACTACGAACAACACGATCGAGTATGAGGGACGACACCTGTTTACGGGGGAAGTTGTCGAAAAAATGCAATTGAATTTGCCGCTGCTGGAGTCGGGCGTTGGTGCGGTTTCCTACTACGTCAAGCAACTGGAAACGATTTGCAAACTGAGAGGGCTTCATCCTATCCTCGCACCCCTGATCCAGACCTTCCTGGAAGAAATTTTGTTTGAGCGCAAAACCACCCTATTCGATCCGTCGCTAGTGGCTCGGTTAGCCGACTCCGATGTGGGCGAACACCTGCGGGCGGTGTTTGTGCCTCTGATTCGCAGTCGCACCACCACTACCGAAGAACGGCTGGTGGTCGAACCGCCCAAATCCCTGAATGCCTGGAAACCCTTTCAAGTCACCCTCAGCGAACGCCGTCCTGCCTTGGAAGCAGCAAAGACCCTGTTTAACCTTGTCACCTGTAATCGGGAGTTAGAGGTAGCAGTCGCGCAGTTCTGCGATCGCGCCCCTGATGTCGCTGCCTTTGCCAAAAACGCGGGTCCCCAGTGTTTGCGGATTGATTATCTTGCGAATGGAGACAGACTTGCCTTCTACACCCCCGACTTCTTCATTCGTACCCTTGATGGTCACTATTACCTGGTCGAAACCAAAGGACGCGAAGATCGGGATGTGCCATTGAAAGCCAAAGCGGCGATCGCTTGGTGCAAGGCTGCTTCTGGGATGACGACTGAAGTCGTCACTACAAACACACAAGCTCGTAGTGAGGACTTTAGTCCTCATCACCCTAGAGCAAGGACTGAAGTCGTCACTACAAACACACAAGCTCGTAGCGAGGACTTTAGTCCTCATCACCCTAAAGCAACGACTGAAGTCGTTACTACAAACCAAAGTCAGCAAAAAGCAGGCACATGGCATTATCTCTACGTTCCCCAAGGCGTATTTGAACGCATGGCGGGCGATACCGTTGCCGAACTTGCCCGCGCCTGTGCCCCTGCCTTACAAAACCTGCTCCAATCTGAGGAGTTTCAAGATTTGCCGCTGTTTGTGAATCTGGGGCAGGTGGATGAAGAAGCTTCGGCTGTCGATAGCCTGATCGATCCAGCGATCCTCAATGCGCTGCCTTCTCGCTATCGCCGCGCTGCCGATCAAGCCGTCGTGCTCTATCGCTTCTTTGAAAACAAAGAAGGCATGAATTACGCCCCTGTGTTTACTGCGCTACTTGGTTCCATCGATGAAGTGGCGAAAGGCTTCCTGGTGCGGCGGCTGCGATCAGAAATGCCCATCACCGTAGAAGACCAAAAAGCCTGGTTTTCTCCCTACTTGGGTGGTATGGACCGCAGATCGGAAGACTACTACCGCAAGTTGGCGCAAAATTTGAAGCGGACATTGGTGTTCAATAATGGCTTGTCGCTGATTGGCTTGCTGCGATCGTGTCTGGATTATGCACTGAATGACACCACAAACATCGGTGGTGTGTTTGAAGCCTTAAAGACCCAGTTGCGGTTTCAGGGCGGACGTAAAGTTCTAGAAACCGTTACCCGCATCAATGATTTTCGGAATACCTACATCGCCCACCAGGAACAAGAGTTGATTGATAGGAACTTAGCTGAGCAAGAACTCAAGATTTGGATCGAGGCATTGCACATGATTGGAACGTAAGCGAGATGTAGTTGCCAAGCGACATAACAGATCGTTGACGTAGCCTATCCGCAGGAGTTTGAAGCCGACCCCTGAGAGGTCATATCAATTCTCCTATGCAGCACTATAGATGAAGTTGCTGGAGATGAAGTTGCTGGAAGCCTTATACGCTCTCGGTTTGGCTGTCCAAAATTGCAACTCTAAATCTAGAGTTGATATTATCTGTGGGCATCAAAAGGGATTTGCGGCGACTCATCTTAATTAAACCTCTTGCATGAATGCTGTTTTGAGGGCGTGAATCGTGGCGCGGCGGTACCGCGCCACGATTCACGCAAGAAGTCTATTGATCACAGCATTGCTAAACGCTGCTGCCCCTAGACAGGAGGCTGCAAACGGTTCATAATGGCAACAGATTTACAAAACTTAAGAAACCGTTAAGAACTCCTTTTCAATAAATCCGGTTAGGTCGCTACGACCATTCACGACGATTGCTTTCTGAAATACTCCAACAGAAAGTAGCCAACGCTTGAGGATGATCTATGCCCGGATTGACCATGTCCCTTGCTCCTGTGCAGCCCAGTACAGCGCTACTCTCTCAGGCTGCAACCCAGTTTGGAACGCCGCTCTATCTATACGACTTGGCGCTGATTGAGGCCCGATTTGCGGCTTTGAGCCATAGCCTCCCTAGCAACTTTCGCCTGCACTACGCGCTCAAAGCAAACAGCAACCTCACCCTCTCGCATCTGCTGGCGCGGCGGGGCGCAGCCGCAGAGGTTAGCTCTTTGGGTGAACTGATTGCTGCCCTCAAATCGGGCTATTGCGCTGAGGAAACGGTCTTTACGGGCCCTGGGAAAACCAACGATGAACTGGCTGAGGCGCTAAATCACCGCATTGGATTCATTGTCGTGGAGTCGGCTAACGAAGCGCGACGGTTAAACCAGATTGCAGCAGAGCAGGAGAGACAGCAGCCCATTCTGCTGCGAATCAACCCCCAGTTCCGCACGCTAAATAGCTGTGACGCTGGCTGCACGATTGGTGTAAGGCCGAATAGCGCTGAGAATGCTCAGGCAAACTTTGCAACGAATTCTGTAGTGAACGAAACAGAGAACAGCAGCGCCCTAAAGCCGATTGCCATGAATGGGCAGGGCGCGAGTAAGTTTGGCGTGGACGAGGCGCTGGCAGCGGATGAAATGGTGCAGATTCAGTCGCTGAGCCATGTCCGGCTGCAAGGCATTCACGTTTTTACCGAAAGCAACGTGCTGGATTATCGGCAGTTGATTGAGGCGTGGCAAAATACAGTAGCGATCGCCCATCGACTGCGATCGCAAGGCTTTGACATTAACATCATCGACTTTGGCGGCGGCATTGGCGTTCCCTATAATTCAGTGGATGCAGCCTTCGATGTGCCTGCGTTTGGGGCGGCGCTGCAAGCCTTATTTAGCCATGAGCCGTTTCATTTTATTTTGGAAATGGGGCGCTATTTGGTTTGCGAGGCGGGAATGTATCTGACAGATGTGCTGGATATCAAAGAATCACAGGGCAAGCGGTTTGCCATTCTCAACGGCGGCGTTCACCATCTCTATCGCACACCCGCCATGCAAAACGCCAGCAAGTTTTTGCGTGTCCTCGGCAAAGAATCATCTAACACAATGCCCACGACAATTGCGGGTCAGTTGCCAACGCCGATCGATGTGGTGGTGCGCGATGCACCGCTGCCTGTAGACCTGCAAATTGGCGATCGCCTGGTGATTCGCAACTGCGGCGCTTACGGCTTCAATCATGCGCTGACGAACTTTGCGCTGCACCCTGCGCCTGCGGAAGTAGCGATTTTGGGCGATCGCCTAGAGCTAATCCGCGCCCGCAGCCGCTACGACGATTTCTTTCAGCACCAGCGACTCGTGCAGTTTTGAGTGATTTCACTTTAAGGTTGCTGAGTTGATTTTTGGAAGGACTCGCGCTGAGTTTCTTTGTGTGTCGGTCAGTTGCATTTAATCGTGCAAAAAGCGATACAAATCATTCACCCGGAGAGCATCATGACGCATGAAGCTTACATTACAGTCGGCATTCGTCGAGAGAATGAAGACCGCAAGTTTGAAGCTAGGGTTCCGCTTGTTCCATCTGATGTGCAGCAATTGAAAGAGAAGCTGGGCGATCGCGTTCGGTTTATTGTGCAGCCAGCACGACTGCGGACGTTCTCAGACGCGGAATTTGCCGCCGCCGGAGCTATCATCCAAGAAGATTTATCCGAAGCAGATACTATCTGCTGTGTGAAGGAGCTATACCCAGAGCAACTGCTGGATGGCAAAACTTATCTGGTGTTTGCCCATGTGATCAAGGGTCAGCCGGATAATATGCCGCTGCTGCAACAACTGCTCGATCGCCAGATGACGCTGATCGACTACGAATGCATCACCGATGAAGAAGGGCGGCGAATGGTCTTTTTTGGGCGGTCGGCCGGGCAAACGGGTATGTTTGAAACCTTGAGAGCCTTTGGGCAGCGCTGTGTGGCGTTGGGCAAGCCCTGCGTGTTTGCAGAATTGAAGCCCGTGTACGAGTATGAAAACCTGGCCGAAGCGAAGGCGCATTTGCAAACGCTGGGCGATCGCCTACAACAAAACCCAGCGCTGCTGGGCGTGACGGACTATCCGCTGGTGGTGGCGATCGCCGGACTGGGCAACGTCGGCCAGGGCGCGATGGAGATTTTGCAACTGCTGTCGCCGCAGACGGTTGCCGCTGAGGCGCTGCCTGCTCTGTTGTCATCCGGGCGCACAGGGCTATTCCAGTGTCCTTTGCGAAAGTCTGACACGCTCCGCAATGCAGACGGTGTTTTCGACAGCGCCGAATACGCGACATTCCCCAACCGCTACAGCAGCCGCATTCCCGACCTATTACCTTACTTATCTATCTTGCTAAACTGTGTCTTTTGGGCCCCGCGATATCCGCGTATTCTGCCTCACGATGCATTCCAGGCGGCGTGGCAGCGTGGTCCTCATCGCCTGCAAGTCGTGGGGGATTTAAGCTGCGATCCGCCTGCGGGCAGCGTCGCCTGTACGGTGCAATCTGGCGATTTATACAACCCTATGTTTGGCTATGACCCCATTACGCGGGCAGTGCTGGAGCCATTTCCTAAAGGGGGTGTCACTGTGATGGCAGTGGATAACCTATCCGCTGGCTTGCCCCGCGATGCATCTGTGGCGTTTAGCAAAATGCTGCTAGGTTGGATTCCGCCATTGGTGACGGCAAAGCTAGGTGGGGATAACTGGGTAAACGCGCTTCCGCCTGCCCTATTGCGGGCCACCGTGACGCATCAAGGCCGCCTAATGAAGAACTTTCAGCGGTTACAGCCTGATCTAGAACGGT
>JBDNCP010000174.1:0-9547 GCA_046719575.1 Cyanobacteriota bacterium
TCTTCCGCCTTTTCGTAGATTCCATCTAGCTTTTCTACGCCTTCATTGGGGGCGCTAGATTGGTTGCCAAATCCGAATGCTAGGGCAGGTGACGCAGTAAATAGCATTAGCACTACAAACGAAAAGGCGATCGCCATTTTATAGATCGATTGCTTTAGTTGGTTCAAAGTTTTCATGGTAGTTCCTCCAAGTGTTGCAATTTGTCAAACCTGACTCGATCGAACTGCGCTAATGGAATTAGATGTTTGGATGCAGACATCCACTTAATTCATAGGCGCTGCTTGACTTCTTTGAATCCTTTTTGAATCATTGCGTGACTCATTTATCCTGCACTTAGTTATACGCTGGATCTTGCCCTGTCCAAATCAATCCCTAGAGCGAAAGCTGTTAGATTTTCATGTTTTTTTCTCAGCAGAGCGGGGGATTAAATCTTGCCAAATAGGATCTGAACTTCTCCCTAAAGAAAGAGACAATAGAAGCAACTCAAGCAGGGATTCATTTCTGAAACCTAGGGGCATTCATGCTTTCTCGCCTTCTCTCGACCGTCAGCATAAGAGCAAAAGTTGGTGCGCTCTGCCAGACAGCGGGGCTGGGAATTGCCGCCTGTTTTAGCCTGGGAGTTTTGCAATCTTCTGCCTGGGCAGCGCCGATTCGCTTTGCCTCGTTCAATGCTTATCTCAACCGCGAAGCAGAGGGGCAACTGCTAGCGGATCTGGCAACGCCCGACCATCCGCAGGTGCAGGCCGTCGCCGAAATCATTCAGCGGGTCAACCCTGACGTGCTGCTGCTGCTGGAGTTTGACTATGATGCGACGGGCGAAGCAGTGCGCCGCTTTCAGGAAAACTATTTAGCTGTGGGGCACAACGGCGCAGCCCCTATCCGCTTTCCCTATATCTATCTCGCGCCCAGCAACACGGGCATTCCGTCTGGGTTTGACCTGGACAATGACGGGCAGATCAGCACTACACCAGGCACTCGCGCCTATGGGGGCGATGCGTTTGGGTTTGGGCTATTTCCGGGGCAATATGGCATGGTGCTGCTGTCGAAATATCCCATCGCGCTGGATCAGGTGCGGACGTTCCAGATGTTTTTGTGGCGAGATATGCCCGGTGCGCTGCTGCCCAGCAATCCAGCAACCCCCACCGAAGGCGACTGGTATTCCCCAGAGGAATTGGCGGTGTTTCGGCTGTCGTCCAAAAATCACTGGGATGTGCCGATTCGTGTGGGCGATCGCACGATCCACGTCCTCGCCAGCCATCCCACGCCGCCCGTATTCGACGGGCCCGAAGACCGCAACGGCCGCCGCAACCACGACGAACTGCGGCTATGGGCAGATTACATCACGCCCGGCCGCGCCGACTATCTCTACGACGATCGGCGACAGCGGGGCGGATTGAGCGACACGGCTTCCTTTGTAATCATGGGCGACCTGAACGCCGACCCGATCGATGGCGACGGGATACCTGGGGCGATCGCCCGACTGCTAAACCATCCCCGCGTCAACGCTGACCTCACGCCCAGCAGCCCAGGGGGACAGGCGATCGCCGCTGCCAGCACCGCTACCGGGCCCACCCGCTTCCACACCGCCAGCTTCGGCCGCCAGAGCCTCCGCCTCGACTACGTGCTGCCCTCGACGGATCTCACCGTCGTCGGCGCAGGTATCTTCTGGCCCGCCCCGGGTGATCCGCTGTTTCGGCTGGTGGGCGACGGTGACCCGGTCATCAGTTCCGATCATCGCCTGGTCTGGGTGGATGTAGAAATGATGTAGAAATTTAGTCGCTAGTCGCTAGTCGCTAGTCGGTCGGTGGATGCGTCGAAAACACGTAAATCCGCTGGGTTTCCAGATTAGTGCAGACTTCGGAGGGACACACTTGCTCGGCGCTGTTGCCCTGCTCTAGCCGAAAGATTTGGCGATCAAGCTGCACCTGTAGGTTGGTCATGGGGTCGCCGCCCGGAGACACCAGAAACTCTAGTTGCTGCACAGTCGGCCAGGCGGCAACCTGGTCGAGGATTTGGGCGATCGCCTTCACAGTAGGATGATCGGGCTGCTGGAACCAGTCAGGGCTGGCGGTCTGCGCTTGACCAAAGCCCAGATGCACGATCAGCGACGACTGGTTAAACAGCGCCACAGCAACCGGACGCGCCTCTTCTTGCACCAGCAAATCGTGCGCTTTTGCCAAATAGCGCAGCTTTTCGAGGCGATCGTAGCGCTCCGTCACCGACGGCTCATCCGCCCAGCGAATCGCCAGCGTCAGCAAATAAGTTTGCAGCAGCAGATGGCCCAGTTTCTCTGCCTTCGTCGCCAGATAATCGGCATTAAACGGCGTTGCCTCGATCAGCAGCGGCACCCGACTCACCATTTCCAGCCCATAGCCTTTGAGTCCGGCAATCTTGCGCGGATTGTTGGTAATCAGGCAAAACTGGTGAACGCCGATATCGTTGAGAATCTGTGCGCCCATGCCATAGTTGCGCTGGTCGGCAGGAAAGCCGAGCCGCTGGTTTGCCTCCACCGTGTCTAGCCCCAGATCTTGCAGCGAGTAGGCCTTGAGCTTGTTGATCAGGCCAATGCCGCGCCCCTCTTGCCGCAGATACACCACCACGCCCGCACCCGCATTCTCGATCATCTTCAGCGCTGCCTGGAGCTGCATCCGACAGTCGCACCGCAGAGAGCCGAGGGCATCTCCCGTCAGACATTCCGAATGCACGCGCACCAGCACTGAGCGGTCTTTGAATGTGTCTGGATCGCCTTTGACAATTGCCACATGCTCGGAGTTGTCCAGCAAATTCCGGTAGGCATAGATTTTGAAATGCCCGAACTGGGTCGGCAAATCTGCCACCGCCTCCCGATGCACAAACCGCTCGTGCTGGAGCCGATAGCTGATCAAGTCGGCAATGCTGATCAGCTTCAGCCCGTGCCGCTGGGCATAGTTCACTAGCTCTGGCAGCCGCGCCATTGACCCATCAGGGTTTTGGATTTCGCAGATCACGCTCGCCGGATATAGCCCCGCCAGTTTCGCTAGGTCTACGCCTGCCTCGGTGTGGCCGGCCCGCTTTAGCACGCCGCCTTCCTTGGCCCGCAAGGGAAAGATGTGGCCGGGGCGGCGCAGGTCGCTGGGTTTAGTCAGCGGGTTTAGGGCAATTTGAATCGTGCGGGCGCGGTCTTCGGCCGAGATGCCTGTGGTCACGCCCAGATGGGTTGCGCCGTCGATGCTAACTGTGAAGGCGGTCTGCTCGCTTTCATCGGTGTAGCTGCTGACCATTAGTGGCAGGTCAAGCTGGTCGAGCCGTTCGCCCGTCATGGCTAGGCAGATCAGCCCCCGCGCTTCTACGGCCATGAAGTTGATCATATCGGGTGTGGCGAACTGGGCAGCGCAGATGAGATCGCCTTCGTTTTCACGATTTTCATCATCGACCACAACGATCATCCGTCCAGCCTTGAGATCGGCCAGGGCAGACTCGATCGAGTCAAACTGGAATGCAGGAACGGGTTGAGCGGATGTAGCGGTAGGAATGAGCGGTTCCACAAGAAAATTCCTGATTGAAGAGGGAAAAGGAGAAATTGAATGCAGCTCTCCTGGCAATGGAGATATGGCTGTAATGTAAAGTTCTCTGAAGCGATCGGCTAAACCGATTGTATCTCTTTCGGCTAAACCATTGATAAGCGGGGCGCTATGATGGGGGCGGTTTATGGTGGAGGAAATTTGCGCTGTGAGCGAGTTTTTTACAGGATTCGGCGGCTAAACCATTGCGAGATGCGTCGGGTGCGGTGGAGGCGGGCTGGTTTCGTTGGGCGGCTCGATTTCCCAAAAATCTTTCGTTTTCCTAGATAGCGCAAAATAGCGGGGTGTTTTATTGTTAACCTACTAATTCATTGATTCATGAATTTGTGAACTATTGGTGAGCTATTGGTGAGCTATTGGTGAACTAACTGAACGATTCTCGTTTTCGAGACTGGGGCTGAGCATCACCCTATCGGGCGATGCAGAATATCAAGGTCTGTCTTCTCAGATGCACTTGTTTATTTAAGATGCACCTGTGACCCGCATCTATAGTCTGCACTGATCCATGAACGATGAAAGGCTGAACCTGTTTTGTAGCCGCTAAGGCTTAACCTGTTGAAATAGAAACTGCTGAGGCTGTCGTTGTATAAGGGCAATCATCATGGGTGATTCAGAACGTATTCCCGTCGGTATTGTGGGTGCGTCGGGCTATGGCGGGATTCAACTAGTCAGGCTGTTGCTGGAGCATCCCAAGCTAGAGTTGGCCTATCTGGGTGGTGAAAGCACGGCTGGTAAGCCGTTTGCGGAACTCTATCCCCATCTGGGGCATCGGGTGAATCTGTCGGTGGAGTCGGTGGATGTGGAGGCGATCGCCACTCGTTGCCAAGTTGTCTTTTTGTCTCTGCCCAACGGTCTAGCCTACAGAATGGCTCCACCCCTGCTAGAAAAGGGCTGCAAGGTGCTGGATTTATCGGCAGACTATCGGTTTAGCGATTTGCAGACCTACAAGACTTGGTATGGGGGCGATCGCGACGATTTTGCGGTTGCATCCAGAGCGGTCTACGGGTTGCCAGAGCTATACCGCGATCGCATTGCCGAAGCCCAACTCGTCGGCTGTCCCGGCTGCTATCCCACTGCCAGCTTGCTCGGCCTCGCTCCCCTGCTCAAGCAGGGGCTGATCATTCCCGAAACGGCCATCATCGACGCAAAATCAGGCACTTCTGGCGGCGGTCGCCAGCCCCCCAAGATAGACATGCTGCTGGCCGAAGCCGACAGTTCTTTCCGCGCCTACAATGTCGGTGGCCGCCACCGCCACACGCCCGAAATCGAGCAGGTGTGCAGCGACCTGGCCGGACATGAGGTGCTGGTACAGTTCACGCCACATCTGGTGCCAATGGTGCGCGGCATTTTGGCAACCATTTACGCCACTATGCGCGATCCGGGGCTGGTGCGCGATGACCTGCACACGATCTATTCTGCGTTTTATCGCAATGCGCCTTGGGTGCGCGTGCTGCCCAGCGGCACCTATCCCCAAACCAAGTGGGCCTGCGGCACAAACCTCTGCTACATCGGCATTGAGCTAGATTCGCGCACTGGCCGCGTAATCGTTATGTCTGCCATCGACAACTTGCTGAAAGGGCAGGCGGGGCAGGCGCTCCAATGCCTCAACCTGATGATGGGCTGGGAGGAAACGCTGGGACTACCACAGTTGGCGTTTTATCCGTAGTGATTGGAAGCCTTGCCTTGCTTCACGTCGTCTAGCCTTATGCGTCAGATTCTCGCAAAAGCGTAAACCCGGCGCGTCGCAGCAATTTAATACAGAATTTAATTTTAATACAGAATTTAATACAGATATGGCGCTGCTGTCTCCACAGATTGCCAGCCTTAACTTGTCTGGTCTTTTGGCAGATCATCTGTTGGGCGATCGCCAGCGCACGCCTGCCAATCCCTGCTGGATTGCGCGAAAAAATGACTGTGTTTTCTATGGCATTTTCTATGGCTTTTTCTATGGCATTTATTGATCAATACACTGTCTATCTTAGTGTCTGGGCTTTTCAGGCATCCTCTTAATTTGCAGGCTAGTCAAGCATCCTAGCCCACGAAGTTGTAGGAATTGTTGTAAGAATTTTGACCTGACCTTCTGAGTTTTCTCAAGGTTGTGCTAGGGTGATTCAAACTCACGGCACAGAAGCCATCTTCTAAGCGCCTCAACTGCCTTAACTGCCCTAATGTACTGGATAGGTTTGGGTGGTGACGTGGTGTTGTGAAAGATGTGGTGCTGTAAACAATAGACTTCTTGTGTGAATCGTGGCGCGGCGGTACCGCGCCACGATTCACGCCCTCAAAACAGCATTCATGCAAGAGGTTTAATGTTGTGAAATTTGTTGTGAAATTTGTTGTGAAATTTGTTGTGAAATTTGTTTAGGGCGATCGCCCTATAGCTTTTTAAATCCGTTCATACATATTTTCATATTGTTGACTTGATACTTTGACTTGATAGCAAACGCTCCTCCTGATGACTATCCTGCCCCAAACCGAAACGTCTCAACAGCCAGCAAAATCCTCTATTTCGCTTGCGCCCGCTAGCCCTCAGCGTTTCAGCATCAATACATCACGGCAATCGGCTGATGCCCTCTTGCGAGGCCCAAAGCCAACGGTCAACGCCTTTGAAGTCACCCTAGAGCGGCTTAGCTCAGCCGTCAAGATGGGGCTTTATGAACCTGGCGACCAGTTGCCAAGCGAGCGGGAAATTGCCGATATTATGGGCGTGAGTCGGGCGACGGTCAGAGAGGCAATTCGACTGATGACCGAGCAGGGTATTTTGACCGCGCGTCGGGGGCGAACGGGGGGCACTTTCGTCTCCAAGCATCCAGTGCCCGAAACACTACAAAATCTGCGAACTCGCCTCAGGGCAAGGGGAACCTCTATCGCCGAAATTTTAGATCATCGGCTGGTTGTCGAGTCGGGTGTGGTAGAGTTGGCTGCTCAACGGGCAACCGATGAGCAAAAATGGGAACTGCAAGTGCTGGTGGATGCGATGGAACGAGCAGACAACCATGCAGAATATCGCAAGTTAGACACGCGATTTCATCTACTGATTGCTGCTGCAACCCAGACCGAGCGGCTGTCGTCGGTCGTTGCAGATATTCATGCTGAACTGTCGGATCTACTGACTGCCGCACCCTACAGCAAGTCCCAATGTCTTCATGCAAATGCTCAGCATCAGCTGATCGTAGACGCAATTTGCCTGGGGCAACCTGACCTCGCCCGTGCCAAGATTCAGGAGCATATTCTGGCGACGAATAGCTACTTAAATGCCCTGCTCTAAAGGTTGATTTAAGATATTTTCGAGAAACTTTTGGGGTCGCTCTACACCTTGCCAGCATCTAAAGCGCTCTGACCAGATCGAAACTTTGTAGCACTAGCTACGGACGCATACCAGATAACCGCATACCTTTAGCTCTGGGATTGAATGGAATAGATTTATACCTTTGAATGGATGTGAATGGATGTTGTTTGCCAGGCGTTTGTGTTCACCCTCGCCTAAGTCGTCCACAAGACATCCAATTTATGACATCCAAATTTATGACATCCAATTTATGAAATGCGTTCGCATCGTTCATCTTATCAGGATTTGCGCTGTCGGCCCGTTATTAACTTGTGCAGATTTGCGCGAATTTATGATGTCGATTAGTGCGATATTAACGTGACTTGCTCTTAAAGATTCATCTGATTCGAGTCTTAAGCAGGTGCAGTGTAAATGACCGTTAAATAACCATTGAATGACCATAATAACCACCCACTGATGCTCCCAGATTCTCATACTCCAAGATTTAAGCATGTCTTTTGCAGTGTGCTGCTTAGAGTGCCCAGAGCAAAGAGTTGAAATTCTATTGAACCGTGACTTGATTGAAATGGTGATAGTGTGACGCAAGGTTTTGTGACGCAAGATTTGTTGATTGGAGGCGATCGCCTACCTTCTGAGGCAGGGCAATATACCGAACTCATCGACCCTGCGACGGGCGATGCCTGGATCAAAGTTGCCGCAGCGACAGCCGATGATATCGATCGGGCGGTGCAGGTCGCTGAACAGGTGCGATCGCCCTGGCGCAAAGTCAATAGCCGCGATCGCACCCAAATGCTGCTAAGACTGGCAACCCTCATCCGCGAGAATTTGGAACCGCTAGCCCAACTCGAAAGCCGCAACGTTGGCAAGCCCATCCGTGATGCCCGCGATGAGGTCAACTTGGCGGCAGACTGCTTCGAGTATTATGCGGGTGCAGTGAATAAGATAGGCGGACAGACGACCCCTGTGGCTGCGTCAGGTACGCATTTGACGTTTCGAGAACCCATTGGCGTGTGCGGGCTGATTGCCCCGTGGAATTTTCCCATTGCCATCACCGCCTGGAAAGTCGCGCCTGCCCTGGCAATGGGCAATCCGGTGGTGCTAAAGCCTGCAACCCAAACCCCGCTGACTGCCCTGCGCCTGGGTGAACTGGCGCTAGAAGCGGGCATTCCACCTGGCGTGTTCAATGTGGTTCCTGGTGCAGGATCGGTGGCGGGCGAGGCACTGCTGCGGCATCCACTGGTGCGGAAGATCTCTTTCACAGGCTCTACCGAAATTGGAATGCACGTCATGCGGACGGCGGCAGACGACCTCAAGCGCGTGACGCTGGAACTGGGCGGCAAGTCGGCTAATCTGGTGTTTGCCGATGCAGATTTGGAACTGGCAGTGCCCAAGGCGATGTGGAGTGTGCTGGGCAATGCTGGGCAAGACTGCTGTGCGCGATCGCGCCTGTTGATCCAGCGCCCGATTTATGACGAATTTCTCCATCGCCTGACGCAGCAGTTTCAATCGCTCCAGATCGGGCCGCCGCTCGACGAATCGACCGAAATCGGCACGCTGATTTCTACTCAACAGCGCGATCGCGTGTTGAGCTATATCACGCTGGGGCAGCAAGAAGGCGCAACCCTGCTCTGCGGCGGCACTGTGCCCAGTGAACCTCCATTCGATCGAGGCGCGTATCTCACGCCTGCGTTGTTTGCCCATGCCACGCCTGATATGCGAATTGCCCAGGAAGAAATCTTTGGGCCGGTTCTCTGTGCCATGCCGTTTGATGCGGAAGAAGAAGCAGTGGCGATCGCCAACACCAGCCTCTACGGACTCTCTGGCTCCATCTGGACCCGCGACATCGGTCGCGCCCTCCGCGTCGCCCGCGCCATCGAAACGGGGGTTCTCTCTATAAACACGGGACACAGTGTTCATCTAGAGGCCCCCTTCGGTGGCGTAAAACATAGCGGCATGGGTCGCGAATTGGGACTCGCCGTGTTAGATCATTACAGTGAATGGAAGAGTGTCTTTATCGCAGAGTGACTTGTACGGTGACTCGTAAAGTGACTCGTAAAGTGACTCGTAAGGTGACTCGCAAAGCGTAGAGCATCCTGCTCTCCGTCATTCTACTAGCCCAACGCTCCCTATTCTCTCATCCTTTTATTTCGCATTCTTTTATGCATTCCTCTTCTCGTGGCCGATTGACTGTCGAAATGCTGACGCAGCTCGTTCAGGATGAGCAGATCGAAACTATCCTGACGGTATTCCCGGATATTTATGGGCGGCTGATCGGCAAGCGGATCACGGGCGACTTTTTTGTGAACGATGTGCTGCAAGATGGCGTTCACGCTTGCGACTATTTGCTGGCCTGCGACATGGAAATGGACCCAGTTCCCGGATATCGCTTCACCAGTTGGGCCAGCGGCTATGGCGACTTTCGTATGATTCCTGACCTGAGTACGCTACGGGTCGCATCCTGGCTGGAGAAAACGGCAATCGTGCTGTGCGATATTTACAACGAGGAGGAAGACGCGCTGGTAGAGATAGCGCCACGCAGCCTGCTGAAGACGCAGGTGGAACGGGCAAAGTCGCTAGGCTACGTGGCAAAAGGTGCGTCGGAACTGGAGCTATACGTATTTGCAGATTCCTACGAAACAGCGCGGCAGAAGCACTATCACGACCTCCAGCCTATTGGGCATTACATCGAGGATTATCA
>JBDNCP010000175.1:0-9514 GCA_046719575.1 Cyanobacteriota bacterium
CGGGTGTTGTTTGAGGCGCTGGTTGATTTGCTCAACCAACCCCATCGTGTCAATCCCCCCTGCCACAATCCCACTGTGGTCAATACTTGTACTCTAATCTCAGATGCGCTCATGCGTCAAAAATACAATACCTCCATGCCAAAAACTGCGGAATGTGGGGTAAAAAAGAGCAAAAAAAGAGCGGCCGGTGGCCGCCCCTCAGGAGAACTCGGAGTTAGAAAACAGGAGCTAGAAAACAGAACGCTAGACAACAAACTAGACAACAAAGTTGGCCGAAGTGACGCTGCTGACCTGGGTGTTGTTTAGGTTGGCGATCGCCACAAAGTTGGTTCCTGCGCCGCTACCGTCTGCATCGACAAAAATACGGGTGGCCGTGCCCACCTGCGCCAGCTTGACGTAGGCGCTGAGTCGCTGGAACGGCGTGCCGCCGGACAAAAAGGCAGGCTGCTGGAAGATACCGCGCAGATCAATGACATCGGTTGTCTTGAAATCAGCGATGGTGTCCACGCCTTCGGCCAAACCATTGAACACAAACATATTTTTGCCGCCGCCGCCAATCAGCAGATCCTCGCCTGCGCCGCCGATCAAGATGTCATCGCCAGCCTGCCCGCGCAGCGTGTCGTTGCCTGCGCTGCCGATGATCTGGTCGTTGCCGCCGCCGCCACCTAGGTTGTCGTTGCCGCCAGCGCCATTCACTAGGTCGTTGCCGCCGCCAGCGTTCACCTTGTCGTTGCCACCACGAGCCGTGATGCGATCGTTTTTGTTGCTACCCCGCAAGGTCTCTCCACGGTTCGTGCCGCGGATATTATTGGGTTGGCGACCTAGCGAAAAGACTAGGGGAGTTCCCAACTGCCCGCTGGGTGCTGAGGGGATAGGGAGCAGTTCCTCGTTGCCTGGTCCCACATCGTCTGCGGTCATCTCCCAGGTGTCGAAGGCGGCGGCGGCTAGCGCATTGCCAGCCAGGTCGGTGATATCGCTCACACTCAGCGTCAGGGTGTAGGTTCCGGTGCGGCTGGTCAGTCGATTCAGGTTTCCTAAGGTAAAGGTGCGGTTGTCGCTAGTGGACAGGGTGGCGCTGCTCAAATCTAGGGCAGTGCCGCTGCGAGTTAGTTGCAAGTCGCTCAGATCGAAATTTCTGACGGTTTCGCTGAATTGAATCGTGATCGTACCCAAGGCAGTGGTGCGGGGGTCTGGGGTCACATCCACAATGTCTACCGTCGGGGCAACGCGGTCAATGGTGAAGGCGGCCGTGCCGTTGACCCCGGCCACCAACGCCAGATTCTCCAAATCTTGGATAGAGCCGTCATTCAGCACATTCAGGCGAACCGTGCCGTTGCCTGTGCCCGTGTTCACAGCGACGGTAAATTTGCCGTCTGTACCTGTCACGCTGGCTACGGTTGCCCCGGTCAGCCCGGTGGTCGTCAGGCTAAAGTCGGTGACATCGACCCCGGTGACGGGTTCGCTGAAGATGACCGAAAAGCTGACGGTTGCGGCATTGGTCGTTTGGGCCCCGATCGGGGAAATGGCGAATACGCGGGGAGCTTGTCCTGGCAACTTGGCCGACAGAATCACGCCGAAGAAATTGTCGTTGTTGGCGGGCGAGTTGTTGTCGCTGCTGGCGCTGTTGCCCTGGGCAAAGAGGCGATCGCCCGTCACAGTGGGCAACCGGGTCGGCATTCCCAGATTGTTGCCATTGCTATTGGTCAACGAGTTGAGCGCGAAAATTGCGCCGCCAAAGCCCTGCCCATCGCCGCCCGCGCCCGTGCCGCCTTGGGCACTGTTGTTGATGAAGCGCGTGTCGGTCATGGTCAGGGAACCCGTGCGGATGAAGATCGCGCCGCCCATGCCCGCGCCGCCGCCGCCGCCCGCGCTGTTGCCATTGCCGCCGCCAAAGCCGCCCGCGCTGGATAGCGTCAGCGTCGTGCCGCCGCCGCCCCCGCCAAAGCCGCCCTTGCCGCCCTGGCTGCCGTTGGGATTGGCTGCACCAGAGCCGCCGCCTGCGCCAAAGCCGCCATCGCCGCCGTTGCCGCCAAAGCTGCCGCCGCCACCGCCGCCCCCGCCTGCGCCAAACCCGCCGCTAGCACCGGAACCCCCACCGCCGTCTATGCCCGCGCTGTTGCCGCCCACGCCGCCGATGCCCGCGCTATTCAGCAGCCCGCCAGAACCGCCCGCGCCGCCTGTGCCGTTGGCATTGCCAGGGCTGCCGTCGCCGCCAAACCCGCCGCCGCCGCCTGCGGCCCCAGAGGGATGGGCCACACCGCCATCGCCGCCCATGCCGCCGCCGCCCTGGCCTAGTCCTGCCAGTCCTTGTCCACCAATGGCGACGTTTTCGCTCAGGGTGACGCTGCTTAGGGTGACATTGCCATCGTAGATAAACAGGGCACCGCCCAAGCCCCCGCCGCCGCCAGAACCGTCGCCGCCTTGGGCCCGACCCCGGGTAAGCGTCAGGTTTTCAAACGTGACAGTGCCGCCTTCGATAAAGAAGAGTCGGACATCTCCTTCGTCGTTGGTGCCACTGCTATTAGCATCACCGCTGAGACTGAAGGTATTGCCCACGCTGCTGCGAATCGTGAGACTGACAGACTCTCGAATAAAGGGCAGCGCACTGGTTAGAACAATATTATTGGTAATTTCGATAACATCTGCTTCAGCATTGGTATTTGCCGAATTGATGGCGTTGACTAACTCTTGGAACGTAGCAACGGAAAAAGTAGCCATAACTGCTTCTCGTAAATCAGTAAAGATTCTGTAAAAATTCAGCAAACCTTCAGCGGATTGGCGATGCCAAATCGTCAGGCAGTTGCCTGAGCAGTCGCCTTAGACTTATGACCCTTGGCTCAGGTCAGATTGCGAAATCGACGGTTACGCACGCCAAATTGGCCTCGCCCTTTGATGACAGCGACTCCCTAGAGAGTCCATGTCCTCCCCAAGACGACGCTAGGCGTGACTTCTTATACAAGTACCTGAGGGCGATCGCCCCTTGCCATGAAATCTAGTAAATTTTACGGAGCCTTCAAGTTAAGGGAATCTACGTAAGGCTCAGAAAAACTTTTCTCAGGATTTTTCCGGATATTGCAAAATGCCCTGAGGACGCGGCGCATAATACCTTGCGACATCCAGGAGTTTCAGTTGCTCAAATACCCTAAAATGATTCCCTGAAAAGGGTTTTGGCAGTGTTTGGTCGGTTGACTTGAGCTAAGGAGAATCAGGTGACTCTTGGCAACCTACGCGAGTAAATACCCTCGTGAACACCGCATCGACGCAACACGAGGCAAAGGGACAACACCGATACTCCGTATAAAAACAAACCTTGCTGTAGATTTTCCGCCAATGTAGCGTGGCTAGTGTAACGAGCAGCATCATGACGCGAGTGCAGTGTCATAGCCTCGTCTAGAGTAAATCTCTACGGAATCCTAAAACTAAAAGTTAATCAACCACTAGTTCGACGGATCACGCCAGAAGACAATATTTTCGTTGAGTGTGACCAATTGAGCGCCAGGATAGTAGAAATTGAGGATGCGGGCAGCCGTCCAGCCCAGTCGTCCCAACCGATAGGCTCCCGTCTGGCTCATGCCAACCGCGTGGCCCAGTCCGCCGCCAACGAAGGCGTAGCCTCTGAGGACCGTCATCGTCGGCACGCGGTTTTGTGCCTCTAGCGAGCCGCTCGTTGTGCCCTCAGCGGGCTTTGCCGCTTTGATAGGCGATGACTCGGCGGAGTCGGGTTCAGCAGCAATGGGTGACGGCTTGGACACCGAAGGAGTTGGGTTTGTCTCGGCAGCTTCTCCACCCTGCGGCAGGGCTGAGCTAGGCGAGTTTTGGGGAATGGGCACTTGGGCATAGACGGGTTCTAGATAGAACAGCGTGCTGGTGGGGGCGTAGAGCGCCCGGAGAATTTCGTCTTTTTCCAGGGTGATGGGGCCGCGATCGCTCTGGATGAGCAGCTTTTGCACCCGACCAGCGGGCGATCGCTCTACCACCTGCACCGACTCGACCCGCGTCAGGTTGGCAAAGGGATGGCGCTGACTCTGCAAATAGCGGCGTAGCCCCTCAGCAATATTTTCCAGGGTGCTTTCCTTGCGCCAGCGGAAGCTGTCCCAGCCTGCTTCGTTGAAGCCCTGACGCAGATTCAGAAACGCTCGCAGATTCACCTCGTTGGAAAGGGGGCGATTGGCCAAATCCCATACGCCCTCTACGGAATCCACCACAGCTCGCAGGTAGGGGCGGTTTGGCCCGTTCCACACATCTGAAAACGGAGCCGTAATGCCGCCCGTCGTGGAGGAATAGAGTGCGTCGATTAGCTCGTTGCGATAGGTTAGCACTTGTCCCCGCGTGGCGGCGATCGCCCGATCCGCCGATTCCACCGCACCAGTCAGCCCTTTGTAAACCTGGCACTGGGTATCGGCGCAGAGTTCATACCCATCGATGGCAAACCGCCGCAGGTTTCGCAGGGCATAGGTTCGCGCCAAAATCGCCTGCGCCTGCACTGCGGTTGGTGGCGCAGAGGGCCCGATTTCATGGGGCACCACACCACGCAGATAGGTTTCCGTGGGGACGTAGTTGACCAGGGTGTAGTTGCCATAGGCGTTGGGCTGGAGGCGCAGACTGCCACCATAGAGCCGACGGTTGGGCACATTGGCATTGCGAGCCGCGTTGGGGGGCAGTTCGCCTTCGGTGACAAACACACGACCATAGGAAGAGAGGATTTCCACCTCATCTCGCATCAGGCGATTGCCCTCCACCTCCAGCACAGCACGGGGCACCTGTCGCTGCACCTGCCGATCGATGAAGGCAGTGCGTGCGCCTTGGGCCTGCAAATTTTTCAGCAGCAGCCGACGCACCAGCGGCGTTTTGTAAGTGTCACGCTTAGCCCACACCTGCCACTGGCGCGGCTGAGCAAGTTCGACCTCAATGCCACGCGATCGCCACTGGTTGGCCTGGTCTTCTGCGCTCTCAAAGCTGCGGTGGTTTCCCAACACCACTTTTTCCACTACCTTCGGCTCTGGCAGCGGCTCCATCACCACGCCCACCTTCACCGGAGCCGCAGTGGTCACAGTTCGATTTTGCCCATCGTCAGTCTTAAAGCGGAGCGAGAGGCGATCGCCCTCGGCGGGTTGCAGCGTCAATACGTCCTGCGGCTCGTCGCCAAAGCGCTGCACGATGCCGATTTTTAGCACAGGGTTGGGCGGGGGCGCAGTTTGAGCCAGAGCGCGATCGCCCATGCCAACCCAGCAGGCCGCCGCAATTGCTGCGCCCGTCAGCCCCGACAGCACAAATGCAGGGCGCTGAGCAGGCAACGTGCCCAGGGCTGCGGAGGATTCCTCTCGGTTCAAAAAGCTGCTGCGTCGCATCTTTCCACGAAATGTAAGGGGGCTGTCCATGCTGGCTCTTGCTTGCTCTGTGGTTAATTTGCTGGCTTGGCTTTCTCTTTCAGAGAACACGCTGACTGTGCTAAACGGGCAAGACAGAAGAAATACGGCATCTCTAACCGCACCCAGTACAAATTATGAAGCGCGATATGGCGATCGGCAACGGTGGTCTGTCGGTATGGTGTGCCCGATGGATTTGCCAAATGGGTATACCAGATACGCCGTGACCCTGCGCCATCTTAACGCGAAACTCAAAGTCTTTCTCCTTAAAGTCCCTTTCCTTTAGGAGAGCGTAAGATAGGAGAGCGTAAGAGGTCAAAAATCTTGCAGAATGCCCGTCTCTTCCGAAGAACGCCGATCTAGACTAAAAGAGCGATCGCGCATTAGCCGTGATTCTAATTACGCAATTCCGCACTAAAATTTGGGCACGCGCAGCAATGCATCTCTATAACAATTCCGTAAACAATTCCGTATAGCAATTCCATCGTGTTTAGCGTTAGACCTCGTTGACTGACGAAACATTCACCACTGGCGGCTGGAAGCCGCGCCTATACAGGCAAAACCTGCCTACGCGGGTTTTGAGTAAGCGTAGAGAGTCGGCGAAGGCCGACTTCGCTGATGGAGCAGCGGTTTCAACCGCCCGATGCCCAAGTTTTGTCAGTCAATCAGGCATTAGACACGGTTAAGCACTGTTGCACACTGTTGGATAAACATCTTGGATCAATCTTGGAACTTTTGGATAAACACCTTAGATAAACACCTTGGATAAACACCTTAGATAAACACCTTGGATAAACACCATTGAACCGTTGACCTAGAGCGTGCGCCACCCCAGAATGTCGCTTCAAAATCTTCAAAACATAGCTTCAAAACGTTGATTTTTCTTGCGGCATGGGAAGAGTGGTGGCATTTTCGGGGAATCCTAAACTAAATGAGGTGTACTTGCACGTACTTGTGGAGGTTTAAGGTGTAATTACGTAAGCCAATTTTCATGAGCCAACCCCCATAAGCAAACCGTAAGCCCTGGCCCCTCGCTCTGTCAGTTTCAACAACGCCAAGCCGCTCCCTTCGTTCTCCTCCAGACAACCGTGACGTATCAACCGGCGCAACTTCAAGATTTAATTCAAGCGATCGACGAGGTGCTGGGTAAATCCAGCCCCCGCCTGCCTTGGGTCATGAGTAGCGAGGCAGACCAACAGCGCCGTGTCTTAGAGGAAACCCGACGATACTTAGCCCAGATTCAGCAACAGGGGGCTGCGGCATCGAGTAGCGCCCTGACCCACGACCCGATGAATCAGGGCTACGCGGTGCCCCTGTCGCCAGTTTCGCCTGCGGAGTCGGCCCAACAAGTGCTGCAAGCCTTGCTGCAAGAGATGACCTACTTGCGGACGACGGTGATGCAGCCGTTGCGGAATGACTTGGAGGTGCTGTATCGTCAGCGCGATCGCCTCCTACAAGAAATCCATGAGCTAGAGTCTCAGCGCCAGCAGGCTTTGCTGACGGATGCCACCCCGCCGCCAGCCGCCACGCTGCCCGCCGCCGACCAACAGCGCCTCATTTCCGAGTTTCTGCAAACGCTGATGGGCCGATTGCAGGCCGATTTGACGGGGCAAGTGGCCCAAATGCTGACGGAGATTGAGGCCCAGGCAACGCGCGATCGCCCCTCCGTCGCAGCCGGAGAATCCGACCCCGCTGTTCCCCTCCCTCCATCCGAGGTGCCCGCCCTCACCCCTGCCGAGCGGCTCCAGCAAGTTCAGCGCATTCAGGCTCAGACTGACCAACTGCTGCTAAAGCTGGACAACAGCCTGCGCGTCATCTTCGAGTCGCTCCAGAGCAACATCGAAACCTATCAAGAATCGCTCAGCCTAGGGCTAGACAAGATGAACACCCTAGGGCAACAGGGCGAATCTATTTTTGCGGCGATGGTGAACCGCCTAGCCGAACAGCTTAGCCGAGAAGCCTCCCACTACCTCCAGGCATCGATTCAAGATGCCGAATGGCAGCCCGCTACTAGCTTGCCCCAGTCGCCAGTCCGCCCGCCCGCTCAGTCGCCAGCGACCGAGCCACTCACAGAACAGTGGCCGCCCGCTTCTTTAGAAACCACTGCCCCATCCCCCCGCCCCCAGTCCGAAAGCCTCGACCCAATCGACCAACTCCTCAGCGAACTGGAAGATGAACTGACGGTCTTCCAGGTGCCGGAACCCGATTTGGATGAGGAACTGACGGTGTTTCAGGTGCCGGAACCCAGCCAGGAATCCGGCACGGCTGAGCGCAAACCTGCGGAAACCGAGGCAGAAAGCAAACCAGACCCAATTCCCGCAGATACCCGTCCGATGGGTTCCACCGCCTATCCAGGACTGCTGGACGAAATCGACGACCTGGAGGCGCTGGAACTGCTCACCCAGGAGCTAGAGCGGCTGGAACTAGCATCGGTTCCAGAGTTGCCCGAACTGGAAGACGATGCAGAGTTCGCGGCGCTAGACGACGGCGACGAAGACTTGACAATGTTCCAGATTGACGAGTCGGTGATGACGGATCTCCCGACGGATGAGCCACTGGGTGATCCCCGCACGGTTTTGCAGGTTGATGCTGAAGAGGCTGAAGAGTCCGAACAGGCTGAAGAAGAATCCCCCACAGGTCCAAGCCTATCAATCGAAGATCTGGATTCGGCGCTGGATCTGCTGGGGCAAATTAGTACGCAACTGGATGCTGAGCTAGAGCAGGCAGAACCTACCGACACACCCGACAGCGACGGCCTGACCACGGGATTTGGCGGGGATGCCGATGCAGCAACACAGTCCTATGACGAACTGGATGCGTTTTACGAGAGCCTGTTTGGGATAGACGCGGCCGGGTCAGTCGGAGAGGCAGCAGACCCAGCAGATAAGGAGCCAGTGGATCAACACCTGTCGGATGCAGAGCAGCGATCGCTCGTTCAGCCCGCTTCTGATCAGGCAACCTCCCAGGCGACTCCTGCGACCCCCAATCTAGCAGACGACTCTGAGGACGAATCTGATTTGTCTGATTTGACTGATACACGCCCGATCGAGGCGGAGTTGGGCAGCCTGGATAGCCTGGATCAGGCCCTGTTTGGCGGACAGGCCGACCCGTCTATCGAGGCAGCCGAGGGGGCAGATACGGCGATCGCCAGCCCCAGCGTTGATGAACTGGTGGATCTCCTGAGCGAGTTTATGAACGCTCCCGCGTCGGCCGCTGCTGCGGGGGAAGCCACAGAGCCACTAGAGCAGCCAGTTTCATCTGAGGCTCAGCCCCCCGTTCCCGCAGAGCGATCGCCCGAAGCAGTGGAGCATTTGCTGTTTGGGGAATCCCCAGAGCCGCCCCGCGCCCAAGAGCCAGACGATAGCCTGTCCTCCACGAAGTCCCATAAGCCGGAGGTGATTCGCTCCCTCAACGACCTGCTGCAACTGATGGCGGCAGAGTCCGCAGAAGAATCGGCAATCGGGCTGCCGACCAATGGGCTAGCGACCGATGCAGAAGACCGCTACGAACCTGCAAATCCTGACGAAGATCTGCTGGGTAGCGACGATGTGCTGGCCAGCCCGCGCCCCGATGTGCAGGTAAATCAGACTACGCTGGAGCAGCTTGCGGCTGATCTGTCAGATTTGGAGGGGTTGGCGGCGGATGCCTTCAGCGCCGACCTGGCTGCCCTCAGCTCGTCCGCAGCCCCTCCACCCACGCCAAGCCTCCCATCCGAACCGTCTAACACCCCGGAAACCAGCGACATTGAGGCAGATTCGCGGGCAGACTGGGGGCGATCGCCCGATCCCTTCCCCGCTGCTGGCTCGGCTGCTGGCATCGACGACGAGGGCCAGTCCTACTGGCAGAGCGGCGCTTTCAGTCAAAACAACCCGACGGAAGACGACCTGTTTATCTCCAGCCTGTTTCCCGTCGAAGATGAGTCAGACGATGAGATGACGCTGCTGCTAGACGGGCCGCCGCCAGGCCTATCCAGTCCACTGCCCGAAAAGGCAAACGCCCCCCTGACTACGCCAGAATCGCTGGCAGATTGGGTGAATGCGCTGGATGAAACCGAACTGCCGCCCGACCGAGAAGACCTGAGCCTGAATGACTTTCAGGCGGTGATGCAGACGGAGCCTCAGCCGCTGGACGAAATGGGGGCGATCGCC